>NZ_WUBV01000017.1:0-240395 GCF_009807105.1 Natrialba sp. INN-245 | reverse complement strand
GCGCGAGGCCGCCGGAACGCGTGCGGCGGGCTTGCGGATCAGCGCCGAGCGGTTGCGGTCGGACCACGCGACGTAGACGGGTGCCTCGTAGCCGGGAACCAGACGCTTGTAGCTGTTGACCGTCGGGTTCGTCACGGCGGTGATCGCGGGCGCGTGCTCTAAGATACCCGCGAGGTAGGAGTGGGCGGTGTCGGAGAGGTCGAACTCGTCGTCCTCGTCGTGGAAGGCGTTCTCGCCGTCCTCGGTGAACAGCGACTGGTGGGTGTGCATGCCCGAGCCGTTGATCTTCGGGATCGGTTTGGGCATGAACGTCGCGTGCAGGTCGTGCTGGGCGGCGATCGCGCGGACGACGGTGCGGAAGGTTGCGACGTTGTCGGCCGTCGAGAGTGCGTCGTCGTACTCGAAATTGATCTCGTACTGACCGCGGGCGACCTCGTGGTGGCTGGCTTCGATCTCGAAGCCCATCTCCTCGAGTCCGTAGATGATATCCCGTCGGACGTCGCTTGCGAGGTCCTTGGGGGCGACGTCGAAGTAGCCGCCGTGGTCGGCGGTTTCGGTCGTCGCGTAGCCGTCCTCGTCCTCTTCGAACATGAAGAACTCGGGTTCGGGTGCGAAGTTGACCTCGTAGCCCATCTCCTTGGCGCGCTCGATGGCGTCTTTCAGGACGCGACGCGGGTCGCCCTCGAACGGTTCGCCCGTGGAGGTATCGTAGACGTCACAGATCATCCGACCGGCGGCGCTATCGTCTTTCTGTCTCCAGGGCAGAACCGCGAACGTCTCCGGGTCGGGAACCAGACGCATGTCCGATTCCTGGATGCGGACGAAGCCCTCGATGGAGGAGCCGTCGAAGTAGATTCCCTCGGTGAACGCCTTCTCGGCCTGGCGTGCGGGGACGGCGACGTTCTTGACCGTTCCCAGGATATCGGTAAACTGTAATCGAAGGAAGTCGACGCCCTTTTCTTCGATTTCGTCGAGTACCGCCTGTTCTGCCGAAGTCAGGTTGTCACCTGTCATCTTATACTCGAGTCAACCAATGGATTCTACTATTAAAGCTCTATTGTTGTGGGCGAATATACTCTAAAGAGGATAGAATTTACCATATGTCCAAACACCATCGTCGATCCCCACGTTCGTCACGATACTCGACCGAATGACCGGTGACAGGTTCACGATCAAAAATAGTTCACCGGAATGGGGGTTTACATCCACACAAATATCGAGTATCGTCGCTGATCTCGGCGACGGTTCCCGACGGGATATCCGATTCAACTATCAGGGCCGAGTACGACCGCCAGCGGCGGACTCGCTGTCGGGGTGTCGGCGGTCTTATTGTCGGCCGTCGACGTAGGAAGGACGTTCTGCGTATTCGATCGGATCCCGAACGCCGAGTCGCTGAAACGCTTGCAGTCGGTAGGCACAGGCGTCACAGCTTCCGCAGGCGGGCCGATCCTCGCGGTAGCAACTCCAGGTGTGCTCGAACGGCACCTCGAGCTCGAGTCCCCGTTTTGCGATTTCCGTCTTCGACCGATCCACGAACGGCACCTCGATGGCGATCTCGGTTTCGGGTTTCGTCCCGACGTCGACGACGCGCTGGAAGGCGTCGAAAAACGCCGGTCGGCAGTCCGGATACCCAGAAAAATCTTCGCTGTGTGCGCCGACGAAGACGGCCTCGCAGTCGGTGGCCTCGGCGTAGGAAACTGCCATCGAGAGCAGGTTCGCGTTCCGGAAGGGGACGTACGACGACGGAATCTCCTCACGGCCGACGTCGGCGTCCTCGACGGTCATCTCGTCGTCGGTGAGACTCGAGGCACCGATCTCGGCCAGGTGACCCGTCTCGACTCGCAGGAAGTCGGCCACTTCGAGTTCCCTGGCGATCGTCCGAGCGCACTCGAGTTCGCGGTGTTCGGTGCGCTGGCCGTAGGAGGTGTGCAAGGCGAAGACGTCGTAGCCTCGGTCGCGTGCTTCGTAGGCGACGGTGGTACTGTCCATCCCGCCCGAAAGGAGGACGACCGCGCCAGGGCGGTCGTCTCCCGTGGATTGGTCGGTGGGGACGAAGTCGGAATCGGTACTCGTGTCGGTCGTCATCGATTTTCGGGTCACGTTTCGGGGGCGTCGTTCCAGAGGTCGACGTGCAGTCGGGGGGAGTATCGAAACCCGTGGCTCAACGCGAGTTCCGCGACGCGTGTCCGCGTCTCCGCGAGTTGTTCTCGGGTCGCCCCCTCGGGCATCAGAAGGACGTCTTCGTCTCGGACCGTCGCGTCGGTCGTCTCTCGAAGCGCGGAGAGCAGTTCGAGAATCTCCGCGAGGTCGTCGTCGCCGGTAACGACGAACTTGAGCTGACAGTCGGTCGATTCGACGAGGTTCGAGAGCGACTCGAGGTCGATTCGTTTCTCTTCGTGGCGGCTCTCCCACTCGTCTGCACCGTCGGCCGTCGGCGACCGATCAGGCGTTGGCGTACTGGTGGCGAGCTTTGGGCTGATCGATGCGAGATCGATCGGCGCGTCCCGATAGATCGTTCCGTTCGTCTCGACAGTGGTATGGTACCCCTTGTCGGCGAATTTCTCGAGGAGGTCGACACTCCGATCGTGGATCAGGGGTTCGCCGCCGGTCAACACGACGTGGTCGATCCCGTACGATTCGACCTCGGCGAGGATTTCCTCGAGACCGAGCCAGGCGTGAGTCGGCTCCCAGGAGGTGTGAGAGGAGTCACAGAACCAACACCGGAGATTGCAACCGCTCGTCCGGACGAACGCCGAGGGGACGCCGGCGAGCGTTCCCTCTCCTTGCAGCGAGCAAAAGAGCTCGTTGATCGGCAGTCTCTCGTCGTCGACGTTCCCCCCGAGCGTCCTTCTGTCAGCGATACCGGTGCCGTCGACGTCGGTGCTGTCGGAGACGGGCATCTCAGCGAGCGGTCTCCCCGCAAAGCTCGCGCGTCTCGTCAACCCGTACGGAGACGCCGTGAACGTTCTCCGGCAGAGTGCGCTCGAGTTTCCTCTCCAGGACGACGCTCATCACCTCCGCAGTCGGCGGATGATCGAGAACGACAACCGCGTCGCGGTCGCCGCTTTCGTGGAAGGCGTCGATCAACGGATCGCCCCGCTCCAAGAGGAACGTGTGGTCCCATTCCTTGATGACGTCCGTGACGTCGCCTTTGTCGACGATCCACCCCTCAGCCGTGAGTTCCCCCTCGAGTGTCACGGCGATTTCGTAGTTGTGTCCGTGCGGGCGGGCGCAGTTCCCGTCGTGGTGGAGGAGTCGATGTCCCGTGCTGATTCGAATCGGCCGGTCGTGACCGACGTGGATCGTTCGCGGGGTTCCGGCGACTGACTCGTCGACCGCTGCCGCCGAGCCATCTCTAAGTATTCCCTTAGTCATACCCGAGTATTCTCGTACGATTACTTAAAGCTACTCGACGACGTAATCGATTCACGACACCGGCGCGCAGGCCTATCTCCGAGGGGCTGCCCAACTGGGAATGAATTAACTGGAGGCTCTACTAGTGCTTTGGCAAGCCTGCAGTCGACGCTTGTCGAAGTACTAGTCTCCGAGCTGATCTTGCAGTTGGTTTTTCGCCTCGGTCCGTCGCTTCCGGGAGAACTCCGGTTGGTCGCCCGAGAAGTCGACCTCGAGTTCGTCGACCGTCCGTCGATAAATGTTCGTTCGACGACCCTCCTCGGAGAGCTTGCGTCCCTCGCAGGTTAGCAGGCCTGCGTCGACGAGTTCCTCGATGCGACGGTAACAGGTCGCGATCGGGATCTCGATATCTTCACTCAACGCCTGGGCCGACTTGGGGGTCCCTGCAGCACAGAGAATCTCGGCACTGTACTTGTTACCGAGCGCCGAGAGGACACCAGCCGGATCCGAGTCGGTTCGTTTCGAACGAGGCATCGTTGTAGTATTTTAAATTATCAAGATTGAATCTTGTGGTTCGTGTGACCGTCACGACAGGGTACGAAAGATGGCGAGATGCCTTTGGCGAACCGGGCCGAACGGGTCGATATGAACACCGCAGTCGTTACGGTCGGAGACGAACTGCTCGCGGGACGAACGACGGATACGAACGCCACGTGGCTCTGCGAGCAACTCGCCACACGCGGTGTGACGGTCGAACGGGTCACTACCGTTCCCGACCGGGTCGGAGACATCGCCCGCGTCGTCAACGAGTACCGAGCCGAGTACGACGCGGTGATCGTCACCGGCGGGCTCGGTCCGACACACGACGACGTGACGATGGACGGAGTCGCTGCTGCGCTCGGAACCGACCTGACGGAACACGAAGACGCCGATGCCTGGCTCGAAAAACAGGGTTACTCGCACGCGGACCTGACCGAGGGGACGACGGAGTTACCGGCCGGCGCACGCCCACTCCACAACGAGGTCGGCGTCGCGCCGGGTGCGGCTCTCGAGGGAGTGTACGTACTTCCCGGCGTGCCGGACGAAATGCGGGCGATGTTCGAGACGATCGAGTCCGAGTTCGTCGGGACGCCGACCCACCGGGCGGTCGTCGTCGCGGACGAACCCGAGAGCGCCTTGCTGGATCGCCTCGAACGACTGCGCGAGGAGTTCGACGTCTCCGTTGGGAGCTATCCGGGGGAGTCCGTCCGGGTCGAGATCGAAAACGTGGACGAAACGACCGTCCGCGAAGCAGCCTCGTGGCTTCGTAACCGCGTCGAAACGACCGACGACGACCGGTAGCAGCTATCGGTACAGGTAGACGAGCCAGACGACGGTGACGAGCACCGCCAGGAGCAACGTTCCCCAGCCGACCAGATCCATGGGCAATACTGGCTCCGCGTTGAGAATACCGTGGGTGAGTTCGGTCATATGCGTGGATCACTGCCCATCCCTCTTAGTCTTTCAGAAACGACGCCGTGGTGGAGATCCACACGGCTTTAGGAGTGTCTCACCTATGCTCGAGTATGGAATCGATCGGCGTCGTAGTTAATCCGATCGCGGGAATGGGTGGACGGGTCGGTCTGAAGGGAACCGACGACACTCTCGAGGAGGCCAAACACCGCGGCGCGGAGGCGCGCGCACCGGATCGGGCCCGCGAGGCGCTCGAGTCGCTCTTCAGTCGCCTGCCGACGCTCAGCGTCTACACTGCCGCCGGCGTGATGGGTGAGTACGCTGCGGTGGACGCGGGATACGAGCCCGAGGTGGTGTACGATCCGTCGGCCGACGGGAGTGGTGCCGACGTCGAAGGCGACCCGTCTAGCGGGGATCGACGCGAGGCCGACGGGCCACCGAGCGAGATCGATCCGGCGGAGGCTGGTACGACCGCGGCGGATACCCACCAGGCCGTTCGAGCGTTCCTCGAGTGTGGGGTCGACCTGATCCTCTTCGTCGGCGGCGACGGAACTGCCACCGATGTCGCCACGACGCTCGAGGAAGAGGGGGCGGACGTTCCGATCCTCGGGGTTCCTGCTGGCGTCAAGATCTACTCGTCAGTGTTCGCCGTGACTCCCGGGAACGTCGGCAGGACTGTCGCCGAGTTCGATCGCGTCGAACCCAGGGAGGTCAACGACATCGACGAGGCCGCCTATCGGGAAGGTGAGGTTAAATCCCGTCTCGAAGCCGTCGCAGACGTCCCGGTCGCGCCGACCGTTCAGTCGAGCAAACAGCTCGCCAGTGGCAGCGTCGACACCCTGGCCGAGGGGGTTGCCCGCGATATCGATCCCGATCGGACGTACGTCTTCGGCCCGGGCGGGACGGTCGGCGCGATCGAGGCAGAACTCGAAATCGACGCGTCACCTCTCGGCGTCGACGTCTGGCGGGACGGAGAACTGCTCGTCCGCGACGGTGCCGAAGCCGACGTTCTCGAGGTGCTCGAGGATCCAGTGACGATCGTGGTCTCGCCGATCGGCGGCCAGGGGTTCGTCTTCGGCCGCGGGAACCACCAGATTTCACCGGCGGTGATCGATCGAGCCGACGACATCGAAATCGTCGCGACCGGCGCGAAACTCGACGGTCTCGAGATGTTGCGAACCGATACGGACGACGAATCGATCGACGAAGATCTCCGGGGCTGGACGCAGGTTCGGACGGGGCGGTTTACGACTCGGTTGATCCGACTCGTCTAATCTCGATCACAGAGCGATCGGAGCGACCGCGTGTGATATTCATCTAGGTCGATAGATTTTGTATAAGGGATAGGTCGAAACTCGGTTGTAAGATAACCATATAACGATTATCCCGTTCAGTAATGCCAATATAGTCAATATTAAGGTACGGCCTTCCATAGGGGGTGTATGGAAACGCGGAAAGTGCAGCGACTCGGGCCATCGACGCTCGCGATGACCCTCCCTGCGGAGTGGGCGTCGGAACACGACGTCGAGAAAGGCGACGAAGTGTCGCTTCGAACCAGTGGGAAAGGAACACTGACGGTGATGCCGGAGTCGGCGAGTTCCGAGGAAACGGAGGCGATTATCCACGCGGACGACCTCGATGCGAGTGCCGTCGAACGGGCGATCGTCGCCCAGTACGTCCTCGGCCGGCGCGTCATCCGCATCGAGCGTGAGGACGGCGCCCTCGAGTCGGAACACATCAACGCGGTCTATCAGGCCGAAACCCAGCTGATGGGTCTCGGCGTCATCGAGGAGACCCCAGAGAGCATCTCGATCCGGTGTTCGGTCGACCCCGAAGACTTCACGCTCGACAACCTCTTAGAGCGTCTCGAGCGAACCGGACAGACCATGCGAGGGGAGGGGATCAAGGCGCTGGCTCACGGAAATCCGGATCTCGCCCAGCGCGCGCTCAACCGGGAGCGACAGGCGAACAAAATCTTCGTCTTGCTGTTGCGACTGATCTTTACCGCCTACCAGAATCCGAACCTCGCTCGAGCGGTCGGCCTCGATACCGGGTTCCCGCTGATCGGCTACCGCTCTATCGCGAAGAATCTCGAACTGACAGCCGACAACGGTGAGGACATCGCCGACATCGTCCTCGAGACCGACGGCCACACGCTCGACGTCGATAGCTCGGTGATGCGTGAGATTCGTGAACTCAACGAACTCGTCGACGAGATCACGTCGGTGGCAGTCGAATCGGCCGTCGAACGCGACTACGACAAATCAAACGAGGTGAGGATGTTGTTCCACGAGATCGCCGACCGGGAACAGGAGATCCTCTCGGGACTCCCGGAGATGCCAAACGAGGAGTTGCTCCGGGTACGTGAGGTACTCGTCAGCCTCCAACAGACTGCCCAGTACGCGATGCGAAACGCGGAAATCGCCGCGAACCTCGCTCTGAACGAGGAGTCCGATCACACCACGATCAACTGATCGACCCTCCCACCGGCGCGTCACTCCACCATCTCGGTCCCCGCCCCGCCCGCGCGTTGGACCCAGATCGTCTTCGTGTTGACGAACTCCGTGATGCCGTCCTCGGCGAGTTCTCGCCCGTAACCCGAGTCTTTGATACCGCCGAAGGGCAACCGGGGATCGGATTTGACGAGTTCGTTGACGAACGCGAGTCCCGATTCGAACCGTCGAGCGACGCGTTCGCCGCGTTCGAGATCCTCCGTCCAGACGCTCGCCCCGAGGCCGAACCGGGTGTCGTTTGCCTTCTCGATCGCGGCCGCTTCGTCGGGAACGCGAAACACCGTCGCTACTGGGCCGAACAGTTCCTCCCGATCCGCGGGTGCGTCCTCGGGAACGTCCGTGAGCACCGTCGGCGGATAGAACGCCCCCTCTCGATCGATGGGCTCGCCGCCGAGACGGCACTCGCCGCCCGCCTCGAGCGTCTTCTCGACTTGTTCGTGGAGTTCGTCCATCAAATCCGGACGCGCCTGCGGACCGACGTCCGTCCTCTCGTCGGTCGGATCACCGACGACCTGTTCGTCCATCGCCTCGACGAACCGATCGACGAACTCGTCGTAGACGTCGTCGACGACCACGAACCGCTTTGCGGCGATACACGACTGGCCCGAGTTGAGGAGTCGGGCCTGAACGGCGGCCTGGACGGTTTCGTCCATCGGCGCGTCCTCGAGGACGACGAACGGGTCGCTGCCGCCGAGTTCGAGGACGCTCTTTTTGAGTTCGCGTCCTGCCGTCTCGCCGACCGCTCGGCCGGCCCCGTCGCTGCCGGTGAGCGTGACGCCAGCGATCCGGTCGTCGGTGACCACCGCGTCGATTGCGTCCGAACCGATGAGCAAGGTGGTGAACGCGCCCTCCGGAAAGCCGGCCTCTCGAAAGACGTCCTCGATTGCGCGCGCACAGCCCGGGACGTTCGACGCGTGTTTCAGGAGGCCGACGTTTCCGGCCGCGAGGGTGGGTGCGGCGAAGCGAAAGACCTGCCAGAACGGGAAGTTCCACGGCATGATCGCGAGGACCGGCCCGAGGGGTTCGTGGACGATGACCGTTCGAGCCTCGGGTGCACTGGCCACGACCTCGTCCTGGAGGTGGGACGCGGCGTGTTCGGCGTAGTACTCACAGAGCCAGGCACACTTCTCGACCTCCGCGCGTGACTGGACAATCGGCTTGCCCATCTCCTCGGTCATGAGCGTCGCGTACTCCTCGACGTTCCTACGGAGCACGTCGGCCGCCTCGGACAGTAGTCCCTGCCGGCGTTCGATCGGCGTCTCGCGCCACTCCGCGTACGTTTCGGTTGCTCGCTCGAGTCGATCCTCTCGTTGGGACTCCGACGTCTCGTCGTAGCTGTCGACTACCTCGCCGGTAGCCGGATTGACACTCTCGATACTCACGAGCACGTCGACCACGTCGAGTGGCTTAGAAGGAAGGGCTCCCGATCGGTGTCGCCGACCACCGTCGTCCATCGGTGAGCAACCCGTACTTTCACGTCCGTACTGCCCGGAGTGTGGATATGGTCCGCAGGAGCCTGCTGTTCACGCCTGGCGATCGGCCGGAGATGCTTCGAAAGGCACCTCAGTCGGGTGCCGACACGCTCGTCTTCGACCTCGAGGACGCGGTGTCGCCCGACCGGAAGGCGGAGGCTCGTGAGGCGGTTCGGAGCGTTCTCGGCGATCCGGCATTCGACCCGTCCGCGGAGGTTTGCGTCCGGGTGAACCCGTCGCCGGACGAGTACGAAACGGACCTCGAAGCGATTCTCGGTACTGATGCGGACGATATTCGGTTAGACGGGGTCCTCCTTCCGAAAGCAGATTCACAGACGGACGTCCGAGACCTGGCGAACGCCCTCGGTACGTACGGCGTCTCGGTCCCCGTATTCGCGTTGATCGAGAGCGCCCGGGGAGTCCTCGCCGCACCGAACATCGCGGCCGCGACAGCCACCGAGGCGCTGGTCTTCGGTGCCGAGGATCTCGCGGCCGACCTCGGTGCAGAGCGAACTCGTGGGGGCGAAGAAGTGCTGTACGCACGACAACGCGTCGTCGTGGCTGCGGCCGCATACGGGTGTAACGCGATCGATACCCCGGTCACGGCGTTCGAAGACGAAACCCGCATCGTCGAGGAGACGGCGTTCGCGATCAAACTTGGGTACGACGGAAAACTGGCGATCCATCCCGCACAGGTCGATCCGATCAACGAGGCGTTTACGCCCAGCGAGGAGGAACGTGAGTGGGCGAACGCCGTCCTCGAGGCCAAACGGGAGGCCGACGCGGACGATCGAGGCGTTTTCGAGGTCGACGGCGAGATGATCGACGCGCCGTTGATCGAACGAGCTCGACGGATTCGGGAGCGAAGTGAGTCGGTACAGGGAGTCGAATAGTTGACGGGAGAAGCGAACGAACTGTTCTCTCCCATCCGACGCTCTTGACGAACCGTCAGGTTAGAAGGCACGTGGGCATTGATTCGTCACTATATAATTGCATAAGTATACATTATATTGACTAAGATCCATCACGACCGACATTCGGCATACTTATTTTTGTTTCGCCGGAATCGGTCCACAATGGCTGAAGACGCTAACCCGTTCGAAAGCCTGCAGTCACAGATCGACGAGGCTGCAGCCTATCTCGACATCGGCGACGACGTCATCGAACGACTCAAATATCCCGAGCGAGTGCTCGAGACGAACCTCACGATCGAACTCGACGATGGGTCACTCGAGCGGTTCAAGGCGTTCCGGTCGCAGTTTAACGGCGACCGTGGTCCGTACAAGGGCGGCATCCGATATCACCCACAGGTGTCACAGGACGAAGTCATGGCACTCTCCGGGTGGATGGCGTACAAGACCGCGATCGTCGACATTCCCCTCGGCGGTGGAAAGGGTGGGATCATCGTCGATCCAGCCGACTACTCCGAGAGCGAACTCGAGCGTCTGACTCGCGCGTTTGCCGTCGAACTCACGCCGCTGATCGGCGAAGACAAGGATATCCCCGCACCCGACGTGAACACGGGTCAGCGGGAGATGAACTGGATCAAAGATACGTACGAGACACTCGAGGGCACGACCGAACCCGGCGTCATCACGGGGAAGAACCTCGCCAGCGGCGGCAGTGAGGGCCGCGTCGAGGCGACCGGTCGATCGACCGTCCTCGCCGCACGCGAGGCGTTCGAGTACCTCGATATGGATCTCGAGGGGGCGACCGTCGCCGTCCAGGGGTACGGAAACGCCGGCTGGATCGCCGCCAGACTGATCGACGAGATGGGTGCGACGGTCGTCGCCGTAAGCGACTCGAGCGGCGGTATCTACAACGCCGACGGGCTCGATCCAGTCGCCGCGAAAGACCACAAAAACGAGACCGGCAGTGTCGTCGGCTATCCAAACGCCGACGAGGAACTCACGAACGAGGACCTCCTGACGCTCGACGTCGACCTGTTGATTCCCGCGGCACTCGAGAACGCGATCGACGGGGAGCTCGCGGAAGACGTCCAGGCCGACGTCATCTCCGAGGCCGCAAACGGGCCGCTCACGCCCGAGGCCGACGCCGTCCTGGAGGATAAGGACGTTTTCGTGATCCCGGACATCCTCGCGAACGCTGGCGGCGTCACCGTCAGTTACTTCGAGTGGGTCCAGAACAGCCAGCGATTCTACTGGACCGAGGAGAAAGTCAACGCCGAACTCGAGGCTGTCATCGTCGAGGCGTTCGACGGACTCGTCGAAACCATCGAGGAGTACGACCTCGACAATCCACGAACTGCGGCGTACGTCGTCGCCGTTCAGCGCGTCGCCGACGCCTTCGAGGAAGCCGGCAGCTTCCCGTGACGAGTTCGGCGACAGTTCGTCTCGACACCTTTTTGCGTTCTGCATCTGTGGGATCGCCAGGGGATGTTGTGGGAACGATTCGCCCGATACCGCGACCGAGTTCGGCGTGAGCTCACCGACGCATTTCGAGAAGAGCATACGCCACATCAGGTCGCCTCCAGCTTTGCGATCGGGATCTTCGTCACGGCGCTTCCCACGGGCGGTCTCGGCGTCGGGTTGTTTTTCGTCTTCGTCTCGATCTGGTCGTGGATCAGTAAGCCCGCCATCTTCGCGTCGGTCGCAGTGCTCAACCCGTTCGTCAAACCGGCGGTGTACGTCGCGAGTCTGCAGACGGGGGCGACAGTACTCGGCACGGACCCGATCCCGCTAGAGGAGACGGCGGCCGAATCGGCGTGGGCCGTCGCCCGCCAGCTCGTGATCGGCAATCTGGTGATCGCGGTCGGTCTCTCGGTCGTCGGTTACACGATCGTCTTGCATCTCACCCGAGCACACAGAAGCCGAAGGTAACGTCTTTCAGAAAACACCGACGCTGTACGCCACAACGAAGAGTCCACCGAGGACGGCGACGACGCCGACACCCCGAGTTACCGAAACGCGGTCGTCGTCCTCGAGTGACTCCTCGCCTGCGTATGGAGTCATTCCCTGCCGGTGTTGGGCCTCGACGATGGCCGGCGCGTACCGTACTCCCGCGAGGCCGAGTCCGATCAGGACCACACCGACGACGAGCCACAGCATCGTTAGAGGCCGAGTTCGCGCCCGATCACGAGATGCTGGATCTCGCTCGTTCCCTCGCCGATCTCCATGAGTTTCGCATCGCGGTAGAACCGCTGTGGTGCGAAGTCGGTCGTGTAGCCGTAGCCGCCGAGTACCTGAACGGCGTCTTCGGCCACCTCGCGTGCGGCCTCGCTGGCGTCGAGTTTCGCGAGCGCCGACTCCCTGGTTACCGGATCGCCGGCGTCCGCCGTCCGCGCCGCACGATAGGTGAGCAATCGTGCGCGTTCGGTCTTCCGGTGCATGTCGACGATCGTGTCCCTGATCGCGTCGAACTCGGAGATCGGCTGTCCGAACTGCTCGCGTTCCTGACTGTAGGCGCTCGCGTGCTCGTAGGCACCCTGGGCCAGCCCCGTCGAGAGCGCAGCGATCGAGATCCGGCCCCCGTCGAGGGTGTGTTTCGTCTGGTCCCAGCCGTCGCCGACTTCGCCGAGGAGCCGATCCGGCGGCAGGCGAACGTCGTCGAATCGGATTTCACAGGTCGGCGAGGCGTTCAGTCCCAGTTTGTCCCAGACCGTCGTCACCTCGAAGCCGTCGTCTTCGTCGGGATCGACGATGAACGTCGAGATACCGTCGTACCCCGCTTCGGGATCGGTGACGGCCTTGACGAGAATCGACCCCGCGACGTTGGCGTTCGTGATGAACTGCTTGGTCCCGTTTAGCACCCACTCGTCGCCGTCCGCGGCGGCCGAGACCGCCGACGCGTCGTCCGAACTGTGCTCGGAGGGGTCGCGTTCGGCCGTCGTGTTCATACTCGAGGCGTCGGAGCCGCTCTCCGGTTCGGTCAGCGCCCAGGCACCGAGGTGCTCGCCCTCGGCGAGCGGACGGAGCCATCGGCGCTTCTGTTCGTCCGTCCCGAAGTACTCGAGGGGTTTCGAGGCGAGTGAGATGTGGGCGACGTACGAGAGGCCGATCGCGCCGGAGACGCGGCCGAGTTCCTCGGCGACCAGTGCGTACATGAGCGTATCGCCGCCGAGCCCGCCGTACTCCTCGGCGATCGGCACGCCCATCACGTCGAGGTCGGCGAGCTGGTCGAAGATCTCCGCCGGAAACCGATGCTCGTCTTCGATCTCCTGGGCGATCGGCTCGATCTCCGTCTCGCAGAAGTCCCTGACGGTCTCCCGGATCATCCGGTGTTCGTCAGGCAGCTCGAACTCCATACGCAATACTTTCCGGCGTGTGAAATAAACGCACCGACGAAGAGAACGGGTCTCCAGCTGACTCGGTGGAGAGGAGGTCGTTACCAGCCGCGGTCGTCCCGATCGTCCTCACCGTCGTCGGGTTCGTCCCAGTCGCTCGAGTCGTCGTCCCACGGGGTGGAGTCGTCCCAGTCGCTCGAGTCCTCTCGCGTGTCAGTATCCGCGTCCCAGTCGTCGTTCCGATCGTCGGTATCCGCGTCCCAGTCGTCGTCATCCGTTCCGTCGCGGAGTTCACGGCCGGCCGGAGAGCCGGGCTCGTCCCGGCCACCGTCGCTGCGGATCTCGGCTCGCTGGTCGGGGATGAGATCGAGTTCGTCGTTCGTATCGCCGAGTAACAACAGCGCGTAGTACTGGAAGTACGTCCGAACCGGCATGGAGATGAACGCGCTGATCACGAAAAACAGGAGCACGCCGATGATTCCGGCGATGATCGCGAGCCAGACACCGATATCCCCGAGGGCGAGCAACGCGACGACGAGGATAACGAACGGAATCGCGACGATGATCGTGACGAAGAGCATCAGAAATCCGACTGCGATGCCGATCACGAGCTGGAGAATCCAGACGAGAAGCAGGTAGACGACGTACTCACTCGGCTTCGCGGTGAGCGTCCCCCAGAACCGTTTCCAGCCGGAGAGGACGCCGCGAGACTCGAGGAGCATGATCGGAGCGACGAACTCGGAGGTAAACCGCATCACGATGGCGAAGACGAGATACGAGAGTGCGCCGACTCCGAGCAACAACAGGATGGTCCCCACGTCGAACGCTGCCTCGACGTCCCACCCTGCACTGTAGAGGAGCAAACCGGCTGGGACGAGAACGATCGCCCACACGAGCAGACCAAGTCCCACTCGGAAGACGAAGAGACGAACCGCGCGACCGATGTTGTCGAGGGCGTAGCTGATGATCGAGACCTCTTTCGAACGAAGTCCCTCGATGAAGACGAACTCGGCGATCGCGCCGAGGGCTTCGAAGAGTAACCAGATGACGAGTACAACCGCGGCGACGATGGCGAACCCGATCAGTATCTCCTCGGTCACCGTATCCTGGACCATCGAAATCATCTCGTCGTCGGTAGCGATGGTTGGATCCCCGGTCGAAAATCCACCGCCGGTTCCGCCGAGGAAGAAGACGACGATCGCGAGCTTGAGCCACAGCCACGCTCGAATCGGTAACAGGAGGTTCCGCGTCGCATCGATCGCGTCGCTTAAGTTGTCGACAGCGTCCATACCGATCGATATGGTCGCACGGATGAAAATAATTCTGATCTGATGCTCGTCTGGAGAGTCAAAGAGGGGGGCCGCCTTCGACGTGCAATACTGGGCGAGCGAACTGCGGCAGGCTGCTCCACGATCGGGCGGACTCCACCTGACAGGTCGAGGTGACGATACTTCGGGATGCATTTAACCCCGTGTCGCGTTCTCCCAACGTATGGATATCCGTCAGCTCGCTCGAGGAACTGTCGAGTGGGACCGAATCGAGCGGGTGGTCCGGTCGCTGGCGGACCGACACGACCGCGAGGTCGTCCGGGTCGAGTTTCTCGAGGCAGACAACTGGCTGTCGACCCCGTGTGTCATCGACGATGAGTGGTTCGTCAAGATCGTCTCCCGGCAGAACGCACTCGTCCACACTCTCCTGACGGCTGGACGGAACGTCGGGGCGGTCTCGGCCGGCACCGGGGGTTTTTTCGATCGGTTCGACACGCCACGTGAGATGGTCGAACACGAGTACGAGGCGACCCAGCGGATGCGTGAAATCGGCATCAACGCACCCCAGCCGATCGAAGCGTTCGAAGTCAACGGGCTCGGCGTGCTCGTCCTCGAGTATCTCCCCGAGTTCGAGTCACTCGATACCGTCTCCGACGAGGTCGTCGATCGGCAGGCATCCGAACTGTTCGAGATGCTCGCGACGCTTCACGACCACGGTCTCGCACACGGCGACCTGCGAGCCGAGAACATCCTGCTCTGTGAGCGCGAACTGTACTTCATCGACGCGACCAGCGTCCACGAAGACCGCGTCGACGAGACGACCGCCTACGACCTCGCCTGCGCGCTCGCCGTCCTCGAGCCGCGGATCGGTCCCCGCCGAGCCGTCAGGGCGGCGACGTCGGCGTACGGTCCCGACGAGTTGCTCTCGGCCCGCCGATTCCTCGATTTCGTCCGCCTTCGCCCGGATCACGAGTTCGACTCGACGCGTCTGCGCAGCGAACTCGAGAAGGCGGCCGACCTGGAACAGCGGTGATCGAGACGGTGGGACGGCCGTCTCGCGTTGCGTACCGCCGGGCCACCGCTGTGGTTCGGCACGTGTGAATGACCAGCAGGGCTTTTCACCAGGTTCGTCGTAGCCTCGAGTATGAGCCAGCAGGCCACGGAACAGGTGTACGGTCACTACGTCGACGGCGAGTGGATCGAGGGCTCCGGTGGCGACAGCTTCGAGAGCGAGAACCCGGCGACCGGCGAGACGCTGGCGACGTTCCAACGCGGGACGGACGACGACGTCGACGCCGCCCTCGAGGCTGCCCACGAAGCGTTCGACGAGTGGCGCTCGCTCTCCTATATCGACCGGGCGGAGTATCTCTGGGACATCTACCACGAGTTACGCGAACGCCACGAGGAACTGGGCGAGATCGTCACGAAAGAGTGTGGGAAAGAGATCAGCGAAGGAAAAGCCGACGTCACCGAAGCCTGGCACATGGTCGAGTGGGCCGCCGGCAACGCCCGCCACCCCCACGGCGACGTGGTTCCATCGGAAGTTCCAGAGAAAGACGCCTACATGCGCCGAAAGCCTCGAGGCGTCGTCGGCTGTATCACGCCCTGGAACTTCCCCGTCGCGATCCCGTTCTGGCACATGGCGATCGCACTCGTCGAGGGGAACGTGGTGGTCTGGAAACCCGCCGAGCAGACGCCGTGGTGTGGCCAGATCATCGCCGAGATGATGGACGACGCCGGCGTTCCCGAGGGCGTGTTCAACATGGTACAGGGATTCGGCGACGCCGGTGGGGCGATCGTCGAGGACGAACGCGTCGACACCGTCCTCTTTACCGGCTCCGCCGAGGTCGGCCACGAGATCGGTGGAAAGGTCGGCGGCGAACCCGGCAAGCTCGCGGCCTGCGAGATGGGTGGGAAAAACGGGATCGTCATCACCGAACACGCGGACATGGAGATTGCCGTCCACTCGGCGATCATGTCGAGTTTCAAGACGACCGGCCAGCGCTGTGTCTCCTCAGAGCGACTGATCGTCCACGAGGACGTCTACGACGAGTTCAAAGAGCGGTTCGTCGATATTGCCGAAGATATCGCTGTCGGCGACCCCCTCGAGGAGGAGACGTTCATGGGGCCGGTGATCGAAGCCGACCACGTCGAGAAGATCCGAAAACACAACGAGTTGGCCCGACAGGAGGGTGCGGAGGTGCTCGTCGATCGGTTCGAACTCGCGGACGACGAGATTCCGGACGACGGGGCGAGCGCTGGTGGGGACGGTGACTACGGCGCTAGCGACGCGAACGGCCACTGGGTCGGCCCGTTCGTCTACGAGATCGAGTACGATCCCGATCTCAGGTGTCTCAAAGAGGAGTGTTTCGGTCCCCACGTCGCCCTGATCGAGTACTCCGGCGACATCGAGCGCGCGGTCGAGATCCACAACGATACGCCGTACGGACTCGCCGGGGCGATCATCTCCGAGGAGTACCGCCAGATCAACTACTTCCGCGACCGGGCGGATCTGGGGCTCGCGTACGCGAACTTGCCGTGTATCGGCGCGGAAGTCCAGCTCCCGTTCGGCGGCGTCAAGAAGTCCGGCAACGGCTATCCGAGCGCTCGCGAAGCGATCGAGGCCGTCACCGAGCGAACCGCCTGGACGATGAACAACTCGAGAGAGATCGAGATGGCACAGGGGCTCTCGGCCGACATCGTCACTCGAGACGACTCGTAGTCGGTAAGCGGCTACGCTCGTACGCACTCGAACCGAACGAATCGACCCGACAACTCTGTTCGTGTGGCCATCTCCGCATCAGTTCGGATCGGTGTGCTGACTCTCACAGTCCGAGAACGAACGGGATGAACGAGGCGAGGAGACGGGAGTGGGGTGGCTCGTTCCCGGGAAACGAGCCGCGACGGGCCGGAGCGACGCGTAATGCCGGCATCGACGTGAAAAGCGCCTTCTACCGGCACTCGACCTGACGAGGCCCCCAAACAAAAAGTCAGCGGTCGGTTGCCGCTGATGACGAACGGGAACCAGGACGTAATCGAGGCGCCATCCCGTCCGAACTCGTCCATCTCCCGCCGGTCGCAGCCGTCACGACAGACGCCGGTCGCGTAGCGCGGGGAACTCCGACCGAACGCTCTCGACCGTCTCGAGATCGATCTCCGCGGTGACGAGGGTCGGTTCGTCGCCGCTCGAGGCGCGGACGACTCCCCACGGATCGTAGACCGTCGATCGACCCAGTAGCGTGGCGTCGTCGAACGCTCCGGAGCCGTTGATCGTCGCGACGTAACATTGGTTTTCGATCGCACGCGCTCTCGAGAGCGTCTCCCAGTGTTCGATTCGCGGGTAGGGCCACGCGCTCGGGACGAGGACGAGTTCGGCTCCGTCGTCGACCAGCCGGCGGTAGAGCGCCGGAAACCGGAGATCGTAGCAGGTCGAGACGCCGACCGTCACGCCCTCGATCGTCGCGGTCTCGATGCGCTCGCCGGGGACGAGCAGATCCGACTCCGCGGACTCGTAGCCGAACAGGTGGTGTTTGCGGTAGACGAGTTGCCGATCGCCGGCCGCGTCGAACAGTACAGCCGTGTTCGCGAGTCCCTCGTCGGCCGGCGTCTCGACGCCGTCGGTCGCGGCGAGGTCCTCGACGATGCTCCCTCCGAGGACCGCGACGTCGTGTTCCGCTGCCGCTGCCGAGAGACGAGTCATGGTCTCGCCGTCGAGGGGTTCGGCGCATCGTTCGTAGCGATCGAACGCGAAGTAGCCGACGGTGAATACCTCGGGCAGGGCGACCAGGTCGACCCCGCGATCGGCGGCATCCTCGATCACCTGACAGGCTCGATCGACGTTTCGGTCGACCTCTCCGGCGTCGATTCGAATCTGGGCGAGCCCGACCGAAAGCGTCCCGTCTGAACCGGATCGGTCGGTCAACGCTCGTCACCTCGCGTCGTCCGAAGCGCTCGCTCGAGTTCGCGACGCAGGTTCTCGAGTTCGCCGTCGAGGTTTCGCTTGAAAAAGCGTTCGACGCCGGGTAGTTTGCCGTCGACGACGAACCGATTCTCGAGGCGACTTCCGGTGTCCGTTTCGACGATTTCGTGTTCGCCGGTGACGTTCATCCCCTTCGACCGGCCGACGAATTTCACGTACTCCGGCGGTCTGCGCGTGACGTCTCTGGTCTCGACGGCGATCGTCCGGCGAACGAGCGGGATCGGTAACTCGACGTGCCAGGTGACCTCCCGCCCGTCGGCATCGGTAGTCGTGTACCGGTCGACGACGCTGATCGACCGGGCGCGGTTTTCCGGATCGGCGATAAACTCCCAGACGCGCTCGGGTGACGCCGAGAGTTCGAACGACCGGTCGACCCGTACAGTCATGGCTCTATCTGGGGGACTGGAGAGTAAAAAGAACGTGGACTGAGGCGGGGGCTCCGGAGTAGTGGCTAGCTAATCGTCACTTTCCAGGTCGTCGAACGGGCGCGGCCCCACTTTTCGATGTCGACCTCGTCGGACTTTTCGGCGAGGTGGGGGAGTCGTACGCCTACCTGTTTCGACGAGAGTCCGATCGCCTGTGCGATGTTCTTCGCTCGAAAGTACCGTTCACCGCGGGCGGCGTTCTCGCGGAGATACGAGAGAATTCGCTGCTCTTCGTCGGAGTAGTCGGTCATCGTCCGTGGGGGATAGTAGGGGACAATCGCTCTTAACTGTTTTTCAGATTTCACCCCGATGTCGGCGGGCAGGTCACCCTTGAGATCCACCCCGCGCTGAAGCGCGAGGATTCCCGAACGTTGGGATAAGAATGGGGTGAATCAGTAGTACAGGTGAATGCCGACGACTGCGAGGGCGCTAAAGACCATTGCAGCACCGAATCCCCACGCCGCTTCGATCTCCGGGGCACTGACGAGCATCACGAGTGCGCCGATCGTTGCGAGCGCACCGAGTGCGAGCGCTACTCCGAGGCCCTTGTCCGTCGACTCCGTCTGGGTAGCCATACGCGAGAGTATGCCAGCGAGGTCTCTTAATAGCACTCATTCAGGACGGTGACGGCGAGGTAGGACCAACGAGGCGAGCGACGAGCGCAGGCCGTGTGCGCCCTCGGCGACCCACCCTCGGCGACCGTCCTCGTGTAGTCGATACAATACGTTTTTGACGCCGGTCGTCCACCCTTAATCGTATGAGCGGGCGCTACTACGAGGAGTTCGACATCGGCGAGACGATCGAGCATCGCCGTCGACGGACCGTCACCGAGAGCGACAACCAGCGCTTTTGCGATCTGACGATGAACCAACAGCCGTTGCACGTAGATCGGGAGTTCGCCGCCGGCACCGAATTCGGCCAACGCCTGGTCAACGGGTTGTACACGATGTCCCTCGCCGTCGGCATCTCCATCCCGGAGACGACCGACGGAACGATCGTCGCGAACCTCTCGTACGACGACGTCGAACATCCGAACCCGGTCTTTCACGACGATACGATCCGGGCCCGTTCGACCGTCACGGAAAAACGCGAAACCTCGGACGGCGAACGCGGCGTCGTCACCATGCACGTCGAGGCGTTCAATCAGGACGACGATCTCGTCTGTTCGTTCGACCGAACCGTCCTCTCGCTGAAACGCGAGCACGCGGAGGAGGGCCGATGACCGACTCGAGTCCGAATCCGGCCGGCAACGCCGACGGGCCGAACACTGCGTCGATCGACGACCTCGAGTGGCTTTCACTCGAGGCGGGCGAGGAGATCGTCTGGACGGATGGCCCCGACAAACGAACGCTTCTCCCGTCGTTTCTCGTCGGCATCCCGCTTGCGATCGTACTCGTCGGGATCCTCATCATCGTCAGCGAGTACCTCCGGGTGACGAACACCGCCTACGTCGTGACGAACCGTGCGCTCTACCGGAAGACCGGCGTGCTCTCGCGGGACGTCAAGCGGATCGAACACGAGAAAGTCCAGGACATCTCCTACTCCCAGTCGGCACTCGGAACGCAGTTCGGGTACGGGACCGTGGAGGTGAGCACGGCGGGTGGATCCGGCGTCGAGATGTCGTTCAAGTCGGTTCCCGAACCGAGAAGCGTCCAGCAGTTGATCAGCGAACTCATCGAACGCGAACACCGAGAGGAGGCAGGCGACCGGACGAAAACGGACGTCCTCATGGAGATCCGCGACGAGCTTCGAGCGATCAGGACGACGCTCGAGGAATCCGACGCGGCGGGATCGAACGCCGGCGTCGAGGGAGTCGAGTCCGCGAAAGCGGTCGATCGAGATTCGTTCGAGTGGTCGAACGGCGACGACTCGGCCAGCGGTGACGACTCGGCGAACCACGGCGATTCGACCAGTCGCGATGGGGCGACGAGTCGCGACGACTCGACCGGCCGCGACGAACCCCAATCTTCGCCACGATGAGCCCGGACGACCGACTCGAGTCGGCGACAGACGCCAACGACGAGACGCTCGAGTGGCTCTCGCTCGCAGGCGACGGCACGGACACCGGCGAGACGATCCGGTGGCGTGGCGGGCCCAGGATTCAGGCGGCATATCCGTGGGTCGGCCTCGCGGCCGCAGGGGTGTTCGCGGCCCTCGCCGCGGTGGTCCTCGAACTCCTGCCGGTGGTTGCACTCGCGGGCGTCCCCCTCCCCGTACTCGTCGCGCTCTGGGCGCTCGCCAGCGTCACCCGTACCGAGTACGTCGTGACGGACCGGCGGATCGCGATCAGACGCGGCGTCCTCGGCGTCGACGTCGACACCGTCGGCCTCGAACGCGTCCAGAACACGGCCGTGAGCCAGCACGCGATCGCCCGCGTCGTCGGCTACGGCACCGTCACAATCGAGGCCGCAAGTGGCGCGACGTTTGCGTTCCGGAACGTCGAGGAGTTCGACACCGTTCACGACCGACTTGAGGATCAGCGCCACGGCGGTCGGACGGCGGACCTGCCGGGTTCGATCGAGGAGTGGGAGGCGATCCTCGCCGAGGTTCGTGGGTGGCGACGGGCGCTCGAGGGTTCCCGATCGGACGTGGACGGGTCCCTCGAGTAGCCCCGACTCGAGGAGTTCGTTTTCGGCCGTCAGATCACGAGCGAGATCATGTAGAGGTTGATGCAGACGGCCCCCAGCCACGGAATCGCGAGGCCAGCGGGGATAATCGGCCGGTACTCCTCGGGAAGCAGCGGGCGACAGAGGAGTCCAACGCCGACGGCGAACCCTTTGAGCGCGAGCATGCCGAGGAGACCGTACCCCTCGATCGCACGGAGTGCGATCGGGTTCGACTCGGCCAATCCGAGGTGGAGACCGACGAACGTCGTCACGACGTCGCCGACCAGGGAGACGACGACGAGCGCCCAACAGAGGTGCTCGAGGCGGGCGGGCGTTACGGAGACGGGAACGCGAAGGCGCGTGTACGCGCCGTCGGAACTCATAGGCTCCCCGCCGGAATCGAACCGGGCGCGTGCGGTGGGCGGTTCTCGGCTGGATGCGAGCCACGGAAACCGGTGCTCCGCTGGTCACGGACACACCAACGGCGAATCGTGTCGACGAGGGCCGAGTCGGTAGGGCCACCGGGAGCGTGCGGACGCTGCACGCGCCGGTTCCAGCGAATGAGATATTGTTATGTCAGCAGTATCACGACGCTAGCGCTGGTAGGTAGTGGTTCACCGTTCGGTTGGCTGTCGTTACCACGGTCGAGTCGGTTTCTCGCACCGATCGTCCCATCGCCGCCGGCGTACAATCGGTCTACCAGTCCCGATCAGGCCTCGAGCGCCAGTCCCGCCTTCTCGAGGGCCTCCTCCGCTGCGAGGTCGTCGTGAACGACGCCTGAGACGGCGGCCGCGATGGCTTCGGGGTTCTCGTGCTGGAAGATCGACCGTCCCATCGAGATGCCCGCGCCGCCGGCGTCTACCGCGCCGCGGACCATCTCGATCGTCTCTCGGTCGGTACCTTTCGAGCCGCCAGCGATGACGACCGGGAGTCGGGTAGATTCGACGACGTGCTGGAAGCTGTCGGCGTCGCCGCTGTAGCCGGTCTTGACGAGGTCCGCGCCGAGTTCCTCGGCGAGTCGGACCGCGTGACCGAGTGCCTCGGGATCCTCGGGGTCGACACCGGGGCCGCGCGCGTAGGCCATCGCGAGGACGGGGATGCCGAATCGGTCGGCGTCCGCGGTGACCTCCGAGAGCTGGGTGATCTGGTCCGGTTCGTGATCCGAGCCGACGTTGATGTGAAAGGAGACGGCGTCCGCGCCGGCGCGGATCGCTTCCTCGACGGTGCCAGTTAGCCGCTTGTCGTTTTCGTCCGGGCCGATCGTCGTCGAACCGTTGAGGTGGACGATGTAGCCTTTCCCGTTTTTGTTGTCGTGGACGCGCGGAGCGATCCCCTTTTGGGTGAGGACGGCGTCTGCGCCGCCGCTGGTTACGCCGTCGATCGTCGATTCGATCGCTTTCAGCCCCTGGACGGCCCCCATCGTGATACCGTGGTCCATCGGGACGATGACGTACGATCCATCTGTGCCGATTCGCTCGAGTCGTGCCTGAGTACCTGTCGCGGTCATTGCGGGTGTGTAGCAAGCTTGCGGTTATGGCTGTTCTGGTTCCGGTGTGTCTTTCGGGGAGGTGGTTTCGTCCGCACCACGGATCGCGCCCGCTTTGAGTTCGCGGGCTTTCGCTTTCAGGGCGTCTGCGGCCGGCGCGTCGCCGTCGGAGCCGTGTTCGGCGACGATGTCGACGAGTGCGCTGCCGACGATGACGCCGTCGGCGCCCGCATCGACGATCTCTGCGGCGTGGTCGCCCTCGCTGACGCCGAAGCCGACTGCTTTCGGAACACCGTCGTACTCCGCGAGGCGCGCGAGGCTGTCGTGGGTCGCGTTCGAGACGTCCCCACGAGCCCCCGTGGTTCCGAGTCGGGCCTGGACGTACGCGAAGCCCGACACCTGGGACATGATCCGCTCGAGGCGCTCGCCTTCGGTCGTCGGTGCGACGATGAAGACGAGATCGAGACCGTACTGGTCACAGGCGTCGCAAAGCGGATCGGCTTCCTCGGCCGGGAGGTCGGGGACGATGATCCCCGACAGTCCCGCGTCCGCGGCGCGTTCGACGAACGGTTCGACGCCCGGCGTGGTCCGCGAGAAAGCGGTATCTGTTTCCGACGCGTGTGGCGTCTCGTTCGTCCCGTACTGGAGGATCATGTTGTAGTAGGTCATCACCAGGAGGGGCGCGTCAGTCTCGAGTTCGTCGACGAGTTCGAAAAAGCCCTGGGTGGTGGTGCCAGCCTCGAGCGCGCGGTCGATCGAGGCCTGAATCGTCGGCCCCTCCGCGATCGGCTCCGAGAACGGGAGGCCGAGTTCGATCAGATCCGCGCCGCCGCGGTCGAGTGCCTCGACGTACGCCGCCGTCGCCTCGAGGGAGGGATCGCCCGCACAGACGTAGGTGATGAGCGCGGGATGGTTGTCGCGGATGGCCGTCTCGATCTCGCTTTCGACTGCGGCGTCGTCGCTCATCGATCGAACACCTCCACGTCCGGCGCGGCCGCGAGATCGCGTTTTTCGGTCTCCTCGAGCACCGTTTCGAGGTCCTTGTCGCCGCGCCCGGAGAGGTTGACGACGACCACATCGCCCAGAGTCGCCGATCCGTCGGCGTCGGGGCCCGCCACCTGTTCGAGATAGCCGAGCGCGTGACTCGACTCGAGTGCGGGGATGATCCCCTCGAGCCTAGAGAGTCGGTGGAACGCCTCGAGTGCCGCCTCGTCGCCGACGCTTTCCGGCGTCACGCGGCCGATCTCGACGAGGTGGGAGAGTTCGGGGCCGACGCCGGCGTAGTCCAGTCCCGCGCTGACGCTGTGTGATTCGACGATCTGGCCGTCCCCGCGCTGGAGGAGTTTGGTCATCGCGCCGTGAAGCACGCCGTCGGTTCCGGTCGAGAGCGTCGCGGAGTTGGGCGCGAGCCCCCTCTCCTCGTCGATCTCGAGGCTCGAGCCGCCGGCCTCGACGGCGACGAGGTCGACGTGCTCTCGCGGGTCGCGTTGCTCCCCGCTCGAGTCACCCGTGGACCGTGAGTCCGCGCTGTCCGGCACGAAGGCGTGGAACGCGCCCATCGTGTTCGACCCGCCGCCGGCACAGGCGACGACGCTGTCGGGGAGTCGCCCAGCCTGCTCGCGGATCTGCTCGCGGGCCTCCTGTCCGATAACGGCCTGGAAGTCCCGGACCATCTTCGGGAACGGGTGGGGGCCGACGACGCTCCCGATGACGTAATGAGTCGTCTCGACGGTGGTTGCCCAGTCGCGCATCGTCTCGTTGATCGCCTCCTTCAGGGTTCCGCTGCCGGCCGTGACGGGGTTGACCTCCGCGCCGTTCATCCGCATCCGGTAGACGTTCGGCCGCTGGCGGTTGACGTCGGTCCGCCCCATGTAGATCTCACAGGGCATATCCAGGTGAGCCGCCGCCATCGCCGTCGCCGTCCCGTGCTGGCCGGCACCGGTCTCGGCGACGATCCGCTCTTTGCCCATGTACTTCGCGAGCAGTACCTGGCCGAGCGCGTTGTTCAGTTTGTGTGCGCCGCCGTGGACGAGGTCCTCGCGTTTGAGGTAGATCTCTCGGTCGTAGCGCTCGCTCAGCCGATCCGCGCGCTGGAGCGGCGTCGGCCGGCCGCCGAACTCCCGCATTCGCTCGCGGAACTCGTCCATAAAGCCGTCCTCGTTTGCGAGGACGTACCGTTCGTAGGCGTCCTCGAGTTCGAGGATCGCTGGCATCAACGCCTCGGGGACGTATCGTCCGCCGTACTCGCCGAACGTGGCCGTGCTATCGCGTCTGTCCTCGCCGTCGTGGTCTCGATCGCTCGTGCTCATGTCTGGTGTTCTGAATCGGTCGCGTCCTCGGCTCGAGTCAGCCGCCGCGTGTTCGCGCGGACGTCCGTTTCGCCCGCGCCGTGGTCCATGATCGCGCTCCCGACGAGCAGGGCGTCCGCGCCGGCCGCGCGCATCCGGTGGACGTCCGCCGGCGTCGACACCCCGCTCTCGGCGATCAGCGTGACGTCCTCGGGTGCCTGCGGTGCGACCGTCTCGAACGTCTCGAGGTCGACGTCGAGACGCGCCAGGTCGCGGTTATTTATGCCGACGATCTCCGCACCCGCCGCGAGTGCCGCCTCGAGTTCGTCGCCGTCGTGAACTTCGACGAGCGGCTGGAACCCGCGATCGCGTGCGGCCGTGACGAGCCCCTCGAGATCGTCGACGAACCGCGCGATCAACAGGAAGAGGTCGGCCGCGACGACGTCCATCCCCGACTCCGCGAGGACGAAATCCTTCCGGAGGACGGGGACGTCGACGGCGTCGCGGATCCGGGTCAGCGCCTCGGGTGAACCGCCGAACTGCGTCGGTTCGGTGAGGACCGAGATCGCCGCCGCCCCGCCGTCGACCATCGCTTCGGCCAGTTCGACCGGATCGTCGGTCCGCGTCCCGTCAGCGGTCGGGCTCGTCGGTTTCACCTCCGCGATCACCGGAACCCGACCCTCGGCTTCTGCCTGTGCGATTGCGTCCGGGAACGAGCGTGCGTCGACGGAGACGTTGTCGCAGTCACGGGTATCCTCGGCCCGCTCCCGTGAGGCCTCGAGAATCGACTCCACCGCGGGGGCGAGTGCCGTTTCGGAGTTCATTATTGTACATTGACGTACTAATATGTACAAAAAACTTGCGCCATCGATCCGGACCGGCGAATATTCAAGTCCCATCCGGCTAGGTACTATCTATGGACGACGCCGACGCCGGAATCTACGCGCGAGAATCGTCGTACTTAGACCGGTACGTACAGGTCGGTGCGGCGAGTGGGCGAGTCATCAGCGTCTCGTTCCCCGAGACCCCGGACGAGGAGGCCGTAGACGACGATCACCCGGTTCTCGAGTGCATCTTCGAGTATCTCGACGGGCTCGAGCCCGTCACGTTCGAGGACGTACAGGTCGGACTCACGGTTCCGACCGACCAGCGTGCGGTTCTGGAACAGGTACAGGGAATCCCGTACGGCGACCAGGTCACCGTCGAGAGCCTCGTCCGCATGACGCCGGGCCTCGATCCCGACGACGAGGACGACGTCATTCTCGTCAGAACGGCACTGGCCGAGAATCCGACGCCGCTGTTGATCCCGGACCACCGCATCCGCGACGGGCCGAGTGCCGCACCGCCCCAGGTCGAGCAGAAGTTCCGGTCGCTCGAGGAACTGTAGTCGACGCTCGGGAGCGTCGAGACGCGGCTCGAGGTGTCCGCCACCGTTTGCAGAGACGGAATCGCCGCCGTTTACGGCGGCCGTGGGTGACCCGGAGCTACTCTCTATTGTGTGCGCTGTGGCTCCCGGAGCGATCACTCGAGTGAGCCTCCTGCGGGGCGTTGTCGTCTCCCGTGTCGGAGACGGCCGGAACACGCCCGTTCAGGCGCTCCGAGAGCGACCACCGTCCGACGAACTGACCGGCGAGCGCGACGCTTGCGTGGGCGAGTGCGATTCCAGCGAGAACGTCGATCAACCAGTGGATGCCCAGATACATCGTCGAGACGGCGACGGAGACGGCGAGGACGGTCGCGACGACGAACCACTTCGGATACACCGTCCGCGTCCGGTAGGCGAGAAACGCAACCGTCGCCGCGAGCGAGGTGTGCAACGAGGGGAAGACGTTCGTGTTCCGGTTGACCTGTCGAGTCAGGTGTTGATACTGTGGATACGTATCGTACAACAGTGCGTCGACGAGTTCGGGCATCAGGTTTCGCGGTCCGTACGCGATCACGAAGACGTAAAGCACCAGTCCGAGCGTGTAGTTCAACGTGTACGCCGTCAGGAGCTCGCGCAGCGGCCGCGTATTCGAGAGTGCGAAGTACGCCAGTACCGGAAAGACGAGCAAGAAGACGTAGCCGTAGATGTAGACGAACGAGAAGTACGCCGTCAGCGTCGGCGTCGCCTGGGACTGGAGCCAGATGATGAACTGTCCCTCGAGGTCGTAGATCGGCCACGTCAGGTTCCAGCCGATCATCCACGACAGCTCCGGGACGAGGTGTCTCGCGACGCTGTTTCCGAGCAAGACGACCGCGAGAACGACGGCGATCGGGGCGGCCGCTCGAACGCGGCTTCGCCACTCCGTGCGTGTATCGCGAAGGCGATATCGGCCAACGAAGACCGCGAGCGAGACGAGCGTCAACAGGGCGACGACCGCGACCAGCTGCGTGAGCACGCGCATCAACATCAGCGTCTCACCCGGAGGTGGTCGCCGTCGTGTTGGAAGCCGGCCTCCTCGAACGCCGCCGCAGCAGCCGAGACACCCACCTCGCCGTCGGTTCCCAAAAACGGCGTTTCGGGGTCCGCGCCGTCCCACGCGAGCGATTCGGGAGTCCACTCTGCCGTGACCGGCACCGCGGTCGGTCGCGCGTAGCCGTCGAAGACGTCCTCGACCAGCCACGCCTTGTCGATCAGCCCCGCAACGACTCGTCGAAACCGCGGATTACTGAACGGCGCTTTGCGTGCGTTGAACCCGAGGTGGTAGAACCGCCGCGACGGGGACTCGAGCACGCCGACGTCTTCGGGAGTCGTCTCGAGTACGTCGTCGACGACGTAGCTCTCGAGTGGGCGGTTCGTGACGTCCGCGTCGTTTCCGTTGATTACTTCGATCGCTGACGCGCTGCGCGGATCGATCGCGATCCGGAGACGTTCGACGGTCGGTTCGGGCAGCGAGACGCTCGCCCGACGCGTGAAGTGCTCGTCGAAGCGCTCGAACGAGACGTGATCGCGTTCCTCAACGTCGACGAACGCGTACGGACCGCTGCCGATCGGTGGGACGTTGCCCGTCACGAGCGCCTCCGTCGTTCCGGCCGCGACACGAACCCCGCTGGCAGTCGCCGGTTCCGACCGGGGCCGCCAGACGTGTTCCGGGAGGATCGGGACGGTCAGTGCGCGTTCGGCCGCGGGTTCGCCAACCCCGAACGAGAACTCGAGACGACCGTCGTCGACCACGTCGATCTCGTCGACCGCCGCGACGCGACCGCGAAACAGGGGAGCGGGAGCCGGAACGTCAGTCTCGCCGAGGGTCGTATCCGCGAGGAACTGATAGGTGAACGCGACGTCCTCGGCGGTGAGCCGTTCACCGTCGTGAAACGCCACGTCCTCGCGGAGCTCGACGGACATCGTTCCGTCGGTCCACGTCCAGTCGTCGGCCAGCCAGCCCGTGATTCTGCCCTCGCTTGGCACCGCAACGGCGAGAGAGTCGTAGACCAGTTCGGTAATCGTCCCAGCGTCCCGGTACTCCACCGACAGCGGGTTGAGATTCTCCGAGAGTCGGGCGTCGGTGTGGACGAGTCGAAGGCTCTCGATCCCCTCCTCTGTCGGCTCGAGTCCGAGGTAGGCAAGCGCCGTCGGCGCGAGGTCGGCGTCCCAGCCGTCGAACCGGTCCGTCCGCGCGAGCCGATACTCCTGGGGCACACAGATCGGAACGAACGGCTGTTCGGCGGCAAACGCCTCGAGCGTCGTCACCACGGCCGCTTCGCGGTCCTCGCCGTCGGCGGACCGTTGGGCCTCGAGGAGGTCGTCGAACGCGAGGTTCGCGAATCCGAACGGATTCTGCCACCCGGCTTCGTCGACGTACTGGGAGTGGAGACTCTCGTAGAGGTAGTCCGGATCGCCGCCAGGGTGGTTGGCGACGTAGACGTCGAAATCGTGGTTGACCAGGACCGTCCGCAGGAACTCCTCTTGGGCTTTTATCTCGATCGAGACGTCCATCCCGGCGGCCTCGAGCGATTCGCGGATGGCGCGTGTAAGCTGGATACTCTCTCTGTCGCTGTCGGCCGGGACGGTCGCGATCGAGACCGAGAGCTGGCCGACGCCGTCGCGGTTGACGGTGCTGCGAAACTGGCGAATGCAACCGCTGACTGCGACGGTCGCGCCAGCTGTCCCCGCGAGCATCGCGCGGCGGCTGAGGGCGCTATCCGATCCGCTGGGGGCTGTATCCGAACCGCTATGTCGAGGCGTTCCGGTCATCCGGTGTCGGTGAACGGTCGCGAGTGGTCGTATTACAGTATTTCGCCGACGGGCTACCGTCGTCCACTGGAGGATGACGAGTCACGGTCGTATACAACTGACCCGTCTATAACAGTATTTCCGTACCACGCACGTCCGAGGTCTCGTGATTCCTGGCACGGTGTGGGCTGACCCTCGCTGCAATTCGACCGGAGTCGACTACGCGAGCGTAACACCAATACGTCGACCGACGAAAGGGACCGCATGGACGTCGCGGCCGAACGGATCGACCGGCTCCACGACCTCGCTCGAGCGGCCGCTGCGGACGGGGAGGACGACCGGGCTCGGTACTACGTTCGGCTCGCACGCCGCGTCGCCGAGCGAAATCGGCTTGAACTCCCACGGACGTTTCGACGGTTCACCTGTGACTCGTGTGATGCCTACCTGCGACCGGGAACGAACGCCCGCATCAGGCTTCAGGACGGACACGTCGTCGTCACCTGCGACTGTGGTGCCCACGCACGGTATCCGTACGATGGTTGAGGAGAATCGTCGCGACGGTGGACGACAGCCCGCGAGATACCGATTCGAGAAGATTCAAATCATTCGGTACCCTCAACCGGTGGTATGGACCGAGAAGAACGCAAGCGACGCGCACACGACCTCGACGTAACGGTCTGGGTGGGGAAAAGCGGGATCGAATCGGTCGTCGACGAACTCGACGATCAGCTTTCGGATCGCGATCTCGTGAAGGTAAAACTCCTTCGCGCGGCCAGAGCCGGCGACTCTACGGAGGAGAAAGCGACCGATCTGGCCGACCGGGTCGACGCGGAACTGGTCGAAACGAGAGGACATACGGCAGTGTTCTACCGATGACCGGCGGCGTGTTCCCGGGACAGGCCGATCCACCGTCGGACATCGGGGTCGTGGGCGAACTCCTTGAGCGCGTACTCGGTGACGCGACCGTCGCAGCGGCGCTCGAGCGGGTTCTCCTGTTCGTCCTGGCGTTTCTCGTCGTCTACCTTCTCGGTCGTCTCGTCGTGCTTCCGGTGCTCGGGAGAGCGTTCGACAGGCGCGACCTCGATCGCCACGCACGCAGGCCGCTGATAAAGATCGCGAAGTTCGGAATCGTCTTCGTGGCGCTCGCCGCGGCGTTCGGTGCAGCGGATTTCGGGAACTTCCTCGTCTCGCTCGCCGGTATCGCCGCTGCGGGTGCGCTCGCGGTCGGCTTGGCGATGCAAAACGTCATCAGGAACTTCGTCGCGGGCGTGTTCATCTACACGGATCGGCCGTTCCAGCTCGGTGACTGGATAGAGTGGGAGGATCACGAGGGCGTCGTCGAAGATATCAGCCTCCGCGTAACACGGGTTCGAACGTTCGACAACGAACTACTGACAGTCCCCAACTCGGCGCTCACCGAAACCGTCCTGAAGAACCCGGTCGACGCCGAGAAACTCCGCCTCAAGTTTGTCTTCGGGATCGGCTACGACGACGACATCGATCAGGCAACCGACATCATCGTCGAAGAAGCCAACGCCCACCCGGAGATCCTCGAGGATCCGGAGCCGTCCGTGCGACTGACCGAACTCGGCGACTCCGACGTCGGACTCCAGTCTCGGTTCTGGATCGGAAACCCCTCGCGTGGGGAGTTCGTCCGAATCAAAGGCGAGTACGTCACCGCAGTGAAAGAGCGCTTCGACGAGGAAGGCATCGACATTCCCTATCCGGTCCGCACGCTCGAGGGCGGAGCCGCACTCGAGGACCGGGTCGCCCCGCCGTCGATATCGGAGTAGCTACCCGATCCGACCGTCTTCTCTAGCGAACCGTTAACACACCACCCGACGTACGCGAGGTATGGCCTGTCCGTATCTCGCGTATCGAACGCAGGCTGGCGACGCACAGTTCGACGAGGCTCGGGCGTACTGTACGGCGGCCGATCGGTTCGTCCAGGCGATGCGCGCCGACATCTGTAACGATCGGTACGGACTCGCACACGACGAGCACTGCGAGATATACCTCGGCTGCGCGGACAAGGGCGGTGGCGGAGCCGACGAACGACGTGATCGGTCTGGAGGGAACCCGTGAGCTACGAGGCGTTCCTCGCGGACGAGCCGGTGATCGTCACTGCGGCGTTGACCGGCGGCGTCCACGGCAAGGAGGCGAACCCGAACCTGCCCGAGACGCCCGAAGAGATCGGCCAGGCGGCGGCCGCGGTCGAGGACGCCGGCGCGTCGGTCGTCCACCTTCACGCTCGGCGACCGAACGGCGAGCGGTCGTTCGAAACCGACCGATTTCAGGAGATAGACGACGCCGTGGGACGTTACGCCGACGACGTGATCGTCCAGCACTCGACGGGCGGGACTGGAGCGCCGGCGGACGTCCGACACCTTCCGTTACGAACGGATCCACCGCCGGAGATGGCCTCGCTCGACATGGGGCCGCTCAACCGCTACGATCACTTGACCAGTGAGAACAGCCGCGCGCTGATCGACTCGCTCCACGCGGAGATGGTCGACCGGGGGATCAAACCCGAACTCGAGGTGTTCAACGACGGCCACCTGAACGAACTGTACGGGCTGTGCGAGCGTCGTGACCTGGCCGACCCAGTCTACGCGACGCTCATCTTCGGCCCCGGAACGCTCAGTAGACCGAGACCGCGAAACCTCCTGAACGCGATCGATTCGTTGCCGGGCGATGCGGCGTTCAACACGATCGGGTTCGGTCGTCACCAGCTTCCGTTCGCGACGATGGGGATCCTCTTCGGCGGGCACGTCCGCGTCGGCCTCGAGGACAACGTCTACTACCGCCGCGGGGAACTCGCCGAGAGCAACGCACAGCTCGTCGAGCGAGTGGTTCGGGTCGCCCGCGAACTCGGACGGGAGGTCGCGTCGCCGTCGCAGGCTCGAGACCTCCTCGGACTCCGAGAATGACTCGACCCACACTGCACTGTTCGACTCCTTGCTCGTCGCGTGCCTCGATCGACAGACAAGAATCTTCGATGTCCGTGATCTCGAAGCGGTGAGGCCTTCGATGCGACGCAAACGCCTCGCATTTGCGAGCGAGCGGCGAAGCTGCGTCGGTACGTCGTCGCGAAACGGAGTTCCGCGAGATGACGAGACGACGGAGGTGTCTCGAACCACTCGATCCCCGGGCGGTTCACGAACAGTTATTGTCCAGTACCACTGACAATCCGACCGATGAGCCTGGGTGTCTCCGGAGTCGGACTTGCCTATCTCGGCACCGGGCTCGGAATTCTCGCGTTCGCATACAAACCGTTCGTCCGTCCGGATACGCCCGGGAGCAAGGCGTTCGCCGTCACCGTTTTCGGCTGTGCGCTGTGGCCGATCAGCCTGGGTTTTGGCATCCTGATCGGCGGCGAGACGGTTTCCGCACTCGCCTGGAGCGGACGGCTCGTCGCGCCGACCGTGCTCTCGGTCGGCTGGTTCGTCCTCGCGTTGCGAATCGGCAACGGTCGGACGCCGCCCCGGTGGTTGATCGGCGCGCTCGCGGGATACGTCGCCGTCGAACTGCTCTTGCTCGCGACGAACCCCGTTCACTCGCTCGCATTCGATCCGGCGGCGGTCACCGCGAGCGAGGGGATGGGGTCGGATCGAAACGGCTGGTTCTGGATCCAGGCGGCCGCGAACTACACACTCATGACGACCGCGACGTCGCTTCTCGCCGTCGAAGCGATTCGATCCGTCGGCCTTCGCCGCCGACAGAGCGCGCTCCTGGCCAGTGCCGTCGTTCCCGCCGCAATCGCGAACGTGGCTACGATCGGCGACGTCGTCACGATCGGTCACGACCTGACCCCGTTCGGCCTCGTCGGGAGCGCGGCGATCATGTCCATCGCGCTCTACCGGGCGGAGTTTCTCGACGTCGTCCCCATCGCCCGACAGACCGCCCTCGAGGAGTTACCCCACGCGGTCGTCATCCTCGACGGAGAGGGGCGCGTCGCCGACTACAACGGGATCGCCAGCCGGTACTTCGACGCCGGAGACGGTGCCGGCGAGACCGCTCGAGCGTTCTTCGCGAACGTCCCAGAGGAGGCGGTGGCGGCCCTCGAGACCGGCACGGCTGGCCACGTTCAGTTCGCCCTGCAGACCGGCGACGGTGAGCGTCACTTCGAGTGTACCTCATCGAGCGTCGATCGTCGTGACGAACACACCGGCCGAGTGATCGTCCTCCGGGACGTCACCGAGCGGATCCGACGCGAACGACAGCTGCTCGAGCAAAACGAGACGCTGTCGGAGTTCGCCGACGTCGTCTCCCACGATATCCAGGGACCGCTCATGGAGATCCGCGGCTCCGCGGGCAGGGCCGTCCGAACGGGCGAGACCACTTACGCCGAGGACGTTCTCGATGCGGCCGATAGAATGGACAACCTCGTCGAGGGGCTTCTCGATCTCGCTCGAACGGGGCGGCGAATCGACGATCCGTCGGCGGTTTCGCTCGAGGCGGTCGCCGAGCGCGCCTGGCGGAGCGTCTGGGCACCCGACGTCGACCTCCGCCTTGAGGGAGCGTCGACGGTTGAAGCCGATCCCGACCGCCTCCAGCAACTGCTCGAGAACTGCATCCGAAACGCGGCCGAACACGGGCGAGCGGACGACGGCCGGACGAACCGGGGGCCGGAACTGGCAACCGATCGAGCGGCCACGTCCATCTCGAGCGGAGAGGTGCTCGTCGGTCGACCCGACGAACCGACGTCGGTGACGATCCGGACGATTCCGGGCGGGTTCGCCGTCGACGACGACGGGCCGGGCGTTCCGCCCGACCGACGGGACCGGGTGTTCGATCGGGGATACACGTCCGCGGAAAACGGAACCGGTCTCGGCCTCGCGATCGTCGACCAGATCGCGACTGCCCACGGCTGGTCGGCCCACGTCGAGGAGTCCCCGGAGGGCGGCGCTCGGTTCGCGTTCACGGGCGTCACCGTTCTCGAGGAGTTCGAGGAGTGAGACCGACACTCACCCGCTGTACCGATCCACTCGAGGATGGAGGGGTTAGCCGGGCGGTAACAAAGTCAGTATTCTCGAAGGTACAGGTATGTCGAACAGTCCGGACGTTCTGTTTCTGGTACTGGATTCGCTCCGCAAAGATCGCGTCTCGACGTACGACCACGACAGGGAGACGACGCCCACCCTCTCGACGCTGGCGACGTACGCGACGACCTACGAGAACGCGTTCACGCCAGCGCCGTGGACGCTTCCCTCCCACGCCTCGATGTTCACGGGGTCGTTTCCCTCCGAACACGGGGTAACTAACGGCTTCTCCGATAGGATGAGCCGGCTCGATCCCTCGCGGTCGACGCTCGCCGAGGAACTCGCAGCGGCCGGGTATCGAACCGCCGGCTTCTCGAACAACCCGTGGGTCGGCCAACTGTCGGGACTCGACCGCGGCTTCGAGGAGTTCGTCGAGTGGGACCTCGAGATCTCTTCGTCGACCGACGACGGCATCCACACCCGACGCGACCGACGTCACTCGCGGTTTCACTCGGCGCTCGGGAAGGCGGCTCGACAGCCGGCGTTCCTGTTGAAACGACGCTTCTTCACGGACAGCCTGGTCGATCGGACGAAACGCTGGCTCGCCCGCCGTGCCGACGACGACGAACCGACGTTTACGTTTCTCAACCTGATGGAGGCCCACAGCCCCTACTTCCCGCCGAAGCAGGCGTTTGCGGATCTCGGACTCGAGGTGCCGAACCCGATCGAACCGCGCGTTCTCAATACGAAACTGCTCGCGTACGTGATGGGGAGGACGGATCTCGATCCGGATACTCGAGAGCGAGTGATGGAGTACTACGACGCGAGCGCGCGCTACCAGGACTCGAAGGTCGAGGAGCTGTTTGGATTGCTCCAGACGGAGGGGCTGTTCGACGAGACGCTCGTGATCGTCTGTGCCGACCACGGCAAGACCCTCGGGGACTACCCGCGGGACGAACACCCGCCCCACTACCTCCGGGATATCAACCTCAACGTGCCGCTGTGGATCAAACGGCCCAGACAGCGCGAGGGTGAGCGGATCGGGGAGCCGTTCGAACTCGTCTCGCTGTTCGACGTCGTTCGCGACGGCGGTCCGCCGGCGGGGACCTACACCCGCGAGACGGCGATCGCCGAGGACTTCGTCCCACACGCCGGCCGAACGACGCCCGACGAGATCACCCGGTGGTGCGTCGCCGCCGACCGCGAGTACAAGTACGTCCGAAGCGATTCTGGCGAGGAACACCTCTACGATCGGTCGGCCGACGCCAGGCAGTCCAGACCCGATCCCGGTCGACTCGAGTCGTATGGGGAGTCACTCTCCGAACGGGTCCGACGGTTCGGATCCGAGCGGTCCGACGCGACCGACGACGGGTCGGCGACCGACCGCGAGATCGACGCGGACGTCGAAGCGCAGCTCAAGGATCTCGGCTACATGTGACGGCGTCGCGATCGAACGGTAGGCCCGTCGATCGACTGATAGCCGCCGTTGACTGTCTCGATCAGGTGACTGTTATCTCACCTACACAGGTATTAACAATGGACCGAGCGACGCGATCATCGATCGATGTACTCGCCCGCACAACTCGAACGCGGTCTCCGACGTGGGCTCTCCGATCCATCGGTTTTTGCTCGAGAACTCAATCGGCTCTACCACCGACGGCTGTACCGTCGGGAGTACAACACGGATGGGATCGATCTCCTCGCGGAAGACTGGGACACCGTGCTCGTGCTCGACGCCTGTCGGTTCGACATGTTCGAGCAACAGCACGACCTTCCGGGGCGCCTCGAGCGCCGGCGGTCGCGGTCCTCTCATACGACCGAGTTCCTCCGGGCGAACTTCGACGGCCGGACGGCGACGGACACGGTCTACGTCACCGCGAGTCCCCAGTTGTATCGGTGGAGCGACGAGATTGACGTCGAGTTTCACGATGTGATCAACGTCTGGTTCGAGGCAGGGTGGGACGAGACCCACGGCACGGTGATGCCGAAAACGATGGCCGAGTACGTTCGCGAGGCGGTCGAACGGTACCCCAAAAAGCGGATCGTCGGTCACTTCCTCCAGCCTCACTACCCCTTCGTCGGGGCGGACGACCTGAACACGACGGCGTTCGGAAACGGCGAGAACGCCCCGGACGTCTGGAACGCGCTCCGAACCGGTGATCTCGACGCGTCGCCCGAGGAGGTGTGGGCAGCCTACCGAGAGAATCTCGAGCTCGTTCTGCCCGTCGTTCGGTCGCTGCTCGAGGAGATCGAGGGTCGAACCGTCGTCACCTCGGATCACGGAAACATGATCGGCGAGCGTGGCTTTCCGTTCCCGACGCGAGAGTGGGGACATCCACCCGGGATCTACACCGACGAACTGATCGAGGTTCCCTGGCTCGTCTCCGAGAACGGGCCGCGACGAGACGTCGTCAGTGGGACGATCGAGTCGGCCGACGACCGGATCGCCGACGAGGTCGTCGAGGATCGGCTTCGCCAGCTGGGGTACGCCGACTGAAAGGGTCCCTCGGGACTTCCGGGCGGTCGTTTCTCCGTTCGTCCGCGTTCGCGCTCGGCGAAACGGGTAAGCGGGGGATAACAATGGCCGTCATCGGGGAGGAATCGCTAGGACTGTCGGTTTCAGGTGACTGTTCAATGGATACGGATACCTCCCACACCGTTATTATCGGACTCGACGCACTGTCGTTCGACTATCTCGACCGGTTCGACACCCCCAACATGCAGTCGATCCGTAAGGAGGGCGTCGAGACCGAACTCGAGTCGACGTTTCCGCCCTGGACGGGAAGCGCGTGGCCCTCGATCTACACCGGCGTCGATCCGGCACACCACGGCGTCTACTCCTTTTTCGACTTCCATGAGACGTATCCGGACGACGCGACGGTGATCTCACGAGAGAACGTTCGCACACCGGCGATCTGGAACTACCTCACCGCCAGAGACGTCCCCGCGGCCGTCCTCAACGTGCCGGTTACACACCCCGCCGACTCGATCCGCGGATCGCTCATCCCCGGCTACCTCGCCCCGGAATCCGTCGAGGGGTCGCCTGCCGGGATCAGAGACGACCTCGCGGACGAACTCGGCGAACCCTACCGGATCTACGGCGAGAACGAGGCCGACGGCGATCCGTCGGTCGACGACCTGGTTTCGCTGATCGACCACCGTCGCCGCGCCGCTCGAGCGCTCCTCGAACTCACCGACTGGGAGTTCGCGTTCCTCCAGGTCCAGAAGACCGACACCGTCTTCCACACCTTCGACGACGAGGATGCGTTTCGTCGCGCCTACGAGGCGGCCGACGAGTTCGTCGGAACGGTTCTCGAGACGGTTCCCGACGACACGAACGTGATCGTCTGTTCGGATCACGGCATCGGCCGGACCGACGGCTACAACATCTACGTCAACGAGGTGCTCCGCCGCGAGGGGTTCGTCGAAACCTGTTCGGACGGACGAACGCCGACGCTCGGCGAGAGCAAGGGCGAACTCGGCGGCGACGAGACGGGCGGCGGAGACGCCGGAAGCGACGAAGATGGAGAGAGCGTTCCGGTGCGGATGGTCTCGACGGCCGAGTCCGCCCTCCGGGCCGTCGGGATGTCGGCAGGCGACGCCTACCGGCTGGTCCAGCGCGTCGGGGCCGATGCCGTCGTCGAACGACTCCTGCCGAAAGGAACCCAGGCCGCACTCGGCGAGAACGTCGACTGGCGGCGGTCGATGGCCTACTGTCGGAGCGGCCCGGAACTCGGCGTCAGGATCAACCTCGAGGGACGCGACGAGGAGGGCGTCGTCCCCCCCGAGGAGTACGAGCAGGTTCGCAACGAGATCGTCCGGGTTCTCGAGGGGCTCCGGACACCCGACGGCGAGCCGGCGTTCGAGTGGGTCGAGCCGCGGGAGGCGGTCTACGACGGGCCCTACGCCGAGGAAGCCTGTGACGTGTTGTTCATGCCGACGGCGATGAACAGCCTCGTGGCGACGAGCCTCCTCGGATCCGCGTTCGTTCCGATCGACAAACACAACCACAAGCGGACGGGCGTCTTCCTCGGTGCTGGCCCGGGCTTCGCCGACGTCGACGCCGCCGAACTCGGCTCGCTCTCGCTTCCGGACGTCGCACCGATCGCGATGACGTTGCTCGATCAGCCCGTTCCGAAACGGATGGGCGGCCGCGTTCCCTCCGGCCTCCTCGTGGACGAGTCAGTTTTCGAGGAGTACGGCCCCCTCGAGGACGACGGCACGTACGGCGGAGAACGTGACGGCGGTCGCGGTGCGGGAGACGAGCCGGCCGAGGACGGGGACGTGGTCGACCGACTCGAGAACCTCGGCTACCTCTGATGGTGGACGAAGGCGACGTCTCGAAGCTCCTCTCGAGTGCGGTGCTCATCGGCGCCGGACAGGTGTTTTACTCGGCGTCACAGCTGATCGAGCGCGTCGTCGTCGCCAGATTGCTGACGACCGACGCCTACGGGGAGGTGAGCATCGGGCTGGCGATACTGACGTTCGTGACGACGATCGGACTGGTCGGGTTGAGAGACGGCGTTCCGCGCTTCATGTCCCGATACGACGACGACGCGAACGAACGCGGCGCTCTGGTCGCGGGACTCGTTATCGCGAGCGTCGTGACGATTGCCCTCACGATCGTCCTGCTGTTCGCCTCCGGCCTAGTTTCGAACCTTCTGTTCGATCGCGCTGACTCGGAGCTGCTGGTTGCCCTGTTCGTGCTCTGTATCCCCTTTACCGTCGGACTCGAACTCGCCGTCGCGGGCATTCGGGGGCGCGAGAACACGCTGTATCGAACCTACACGCGGGACCTGCTCTACCCGACCGCCAGATTGCTCTTTCTCGTCGGCTTTCTCCTCGCGGGCTTTGGCATCCACGCTGCGGCGATGGCGTACCTCGTCGGTGCGGTCCTCTCCTGTCTCCTCGCCTGTCTCCTCCTGAACCGACTCCTGCCATTGGTCGGCACGTACCGTCTTCACGTCCGCGAGCTGCTCGTCTTCTCCGCGCCGCTCGTGTTCGCGACGGTGCTCTCGAACATGCTCACCCGAACCGACACGCTGATGCTCGGCTACTTTCGCTCCTCACACGAGGTTGGCCTCTACAGCTCGGCGTACCCGCTCGCCAGCGGCATGTTGCTCGTCCTCTCCTCGTTCGGCTTTCTGTATCTGCCGCTTGCGTCTCGGCTCGACGCCGACGACGAGCGCGCCGAGGTCGAATCGATCTACGAGCTGACGACGAAGTGGATCTTCATCATCACGTTCCCGCTGTTTCTCACGTTCGTCGTCTTCCCCGGTGACGTCCTCACCATCGTCTTCGGAGCGGATTACCGCGAGGCAGGACTGGCGCTTTCGATCCTCGCGATCGGCTTCTTCACGAGCGCGACGTTCGGGCGCAACCGCGAGACGCTCTCGGCGCTTGGCTTTACAACCGCGATCATGGCCGCGAACGGAGTGGCGTTCGGCATCAACATCGCGTTGAACCTGCTCCTCATTCCGCGCTACGGCTTCATGGGGGCCGCCGTAACGTCCATGCTCTCGTTCGTGGCGCTCAACCTGACCGTCTACGCAGTGTTGAAGCTGAAATACGGCGTCACTCCATTCTCCCGGTGGTCCAGGCGGACGTTCCTCGTCCTTCCTGCCGTGATGTTCCCGATCGCGTTCGCCCTGCGCGGCGTGATCTCATTGACCGTATTTACCTTCCCAGTCTTCCTCGTCATCGTCGGCCTCTGTTCGGTCGCGGTCGTCTCCGTCACCGGCTGTCTCCAGCCCGAGGATCGCATTCCCATCTCGCTGCTCGAGCAGCGACTCGACGTCACGATTCCGTTCGTTCGGCGTTACCTACCCGACGTGAGCTGACGGTTCACCGGCCCAACGAACGAGCTACCGATCCGTTCGGCGGTCCGTTCTCGTGGCGAACGACCTGCTCTCGGCGACAGCCGACGGATAGAATTCGTTACCAGACTCATAACAATGGCTGAACGTGGGGGCGATTCGAGCAGGGATATGAAAGCAATCGTCCTCGCTGGCGGCTACGCGACGCGGCTGTGGCCGATCACGAGACATCGGCCGAAGATGTTCCTTCCGATCGGCGATGCGACGGTCATCGATCGAATCTTCACCGAACTCGAGGCAGACGACCGGATCTCCGAGGTGTTCGTGAGCACGAATCGACGCTTCGCCGATCACTTCCGCGAACACCTCTCCGGGAGTCGATACGAGAAGCCGACGCTCACTGTCGAGGAGACGACCGCGGAGACGGAGAAACTCGGCGTCGTCGGCGCGCTGGCCCAGCTCGTCGAGCGGGAGGGAATCGACGAGGATACCGTCGTGATCGCCGGCGACAACCTGCTGAGCTTCGACGTCTCGGAGTTCGTCGACGCCTTCCGGAGCGCAGCGAGTCCGATGATCGCGACCTACGACGTCGGCTCCGTCGATCGTGCGAGTTCCTACGGCGTCGTCGACGTGGCCGACGGCGAGGTGGTCGACTTCGCAGAGAAGCCCACGAATCCGACGAGTTCGCTCGTCTCGATCGCCTGCTACGGCTTTCCCGCCGAGACGCTTCCGTCGCTCTCGACGTACCTCGAGGAGGGGAACAACCCCGACGAGCCGGGCTGGTTCGTCCAGTGGCTCTTAGAGCGCGAGTCGATCCGGGCGTTTCCGTTCGAGGAGGCCTGGTTCGACATCGGTACGCCGGAGTGTTACCTCGACGCGGTCGCCTGGCACCTACAGGGGGAGACCCGGGTCGCCGAGAGTGCGACCGTCGAGCGGACGACGCTCGGAGAGAACGTCCACGTGATGGCCGGCGCGGAGGTGACGGATTCGCACCTCTCGAGATCGGTCATCTTCCCGGACGCCACGATCCAGGATTGTGAGGTGCGTTCGTCGATCATCGACCGGAAGACCGCCCTCGACGGACTCGAGTTCAACGGTGCCCTCGTCGGCGCTCACACGCGGATCGTCAACGGAGAATGAACGGGTTAGCGCACCTCTCCGGGAAGCGGATCGTGGTGACCGGTGGCGCCGGATTCGTCGGCTCGCACCTCACAGAGCGGCTGGTCGAACGCACCGAGGTGGTTGTCGCAGACGACCTCTCGAACGGCCGCCGGGAGTGGGTTCCTGACGGGGCAACGTTCGTCCACACGGACCTCACCGACCCAGAGGACGCCGCGGACGTGATTACGGCCGACACCGACGTCGTCTGCCACCTCGCGGCGAGCAAGTCAGTCGACACCGACCGGCCACGCGAGCAGTTCGAATCGAACGCCGCGATGACACACAACGTCCTCGAGCGAATGCGCGCGGTCGACGTCGCCGAGATCCTCTTTACGTCGTCGTCGACCGTCTACGGCGAGGCTCCTCGGCCGACGCCGGAAGATTACGCGCCGCTCGAGCCGATCAGCGCCTACGGCGCGAGCAAACTCGCCGACGAGGCCCTGCTCTCGGTGTACGCGAACTCCCACGATCTGACCGCACGCATCGTCCGGTTCGCGAACGTGGTGGGCCCACGGCTTCGGGGGGCCGTGATCCCCGATTTCATCGAGAAGCTGCAGGCGGATCCCGACTCGCTTCGCATCCTCGGCGACGGCCGCCAGGAGAAGTCCTACCTCCACGTCGACGACTGCGTCGACGCCATGATTCACGTCCTCGCAGCGGCCGACGGCCCGGTGGCGACGTTCAACCTCGGCACGCGGACGACGACCTCCGTCACGCGGATCGCCGACGTCGTCAGCGAGACGATGGGTCTCGAGCCGGAGTACGAGTACACCGGCGGCGACCGCGGCTGGACGGGTGACGTCCCGAAGATGCGCCTCTCGATCGAGAAACTCGCGGCGCTCGGCTGGGAGCCCGAACGCTCGAGCGAGGCCGCGGTCGAGGCGGCGACCGAACAGTTGCTTGCGGAGATGCCGGTACGGACGAAACCATCCCACTAGTCGGACGGGACGGGCGACTGCCACCTCGAGCGCCGGTAACGACCGCCTGTCGTCCGCTCGGACCGGTGACTGCGCTACGGCGGCGGTGAGAGGTGTACGACCGCGCCGTGACGACCAGTCAACCACGACGTGAGCGCGGGACAGTCGTGGCATAACAAACACGCCGAACCGCGTCGAGTCGGCTATGACAGCAGAGTCTCCACGAGTTCTCATCGTGGGAACCTACGGCGGCGGGGGCGTTCACCAGTACGTCGAGGAACAACACCGGCGGCTGAGCGATCGGCTGTCGGTCTCGAGTTACGACATGCGGATGCCGCCGGCGGGAAGCGGTGCGACCTGGTTCGTCTACTCGGTGTTACTCGGTCTGTGGGCGGCGATCCTGTTTCCGTTCAGGCGACGGCCGGATATCGTCCACGTGCACACCTCCCACCGCTTCTCGTTCTACCGGTCGTCGTTGTACGTGCTGTTCGCCGCGTACGTCTGGAACCGGCCCGTCGTGGTCCACGTCCACGGCTCGTCGTTCGACGAGTTCGTCGCGACCGAATCGAGAGCCCTCGCGTGGTACCAGTCGGTCGTCTTCGACGCGAGCGATCGGGTGGTCGTCCTCTCGCCGTACTGGCGAGACGTCGTCGCCACCCGCACGGACGAGGAGTCGATTCACGTCCTCCCGAACGCCGTCGAACCGTCGTCGTACGATCCGGAGTTCGGCGCCGATCCGCCGCGGCTGGTGTTCGTCTCGAACATGATCGACCGGAAGGGCGTCGCGGAACTCGTCGAGGCGGTCGACCGCCTCGCCACGAGTACCGACCGCCCATTCGAGGCGGAGTTCGCCGGCAAGGGGCCGCTCTCGTCGTCGGTCGAGGAACTCGCCGCGAAACACGAGAACGTCACCTACCACGGCTACGTCTCCGAGCAGCGAAAGCGCGAGCTGTTGAGCGAGGGCTCGATCTACGTCCTCCCGACGTACGCGGAGGGGCTTCCGATCGCGATGCTCGAGGGGATGGCCGGCGGGAACGCCGTCGTCTCGACGTCCGTCGGGAGCATTCCGGAGGTTATCGGCGACGAGAACGGAATCCTGATCGAGCCGGGTGACGCCGACGAACTTCACGACGCCCTCGAGACGTTGGTCACCTCCCCGGAACGGGTCGAAGGGATGGGACGCCAGAACAGACGGCAAACCGAGCAGCGGTACTCCTGGGAGGAGATCACCGACGAACTCCTCGAGATCTACGGCCGAGAGGTGCCGGCGCTCGAGGGCCGTGGGGCCAGCAGTTCCCCGGATGCCGTCGTCTGACGCCTCGAACACCGTCCGCGCTGTCGGTTGAATCTTCGGAAGCGGTCGTCGTCTGACTCTTCGGACGTTGCCGTCGTCTGGTCCTCGGGCTGTCGTCCGACTCCCCGGGTACCGTCGACTCAAGGGAGGCTCGACGCCCCGCCCGAATCAGTCGATCGAGTCGGTCTTAGCCGAGTAACCGGTCAGGGTCGACTTCGATGCCGTTGACGCGGACGGTCGGGCCGTCTTCGACCTCGAGGTCGACGAGTTCGCCCTCGAAGCGGAAGCCGTCGACGCCGCCGCGGACGAAGCCGGCGACGGTGCCGCCGTCGATCTCACCGCCGGTGCCGTACTCGGAGTGGTACTCGCTGTGATCGACCTCGCCATCGACTTCGAACTGGTAGTCGGAGCGTTCGGAACTCCCCTCGCCGTCGATGACAAGGGTGTTAGATAACTCCTGGTCGTCTTCGTCGCCGTAGTCCGCCGGATCGACCTCGATACCGTTGACGCGGACGGTCGGGCCGTCTTCGACCTCGAGGTCGACGAGTTCGCCCTCGAAGCGGAAGCCGTCGGCACCGCCGCGGACGAAGCCGGCGACGGAGCCGCCGTCAATCTCGCCGCCGGTGCCGTACTCGGAGTGGTACTCGCTGTGGTCGACCTCACCGTCGACTTCGAACTGGTAGTCGGAGCGTTCGGAACTCCCTTCGCCGTCGATCACGAGCGTGTTAGATAACTCCTGGTCGTCTTCGTCGTCTTCGTCGCCGTACTCTGCCGGATCGACCTCGATGCCGTTGACGCGGACGGTCGGACCGTCTTCGACCTCGAGGTCGACGAGTTCACCCTCGAAGCGGAAGCCGTCGACGCCGCCGCGGACGAAACCGGCGACGGAGCCGCCGTCAATCTCGCCGCCGGTGCCGTACTCGGAGTGGTACTCGCTGTGGTCGACCTCACCGTCGACTTCGAACTGGTAGTCGGAGCGTTCGGAACTCCCTTCGCCGTCGATCACGAGCGTGTTTCCGAGTTCGGGCTCCTCACTCCCGTTTCCCGAATCGTCCTCCTCGCGGTCCTCGAACTCGGGGTTCGGGTAGTCGTGGGCTTTCTCCCAGTCGAAGCTGCAGTTTCGGGAACTCGCGTTGATCTGTCCCGTGACGAGGTCGGAACTGACGCAGACGTTCTCGACGGTCGAGTACGATCCGCCGGAAGACGCGACGGTCGCTCCCGATCCGTTCTCGGTATCGAACGTCAGGTTCCGGAGCCTGACGGAGCCGCTGTTGTTCCAGCCGACGCCCGGGACGTTCCCCTGGTCCAGCAGGAACTGACAGTCCTCGACGTCGATCCAGTTGTTGTCGAGGAACCGGATCGCACCGGTCGAGTTTCGGATGTCCCGGACGATAAACGAGCAGTTGCGGACGTAGCCGCCGTTCGAAGCGCGGCCGCGATTGTCTGCGGTGATCGCGCCCGCGTTGGCATTTCCGCGGCTCGTGGATACCGTGTCGTCGCGCGAGAGATCGAGGTAGAACGTACTGTTTTTGACGACCTCGTTGCTCCCGCCGAGGCGGATGCTCCCGACGTTGTTGTTCGCGAACACGCAGTTGTCGATCTCCATTTCGCCGGGCATCCGCGTGTAGATACCGTTGTTGGGAAAGCCGGAGATCACGGAGTTTCGGACGGTCAGCTTGCCCGAACGCGAACACCAGATCCCGATCCGAGACTGGCCGCCGTTGTACTGCGAGATGTTTCCGTTGTTGTACGCGACCAACCCGTCGAACAGCACCTCGCCGCTCGAGGACTCGGCGCCGACGTTGAACATGTTCGTCTGAGACTGGTCCCACGTGCGCGGGCCGTCGCTCGCGACCGTGATGTCCCGAAACTCCGCGTACTGATCGACGATACACCGAAATCCGGTTGCCGGCCGTCCGTCCGAGTCGAACGTCAGATTCGCGACGAAGACGTTGTCCCCGGAGGTGTTCAGGACGTAGTCGTTTTTCGTTCCGTGGCCCCGGTTTCCGGGGACCATGATCGTAACGTCGCCGTCTCCGACGATTCCCCAGTTCCGCCGTGAGAACGACAGCGTCCGGTTCCACTCGTACGTTCCCTCGGGAACGATCAACAGTTCACCGTTGCTCGCGTTCGCCACGTACCTCGAGAGGTCCTCGCCCTCGGCGATCGAGAGCTCGCGTTCGGACATCCGATTCAGGTTCGCAACCTCGGCGGCCGCTGCGACGTCCGCGCCGCTCGAGGCGGCAGCCGGTGCACTCGTCGCGAGTGCCGCGCCGGCGGCCGTCCCGGCCCACTTCAGATAGGACCGTCTGCGCAGTATGGTCGGACTATCGTCTCGTTCTGTCTTCTCGGGGTCTGTAGCGGCTGGATTATCGTCATCCAGTACCGATGGATCGCGTGCCATGCTTTCGAGTAATTCAAGCATACCGGTATAAACTTTCTGTTAAAACTCGTTTAACCATTCCAGAATGTAATGTTTCCATGCCATTTTACTTCAGCTATTTTGCCTTATTGGAAGGTAAATTATAACTTCACGAAAAAGTTAATGTCGAATACGGCGTCGCAGTCTGCGGGTTTTCGGCCGTCGAAGCGATCGTCTGTTTCGTTGATATCGAACTCCTGTACGTCTGTTTATGTTATCTATCGGAAAATCGTATTCAGGAGATAGATTACAATGATCGGTCTAGACGTCAGGTAGAACTGACTCTCTGCCCCGGTAGAGATTCAGTGGACGGATTACAAAACCCACGTCGACCGTCTCGAGGAGACGAACCGAACGAACCGGTTCGACTGCTCTCATGAAACTCCAGACGATCCACAACGGACGGATCCTCGCGACGGTCGGACGCACGATCTACCTCGAGGGCGGAGACGGGTCGGCGACGATCGGCCGTCTCCCGGCCCCGCCGGGAGGGGGTGTGGGATTCACACTGAAGACGACGAGGCCGTTTCGATCGCTCGTCACGACTGTTACCGGTCGGTTCCCGGCTGTCAACGTCTGGTCGATCGACGACGACCTCCTGCTCGCGAGCGCCGATCGGTGGCTGTATCGCTCGACCGACGACGGACGAACCTGGGAGGTCGTCCGAACGTTGCCGGCGTCGTCGGCGCCGATGGGAATCTTGCCGAGCGCTGTCTGTGTGAGCGACGGAACGATCTACCTCGGCGAGTACCCGCTCGACGGCGAGACGACGCCCAGGATTCTGTCCTCCCAGGACGGTCGAACGTGGTCGACGGCCGCGGCGCTCGCGGACGTCCGCCACGTCCACGCGGTACAGGAAGATCCCTACACAGGCGAGGTGTGGGTCACGACCGGTGACGCGGACCCGGAGTGTCGAATCGGCCGCCTTCGCGACGGCCGCCTCGAGCCCGTTGGCAGCGGTGATCAAACCTGGCGAGCGGTCGAACTCGCGTTTACGCCGTCGGCCGTCCTCTGGGGCGTCGACAGCGTCTACAGCCAACGAAAGCCGATCAGGAAACTATCGCGTGATCGTTTCGACGCCGACGATCCACGGCCGGAGACGGTCCACGAGCTCTCGAGTTCGGTCTACTACGCGGAGACGCTCCGTGTCGGCGACGAGCTGTGGGCCCTGTTCTCGACGTCGATGGAGGCGGGAACGGACAGTACGGGGCCGAAGTCCCAGTCAGTCCACTCGGACCGCGCCGCCGTGGTCGCCGCCTCCTCGGCGTCCGAGTTCACCGACTGGCACGAACTCGTCGCCTACCGAAAACGAACGACGCCGGCCGACCACGTGAATCCGGGCCACGTCGTTCCGATTGCCAACGCATACGTCTTCCTCTCGCGCGATCCGGCTCGAGGCGTGTTCGTAAACCCCTACAACACCGATCGAGACGACGGACGAGTACGCGTGATCTCGAACCGGATGCTCACCGGGTTGTCCGCGGAACGCGAGGGACCCCTTGAGCGAAAAGACGGCCAGAAACCGGCGTGAGGGAACCACTCGAGCGGACGTCACTGAACGATTCTCGGACCGACCGTTGCTCTCGAGATCTGGACCGACGCGACTGCGTTAGGCGCCCGGATTCACGCGGTAGGTGGTGACCTCGCCGTTGGCGTGGACGCGGTCGAGGTCGCGACGGTCGTCCAGTGAGTCGAAGTCGTATTCGGAGTAGAGCAGTCCCTGATACGATATCAACTCGCGTTCCTGATCGACCTGTGAGACGACCAGATACTGTTCGATACCGTAGTACTCGCCTGGTCCCTGTTCGAACGTTTCCGGCGAGACGCTCGCGTGTTCGTTCGTCCGCGTCTCGGCGGCGAAGATGGCGTCAGCGAAGCGGTTCGGCGACCCCCTGAACCCGGCTAGTTCGACCTCCTCACCCGCGTTCGCGAACGACGTCTCGTAGCCGTGCATCTGCGCCTGGGAGACGTGGTGGGTCTGGCCGTACGTGTACGGAGACGCGTAGACGGCAGCCAGCGAGGTGATCAACAGGATCGCGAAGATTCCGACGGCGACCGTCCGAATCGTGGGCGGCGAGATCCGAGCGGAGAGCGAACGAACCGTCGTGTGGAACGCGATCGACGCGAGGATCACGGCGAACACCATCATCAACCCGAACACCCGGAAGTACATCTCGCTCGTAACGCTCGCGAAGTAGACGACGAACAGGGCGGAGAGCCCCGCCAGCCCGGTCGCCAGATAGACGGTCGTCGCCGGGACGTCCGGAAACCGGGCCGGTCGGCCGACGAGGAAGACGGTCGCGATTAGCGCCGTCGCCAGTACCGTCACGACCAGGTGGGCGAAGAAGAGTTTGAGAAAGACCTCCGTCAGACTGCCGCCGATCGAGAGAACTGAGCCACCCTGTGCGACGATCGACGCACCCGCCTGACCGGAGCCCGTGAGGATGTACTCGAGTGCGGACGTGATCGCTCGACCGGCGAAACCGGAGAAGAAGCCGTGGTTCGCCGACCAGAGGAGGAAGGCACCGAGCACGAACAGTGTCAGCCCGTAGAGACGCTGATGTCCGGCGACCTGCCGGGCGATTTTCGTCCGCGAAACAAGCGGGAGCCGCGGAAAGAAAAGCTGAATTACACAGATTCCGACCATGACGACGAGCATGTGTGCGACGTACTGTGGGTGGTAGACGACCGCGGCGATCGCGACGACTGCAACGAGCATCGGGAGTCCCGCCGACCGACGCTCGTCCGCGGTCACGTACTTCAGGAGAACGAAGACGAACAGGGCGAACAGCAGGATCGTCTGTGTCATCGCGTGTGGGTGCATGAACGTCGAGATCGTCGTCACCGGCAAGAGCAAGAACGCACCGAACGTGGCGATCGACACCGCCAGCGAGTCGGGAACGATCGTTCCGACGCTCAACGGGACGAAGACGGCGAACGCGATCGTCGAGAACACTCCGACCAGCAACAGCGCCCTGGTGATCGGGATACCGACGACCGCGTTGACGAACACCGAGACGGTGTGAATGCCGGGATAGAGGAGGTCGAACGGCGAGATCGATCCCTCGGCGATTCCTCGCGCCCAGCCGAGGTGCGTCAACGCGTCGTGGTGTCCGTAGAAGTGATACCCCCGGACGATCGGCAACCCCGCGAAGACGGCCATCACCAGCCCGCCGAGGACGAGCGCGATCGAACGCGTTCTCGAGCCGTCGGTCGCGGGGGCGAACGCGACGGCGAGCGAGACGAGCATCGCCGCCGCCAGCCCGAACCAGACCGCGGTGGGTGTACTCGCGTAGATCGACAGTTCGTATCCGGCCGCCGGCGACGTGTGCGCGACGAACGCGCCGACCGTAACGGCCAGGAAGCCACCAGTGAGTATCAGTTTTCGAATCGGTTCGTCGGAACCCGCAGCGTGTGAGGACATTCGAGGCTATCCGTCCCTTGTCCGATCCCCGCCCTTGTTATACACCAGTTGCCGACGGGAAGCATCCTAATACCAATCGACTGAGTTAGTCCGAGAGAACTCGAGTCGGGTGTTTTTCCCACCTGATGGGCGATAGTAGCCACTGACCGTCACTGTACACCCGATCGCCAGACGGATCGACGATGGGTGTGTGGGTCGGTTCATAGGGATTATCGTAGCCAACCACCGGTTTCGAATCCTCTCTTTCGGTACTGTCTCTCGGTTCTTCACTGGGAACCGATGAACTCCTACGATAATCCCTATCAGTTGTAGTATCGGTGTGGATCGGTTCAGTTGTTACTATCCAACTGACGTGGATCGAGTTGTGACCGAACCGAAGGCCGATCAGGCGTCGTCGACGATCTCCGTCCAGAAGTAGCCGTATCGGTAGGCGTTGTCGGTAGTCGGGTTCGCCGGGACGTCGTCTTCGTACAGCAACACGGCGATTCTGACGTCGCCGCCAGTTGCCTCGGTCGTGATCTCACGGTCGCCGTAGGCAGTTTCGCCGTCGCTTACCTGGGCTTCGATCCGATCGTGTTCGTGGCGGTCGATGACCCCGTCGTCTGACACCCACTGTTCTTGCACCACCACCGTGTACTCCATCTCCTCACCCTCTCGGTTTTCGATGCCGACCACGAACGAGAGTTCCTCGCCGGAATCTATTTCTGAGGGTGGATCGGCGACGAGTTCGCCGTCGTCGCCCTCTGTGAGTATCTCGAGGCTCGTGTACCGCTCACCGTCCTGGGGAGCGACGAGCGCGTAGCCGACCGTCGTCAGGGCGACCAGCACGGCGACGACGAGTGCGACGTTGACGGCGGTGTGAACCGGTGAATTCGTCTCGAAAACGGCCGCGTGGAGTGCGCTCGCCCGCTGCATCAGATCCAGTCGATACCGCTGCTCGGTCGGAACACGCAGACGCCTGATCGCGGCGATACAGGCCACAGAAAACGCGTACACGCAGACCACGCCCACGGCGACGGATGTCGAGTACTCCCAGGAGGCCGCTGCGATCACCAGTCCGAGCAACGGGAGTATCGCGAGGCTCAGCCCGAACGCGAGTGCGACGCGTTCTCCGTCGGTTACGCTCCGTCGATCGATCAACGGGCGCGAGTTCGTCTCGCGTCTGCCGTCGCCCGCCGTACGCGGGAACAGCGCGGCGACAGTCGCGTACCCCGGCACGAAAAGCAAAAGCGGGAATCCGACCACGAGCCGCAGAACCGCGGAGCCGGTGTCGACGATCGCGAGGAGGAGAGCCGCGACGACGACGAATCCGGCGACGCCGATCAGGTCCATCGGGAGACGCGCGGCGAGCTGTTTACTACCCTGTCTGACGGCGGTGGACGACTGGTACTGTTGTGTCGAGCGGTCTTTCATCTATCCGGTCAGTATCGGTTGCTCGAGCGATCCGGGCATAGTTACTCGTCGCATAACCCAGCTGACCGGTTCGAACTCGAGACAATGAGCCCACCATCGGCCGTACGTCCGATCAACTCCGGCTGTCGGTTCGACGAGACGTCGATTCGGACGAATTAGAACTCGGTTTGGGACGCCCGTGATGACCCTGGGTGTGTGACGTCGAGGACCGCTCGAACTCGCGACGGACGGGCCCGCGATCCGTCGGTCGAGCCGGTAGAAACTGGATGCTTACAAAGTGGTCGTGGAGCGATCAACCGGGTATGAGACGTCGAGCGACCGATATCTTCGACCGCCGGGACGACCGAAGCTGGAACACCGCCGCGAGGGGACCATGAGCGTCGACGTTCGACGTGCGACCGACGACGACGTAGAGGAGTGGAACGAGTACGTCCGACGGTCGCCACAGGGGACGATGTGTCACGAACTCGAGGCGCTCCGTGTGCAAGCCGACCACGCCGACGCGACGTTGCACCCGCTGATCGGGTTCAAAGGCCAGGAACCGGTCGGCGTCTTTCCGGTCTTCGAGATCAGAAAGCGGTTCGTGACGACGGTGTTTTCGCCGCCGCCACACCTCCGCGTGCCGTATCTCGGGCCGGCGTTACTCGAGTGTGCGTCGCCGAAACGTCGAAAACGCGAACGGCGGCGACAGCGCTTCATGGACGGCTGTTTCGAGTGGATCGACGAACACGTGAACCCGAGCTACGGCCACGTCAGGACGACGACGGGATTCGACGACGTGCGTCCGTTCACGTGGCGGGGGTACGACGCGAACCCCGAATACACGTACGCCGTCGACCTCACGCGTTCGAAAGACGATCTCCTGATGACGTTCAGTAGCGACGCTCGGAGCAACGTTCGAAACACCGACGACGACGCCTACACGGTCGAGGTCGGCGACACCGAGGAGATCCGGCTCATCTACGATCAGGTCAGACGCCGGTACGAGTCACAGGGTATCAGTTTCGGCGTTCCGCTCGAGTTCGTCACGGACCTCGCCGAGCGCACAGAGAACGGCCACGTACGCCCGTACACGCTGCGGGTCGACGGCGAGTTCGTCGGCGGCATTCTGGCACTCGAGTACGGCCCGCGGACGGGGCGGTGGATGGGCGGCGTCAGAACCGACGCCGACGTCGACGTCCCGACGAACGACCTGCTCGACTGGGCGATCATGGAAGACGGGATCGACTCCGGACTCGAGCGATACGACCTCGTCGGCGCAGACACCCGCCGGATCAACCGGTACAAAGCCAAGTTCAATCCCGGCCTCGAGACGTACTACAGCCTCGAGTACGGCTCCTGGGGAATGCGGACGGCGGCGTCGGTCTACGACAGCGTCAAGTGAGGACGAGTCAGCGCTCGTGGGCCGCAACCGCGTCGAGGTACGGCGTCACCTCCTCGAGTCTGTCCGTCGGTTCGATCAGATTCCGTTCCTCGTCGCCCGCTGGCTGAGTGAATCCGTCCCGAAAACCGTGGCCGATACGGCGGTATGGACGGATTTATCGGCGTTTCGACGTTCGTGACGGTGTCTCGAGCATGACAGCCATCGAATCCGAATAGATAGCGGCTAGTCGTGACGCTGGCGGAGTCGAGCGTAACTAACCGGGCCAGTCGGCGATAACCGCGACCATAACCAAGGGACGAGGCCACGGAGTCGTCGACGATGGACGACGGATCTTCCCTCCGAACGCTGCTCGTCGGGATCGACGCGGCCTGCGACCGGGTGCTCGCCCCGCTGTTCGAGGACGACGAGGTACCGACGCTCGAATCGATCTACCGCGACGGGACGAGTGGCTCGCTCGAGTCCCAGATACCGCCGTGGACGGCCTCGGCGTGGCCCTCGCTGTACACGGGAATGAACCCCGGAAAACACGGCGTCTTCGGCTTTCTCGAGTTCGACGGCTACGAGTGGGACGTCGTCAACGCGACCGACGTCCGCGAGCGGACAGTCTGGGAACACCTCGACCGGCACGACTTCTCGAGTGTCGTCGTCAACGTTCCGGTCACTCACCCGCCACGGGCGTTCGACGGGGCGGTGATCCCCGGCTACACCGCTCCGGAGAATCCGGACTGTCACCCCGAGGGCCTGCTCGCGGACGTCCGGGACGCGGTCGGCGAGTACCGCGTCTATCCCGACGAGAACGCCGAGGACCTCGGCGACGCTTACAGCGATTGCGTACGCATGCGCGGGGAGGCCTTTCGGTACCTCGCCGACCGGTTCGATCCGGATTTCGGCTTCCTCGAGTTCCAGGCGACCGACTCGATCTTCCACGAAGCGCCGGACGACGAGGCGGCGATCCGGGCTATCTACCGCGAACTCGACAGACAGCTCGGCGCGACCCTCGAGGCGACCGATCCTGCGAACGTCGTCGTCGTCAGCGACCACGGGATGGGTCCGTACGACGGCGTGGAGTTTCGCGTCAACGAGTTCCTCCGCGAGGAGGGCCACGTCGAGACCAGACGCGGCGGCGAGGGGATGCCGACGTGGGCGACGGTCCGGGACGACAGCCTCAAACGCGGTGCGGACGCCGATGAGTACGAACCGGGGCTCGCGGAACGCGCGATGGCGTCCGCCGCCGGGCTCGGTCTCACGAGCCAGCGGATCGGGACCGTCCTCGGATGGGTGGGACTCGCCGACGCGGTCGCGGCCCGCGCGCCGACGAGTCTCGTCAACGCCGGGGCGGATCAGGTCGACTTCCCGGCGTCGTCGGCGTACGTCCGATCCCGGATCGAACTCGGCGTCCGGATCAACCTCGAGGGTCGGGATCCGGAGGGTGTCGTTCCGCCCGAGGAGTACGAAGCCGTCCGAATGCAACTCATCGACGCGCTCAGGTCGGTCACGACGGCCGACGGCGAGGCGATATTCGAAGAGGTTCGCCCGCGAGAGGAGTACTTTCACGGCCCGGAGAGCGAACGCGCCGTCGACGTCGTGACGGTCCCTGCCGACTTCGATCACTTCCTGTCGGCGACGCTTCACGGCGAGCAGTTCGGTCCACCGTCGGAGCCCTGGAACCACAAGCTTCAGGGGACGTTCGCCGCCCGTGGCGCTGATATCGATCACGCGGGCGGCCTCGGCGACGCCCACATCTTCGACGTCGCACCGACCGTCCTCGCGACGTTCGATGTCCCGGCCGACGAACGAATGGACGGATCGGCGCTCCCGTGTGTCGACTCCCCCGGCGTCGACTCCTATCCACGATTCGAGCGCGACACCTCGGTCGAAACGGCGGACGAAGGCGTCGAGCGCCGACTCGCAGATCTCGGCTACCTCGAGTGACCGCGACAATCGGACGACAGTCACGGACCGGTGACCGTCCGATCGTCACGGACCAGTAACCGTCCATCCGCCCGTCACGGACTGGTGACTGTCCGACCGTTGCACACCCGGGGTGTGAGACCGAAACACAAATTTAGATCCGCCCGTCAGTACCGGACGACCAATGGCATCGTCGAGCGATCGGTGGTCGTCCGACGGGGTGACGGTCGGGTGACCGACGTCACCGTCGACAACGCGGTCGACGCCTACCTCCAGCGGAAGGCCGTCGCCGACCCCGACGGCCCTGGAGCCGGCGCGTACGCGGTCAACGCCGAGTCGATCCTGCGACGGTTCGCCGACTGGCTCGCACGCGACCACGACGTCGACTCGGTCGTCGCACTCGAGGCCGCTCACCTGCGGTCGTACGCTCGATCGCTCGACGAACGCACGGACCGCGGCGATTTCACGGCCTCGAGTGCACGAACCTACTTCGCCGTCGTCCGGGCGTTTCTCTCGTGGTGTGTCGGTGGCGGCATTATCCCTCGGAACCCGGCGACGACGGGTGCGGCCGCGTCGGTGTTACCCTCCGACGACTCGGACGTCGCCGACGGCCGAGGCGACGACGGCCAGGCAGTCGATCACCGTCGCCGTCTCGAGCGGTTCGTTCGCGCTCGGGCGCTCGAGGCGACGGCGGACGCGTTCGATTCCGAGGAGCGGCTGACGCGACTGCGCGAGTACGCGCTCGTCGCCGTACTCGCTCACTCGGGTGCCCGCGGGGCGGAGCTGTTTCGCGTCCCCGAGGACGACCGGCGGTCCGGTGCGACCTGGGAGGACGTCGACTTCTACACCGGCACGATCCGGGTGCTCGGGCGAACCCAGCGGGCAGAGGAGGTGACGATGCTCGCACAGGCCCGGACGCCACTTCGACGCTACCGGGTCGTTCTCGATCCGCCGACGAACGACTGGCCGCTGTTTCCGACTCGCCACGCGCCGTCGATCGCCCGCCACGTTCGCGAGCAACTCGACGAACGCGGGCACGACACCGAGGAGATCGACGCGCTGTTTGCCGACCGCACGGCGATCGAACTCGCCCGCGAACGAGCGATTGCGCCGCCAGCGATCACGACCGAGGGGGCCCGGTCGGTGCTGAAGCGTCTCTGTGCTGACGCAGGGGTCGACGCCGACGGCGTCCCCCTCACGCCGCGGCGCGTTCGAAGCGACATCGATGACGATCGCTCTCGCAGGGAGGCGACCGGGTCGAAGCCCGCGTTACGTACTCCCACCGCGGACCGGACGATCGCCGTTCCGGCCGACTGGCGGCCAGTTGTCGACGTCGAATCCGTTCTCGAGGACGAAGCCAGCGAGTAACAGTTCGTTAGTTCTTCAGTTTGTCAGTACGATAGTTCGTTTCGGCTCAACCCGCACACCGGGATCCGCTCGGCTGTGAAAACGATTGAGCGGTCAGGTGACGAGCAACCAGAGGACTGCCGTCAGAACGATCGTCAACAGCAAGACGGTGGTTCCGATGCTCGTGCGCAGGTGGATCGTCGACGGTTTCCCGCCGTCTGCTGGTTGGCGCTTCTCGACCTCGAGTCCCGGCACGCGCCGAGCGGTTTCGTCGACCGCAAGCGCCGGGTTGTTTCCGATCCAGTAGCAGCGTTTGACGAATCCGACGACGGCAGCGTCGACAGCGGCGTAGAGGTCGGTGACACCGAGCATCGTGTAGCGCCCGGCGTAGTAGGTCGCCGGGTTGACGATCAGTGCGGGATCGGAGTAATCGAGCTTCGAGAGCGGTTTGCGGATGAGTTTGAAGCCGACGGCGGAGACGGCGATCAGGATCGCCGCATCGGTGAGGTGACCCGCGCTGTAGGGGTTGAGTGCGGTATCCAGTTGCGTCACCGTAACTCCGTCCACTAGCGGCAACAGATCGGTGAACACCGGCCAGCCGATGAACGGAAGGCCGAGAATCACACAGGCGCCGCCGACGGAGAACATCGCGACCGTCTGGCCGGTTTTCGCATCCTTTACCGTCCGCTCGGCGGGTCCGTGTAAGAACACGTAGTAGCCGAGTTTGATGAACGAGAGGAACGTGCCGATTGCGCCGATGAACAACAGCCAGTACAGCGCCTGATACTCCGGTGCGCCGTAGTAGCCCGGATCGGCCGCGTCGAGCACCATTCCCTTGCTGATGAAGCCGCTGAAGCCAGGGACGGCGGTGATCGAGAGCGCGCCGATCAGGAACGCAATCGCGGTGATCGGCATCTCGCGCCAGAGCCCGCCGAGTTTGTAGAGGTCGTTCTCGCCGGTGCGATAGATGACGACCCCAACGGCCATGAACAGCAGGCTCTTGTACAGGATGTTGTTGAACAGGTGGCCCATCGCGCCGGCGACACCGATCGCGGTGCCGATGCCGATGCCTGCGACCATGTACCCGAGCTGGGCCTGAATGTGATAGGACAGCAACGCGCGCATGTCGTGTTGGAGCAACGCGAAGACGACGCCGTAGACGGCCATCGCGCCGCCCATGTACGCGAGCAGGAGACTCCCCTCCGGGATCGCGCGGTAGAGCACGTACGCGCTCGTCTTCGTCGTGAACGCGGCGAGGAACACCGACGCCGCGAAGTGCGGGCGCGGGTAGGTGTCCGGAAGCCAGGTGTGGAAGCCGACGAACGCCACGTTGACGCCGATGCCGAGCACGGCGAGCAACAGCGGGAGACCGTCGGCCATCCCGACCGTCTCGCCGGCGGCGTCGACCATCGCGAACGAGCCCGTGATGGCGTACTGGGCGATCACCGCGAACAGCACCAGGCTTCCCCCGATCCCGTGAGCGATCGCGTAGCGGTAGCCCGCACGAACCGCGTCGCCGCCGTGGTGCCAGACGAGCAGCGTGCTCGTGATGGCCATGATCTCCCACATGAACACGAGGACGAGCCAGTCGCCGGCGAACGCCGCGCCGAGCGCCGACGCGACGTACGCCAGCGCGAACGCGGCCATCACCCGTGGTGCGTCGCTCGAGTAGGCGTAGATCACGGCGAACGCGCCGAGGAAGCCGAGGCCGCCGCCGACCATTCGGGTAAACTCGTCGATGTAGAACGGCTGGATGTCCGCAAAGCCGAGGAACGTCGTCGTCAGGTGTGCGCCCTCCGGCGCGAAGAAGGCGACCGCGACGGTGGTCGCGAGGGTGAGCGCGGCGACGGCGAAGCCCAGTGCTCGCGGGAGGACGAGGACGAGCAACGCCGCCGCAAAGACCAGAAGCGGCGGGTACGCCATCGTCAGCAGGTCGGATTCGATCATTCGCGGCTCACCTCCATCGCCTCAGCCAGCGAAAGACCGCCGAGTTCGTCGACGCTCTCGACGCCGAAGACGCCCTCGACGATGTACGTCGCTAGTTCGAGGAAGACGGCGTAGTCGGGCACGATCCCGAGCGTAATCGCGCCGGCCGCGATGACGCTGATCGGTACGATCATGAGCCAGGTGCTCTCGGTAAACGGCGAGTGTCGTTTCCAGCCACCGGCCGGCGGCCCGCCGTGGTGGTGGTCGTCGGCGTGGTCCTCGCGAGCGGCGGTGTGGCTCGCTTCCGTTCCGTGACCGCCGGGGACGTCGGCATCGCTCGGATACCGGTCGACGGCGTGTTCGTAGTCGCCATCGTCGTCTTCTGGCTCGTCGTGAGTATCGGAGTCATCTTCGTCCGACTCGAGGGGCGTCCCCGCACCCTTCGCCTCGGTATCGCCCTCGGCGTCGTCGACAGGCCGGGGCTGGCCGCTGGGTGCGTGTACGTCGTCATCGTCACCGTCGCTTGCACTCTCGTCGTTACTGGCATCATCGTCGTCGTCATCGTCGGTAGGCACCCCGCCGTCCGTTGCGACCGCGTCGTCCGCGACGTACGACTCGCGCTTGCCGCCCGGCGGGAACTCGAGCAGCGGCTTGGCGTCGTGGCGGTCCTCGCTCTCGAAAAAGGCCGTGTAGACGACCGGCCAGAGGTAGGCGATGTTCAAGACACCGGAGACGATCAGCGCGGTCGAGAAGATCCAGTAGCCGCCGCCGACGGTGCCGGAACCGATCAGCATGTAGAACTTGCTGACGAAGCCGGCGACCAGCGGCATGCCGGCCATCCCGGCCGCGCCGATTGCGAACGCGGACATCGTCAGCGGCATCCGCTTGCCGATGCCGGCCATCTCGCTGACGTAGTCGGTGTGGGTCTCGACGTGGACCGCGCCCGCACAGAAGAACAGCGTGAGCTTCCCGAACGCGTGGGCGGGGATGTGGAACAAGGCCCCGAGGATGGCGAAGGGATGGAGCATCGACAGCCCCAGCACGATATAAGAGAGCTGTGCGGTCGTCGAGAACGCGAGTCGCCGTTTGAGGTGGTCTTTCCGGAGTGCGATGATACTCGCCGCCGTCAGCGTAAAGGCGGCGAGGATGGCTACGGGGACGTTCAGCCCGACCTCCCCCACGCCGGGAACCGACAGCGGGAGGTCGTGGATCAACCCCGGCCCGAAGACGTCTAAGATGACTCGAGCCACCCCGAACGCGCCGGATTTGACGACGGCCACGGCGTGAAGGAGCCCGGAGACGGGCGTCGGCGCGACCATCGCGTCGGCGAGCCAGGAGTGAAGCGGCATTACGGCGGCCTTGACGCCGAAGCCGGCGATCAGGAGGAAGAAGGCGGCCTGTGCGAAGACGGGTTCGGCCGCCGCGGCGTCCGCGAGCAGTTCGATACCGCCGGTCTCGAACGCCAGGGTACCCTCACCGGCGGGATCGGCACTAGTGGTGAGCCAGTAGGTCAGGACGGTCCCGGCGAGCAAGAAGACACCGCCGCCGAAGAAGGTGTAGGCGAGGTACTTCCGGCCGGCGATGCGGGCCTCGTCGTCCTCGTTGTGGGCGACCAGCGGGTAGGTGACCAGCGACAGCAACTCGTAGAAGAGGAAGATCGTCACCAGGTTACCGGCGAAGGCGATGCCGAGTGCCGTCGAGAGGCTGGCGGCGAACGACGCGAAGAATCGAGTCTGGGCGTGTTCGTCCAGCCCGCGCATGTAGCCCGCGGCGTAAAACGAGGTGAAGATCCAGAGGAAACTCGCGAGCAGGGCAAAGAGCATCCCGAGCGGGTCGGCACGCAGTACGAAGTCGATGCCGGCGAGGAACTCCACCCCGAGGGAGTCGGCGAGACTCCACTCGTAGACGGTACCGTCCATCACGCCGGGCAACATGCTGACGACGATGCCGAACTTCACGAGCGCCGCGAGGACCGACCACCCCTCGCGGACGTTCGGGTACCGATACGACGCGACGATCAGGAACACCGCGAGAGCCGAGACGAGAACCGCGGCCAGCGGCAGGATTGATTCTTCAGCCATCAGTTAAACACCTCCGTGACGAACGGCTCGAGCAGGTCCGCGAACGTTCCACCGGCGAAGCCGAGGACGACCGCGAGCACTGCCGTACTCACGAGCAACGCGAGCATACCGAACGAGACCGCGTCGGGCGACCCGCGGCGACTCGAGCCGACGAGTATTCCACCGTCGGATCGGGGTTCCGACGAGGATCGCGAACCTTCGGTTCGCTCACCGCCGTCGGTCGCGACCGCACCTGGTCCGTGGGGCGACTCGAGGGCCGACGCCGGCGTGAAGTACATCTTCTCGAGCAGCCGTGCGGCGTAGGCGAGTGTGAGCATAGTGCTCAGGAAGACGACGGCGGCGACGGGCCACATCTCCGCTTGAACGGAGCCGACGGCGATGTACCACTTGCCGATGAAGCCGACCGACGGCGGGATGCCGATCAGCGCGATCAGAAGGACGGCCGTCGCGGCGGCGGGGACGGGTCGTCGATCCGCGAGGCCGGCGTACTCGTCGACGGTTCGTGCGCCGTAGCCGAGCGCGATCACGCCCGCGGCGACGAAGAGGCCGGCTTTCATCAACCCGTGACCGATCAGGTGGACGATCGCGCCGAGCAACGCCGTCTCGGTGACGAGCCCGTAGGCGGCGACGACGAGCCCGAACTGCGAGACCGACGAGTACGCGAACATGCGTTTGACGTCGGCCTGGATCACCGCGAGCGTACTCCCTGCGAGGACGCTAATCGAGCCGACCGCGACGACGATTTCGGTGAGATACGGCGTGGCGACGAGGAAGTCGACGCCGAAGACGGTGAACATCACTCGTCCGAGCGCGTACGCAGAGACCGTCGAGACGAGCGCCGCGATCACCGGCGTCACGCCGTCCGGGGCGTGCTGGTAGGCGTCGGGCTGCCAGGTGTGAAGCGGCCACTGGGCGACCTTGAGCGCGAAACCGACGAAGATGAACGCAAACGCCGCATGAAGCAGGGTCAGATCGCTCTCGCCGGCCTCGGCGACCTGCGGAATCGCCTCGCCGAGGACCTGCATGTTCAACGCGCCGGTGGCCATAAAGAGGAAGCCGACGCCGATCAGGTACAGCGAGGCGCCGACGGTTCCCAGAATGAGGTACTTCAGGGCCGCGACGGCGGATTCGGGGCCGTCGCCGCTCGAGATCATGGCGTACGTCGCCAGCCCGACGATCTCGAGGAAGACGAACATGTTGAAGACGTCGCCGGTCATCGAAAGCCCGAGCAGGCCGCCGACGAGCAGGAGGTAGCCTGCGTAGAACGTGTTCCCGCGCGGGCCGCCGATGCGGGTGTACGCGAGGACGGCCGCGGCGGTGACGGTGACGAGTACGGCGATCAGCGTCGAGAACTCGTCGGCGACGAGTTCGATGCCGATCCCCTGCGGTTCGCCCCAGCCGCCCAGCACGTGGACGACCTGGCCGTCCGCGTAGACGGCGCTCGCGAGGGCGATCGTCGCGGCGGCCAGCCCGACCGTCGTCACGGCAGCGACCGACCAGCCGGTTCGGTCGTATCGCAGCCCGAGGACGATCGGGACGGCCGCGAACAGGATCGGAATCGCGACCAGCAAGGCCGGAAGCAGTTCGACGCTACTCATCGGCACGCACCTCCCGGAGGGTGTCCTCGCGGAGCGTCCCGTACTCAGTGTGGATGCGGACGATGAGCGCGAGGCCGACGGCCGTCAGGGCGATGCCGACGACGATGGCGGTCAGCACGATCACGTGCGGAAGCGGACTGGCCATCGCCAACTCGCCGGGAGCCGGATCGTCGGGCACGATCGGAGCCTTCCCATCCTGGACGTAGGCCACCGAGACGAAGAACAGAAAGATCGCCGTCTGGAACAGGTTGACGCCGATCAGCTTCTTCACGAGGTTCTCGTTGGCGATCATCATGTACATGCCGATCCCGAGCAGGACGAACATCAACGCGTAGGCGTAGCGACTCGCGAGAATCTCAATCATCCCGGCTCACCTCCTCGAGTCCCTCCTCGCGACGGGTGGGCGTAAAGCCCGCCGCCGTCGCGAAAAAGAGGGTGATGACGACGCCGGCGACGATCAACGCGACGCCGCCGACTTCGATCGCCTCCATCCCCCAGTAGTGGGCGATGCCGAAGGTCTCGACGAACGTATCGTACTCGAGGAAGTTCCCCCCGAGTGCGATCGTCGCCAGACCGGTCGCGATGAAGATCGTGACGCCGCCGGTGACGAGGCCGACGACGACCGAGTTTTTGAGCCACCGCCGGGTCGGCTCGATGCCGAACGCGAACGCGAGCATGAGGACGGTGACGCCGATGATCGCACCCCCCTGGAAGCTCCCGCCGGGCGTATCGGCGCCGTGAAGGCTCAGGAACGCTCCGTACGTGAGCGTAAACGGTGCGATGATCTTGACAGAGGTCATGATCACCTGACTCTCCGTGTACGTATCACCGTGGGTATCACTGCGGGACATCACGTGAACACCTCCCGTTTCAGCACGAGGAGAACGGCGACACCGGCAGCGAAGACGACGACCGCCTCGCCGAAGGTGTCGAAGCCACGGTAGGAGGCAAGCACCGCGGACACCGCGTTCTGTGCGCCCGTGTCGGCGAACGTGTTCTGGACGTAGTAGACCGACGGCGTCTCCTCGAGTACCCCACCGCCCCATATCGGTGCGTCGGGATCGCCGACGGCGTACATGTCGGGCAATAGGGTGAACAACACGAGGACGAACGCACCGACCACGATGACCGCGGGCAGGTGAACCCGCTCGAAGAGCCGGTCGGTCGACGGGCGAGTCGTACGCGCGATCGTCAACAGCAGCAGGATCGTCGTCACGCCCGCGCCGATCGCCGCCTCGGTCATCGCGACGTCCGGCGCGAGCAGGTACGTATAGAGGATCGCCATCCCCAGGCTGTACGCGCCGAAAACGACGATCGCCGAGAGGACGTCTCGGAACAGGGCGGTCGCGACTGCCGCAAGCAGGATGAAGACGACGAGCGTGTAGGCGACGGCGCTCACGCCGACCCACCTCCGCCCGTCGATCCGTCCTCTCCGTCGGGGTTCGGGCTCGAGTCGTCCTGGTCGGCGCTCGAGTCGGCTGGGCCGTCGTCGGCCCGCTCACCGCCGTCGGTCGCAGTCGGCTCGCTCGTCACGGGTGTGATTCCCGATTCGGCCGCGGAGCGAGCGATCGCGTGGGCCGCGGTCGGGTTCGTGATGAACACGAAGAACAACAGCAAGACAGTGTACACCGTCGCGTGTTGCCAGCCCAGCGCGAGCGCGACGGCCGCGAGCGCGAGTCCGGCGCCGAGCGTGTCCGCCTGGGATGCGGTGTGTGCCCGCGCGTAGATGTCGGGCAGACGGAGGACGCCGACCGCCGAGACGAACGTAAAGAACAGTCCGGCGACGACGAGGATCACGATCGCGGCGAAGCGAAGCTGTTCACCCATCGGAATCGCGTCGATCACAGCACGCCACCTCGTTCGACCGTGAACTTCGAGATGGCGACGGCCATCAGGAAGTTGAGCAACGCGTAGATCAACGCGATGTCGAGAAACCACGGCTCGTCGAGTCCCGCCGCGAGCAACGCCAGGATGACGACCGTGTTCGTCCCGAGGACGTTCACCGCGAGCAGACGGTCCTGGGTCGTCGGTCCGGCGACCGCACGGTAGAACATCATGATCGCTAAAAGGACGAACAGCGCCGCCGCCAGGAGGAAGATCTCCTCGATCGACGTCGGTATCACAGCTCGTCACCTCCGACGATCTCCGCGTCGCCGCGTTCACGCGGCGTCGGAATTCTGGCCGCCGCGCGGCCGTTGAAGACGAACCTGACCGCGCGCTCGAGCGATCCGTCGAAGAGGTCCTCGCGGGCTGGTGGGATCAGCGTGTGGACGATCAGTCGCTGATCGTTCGCCCGGACGACGAGCGTCCCCGGCGTAAGCGTGATACTGTTCGCGAGCGCGAGAAGCGGGAGCCCGCTTCTGACGCGGGCGTCGACGCGGGTCACCACCGGTTCGATCGGCATCGACGGCCGGAGGATGACGTAAGAGATTTCGATGTTCGCCCTGACGATCTCCCAGATGAGGTAAGGGACGTAGATCGCGAATCGAAGCGTCCGAAGCGGCGATTCGACCCGGTGGAGCGGAAAGGAAAACGTCACGTTCGCGAGCGAGAACGAGACGATCCCCGCCACCGCGACGCCGGTGACGAGATCGAACCAGTAGGTCGGATCGCCCAATACGAGATAGAAGCCAAAGGAGATCCAGAACAGCGCGAAGTGCCGATCGAACCGTTCGGTCCCGGTTCCAACCAGTCGCTCGTGACGGGCCGGACGTTCGACCGGTGCCTCGTCGTAGGGGAGACCAACAGCGTCGAGTTCGCGCTCGAGTGGCTGGAGAATCGACGACGTCACGCCCGGTTTGTACTCCGGATCGAGAACGATCCGTTCGACGTCGTGTTCGTCGGCGTACGACCCGAAGACGTCGGCGTAGTCCCGCGGACCGAAGAGATACTCGTCGGTACCGAGGACGTCGGTCTCGAACGTTATATTCGCGGTTCCAGCGTCTTCCGCGCCCCAGCGTTCGGCCTTCGAGAGCAGACGTTTCGCTTCCGCGATCTGTTGTTCTCCTTCCGGTACCTCGGCGTCGTAGGGCAACGCGACGACCAAGTGGATCTCGAGTTCGTCTGCGTCCTCGAGTCCGGACTGGACGGCGTAGCCGACCGTCTGTCGAACGGTCTGTGTCTCCGACAGCGGTACGAGGAGTCGGTTATCCACCACGGTAAACCCCTCCGGGTGGTCGTCGTCGATTACTCATGGCTCTGATTGTTAGTCGACTCAAGCGGTAGCCGTAGGAAAACGGTTTCGTTATCCGACAGCGTTCACCTTTCGGATGTATTCACGCCACTCATTTCACATCCTGCACTCGTCTCGGGAATTCCATCCACGAACGTCAAGAAATAGGGTGTCGATACGGCGTCCACCGGGAGTACCGGTCCACGACACATCGGGAGCGGACCACGATGTGAGGCCACGAGCCACGGTCGAATCGTGTGACTGAGCGGCACAGAACGGGCGGAACTGCAGTGAACCCCAAATCCCTTAGCCGTGCCACACATACCCCCGGTCAATGGCCAAGTGCGACGTGTGTGGGAAAGACGAAAGCATGCCCTACAACTGTCGGCACTGCGGTGGAACCTACTGTGCCGACCACAGGTTGCCGGAGAATCACTCTTGTAGCGGCCTCCAGGACTGGAACGATCCGAACGGCGTCTTCAATAGCGGATTCGACGATAGCGTGCAAAACGGGGGATCCTCCGGCCGATCGGGGATCAGCGCCAAACTCCCGATCGACACCGGACCCGGCGGGCCGTTGAGTTACTTCCGCGGGAACATGACCTACACGTTCCTCGCACTGATGTGGCTCACGTTCGTTGCCCAGCAGTTGGTTGGGGCGATCTTCGGACTCGGCGTCCACCGGATGGTGTTCGTGTTGACGCCACAGAATCCGGAGTTCGTCTGGACCTGGGTCACCTCCGTCTTCGCCCACGGCAGCCTGATGCACATCGTCTTCAACAGCATCGTGATATTCTTCTTCGGCCCGCTCGTGGAGCGCTACGTCGGTTCGAAGAAGTTCGCGATCCTGTTCGTCGTCAGCGGCGCGCTCGCCGGTCTCAGTCAGGTTGCTATCACTGGATTCCAGGGTGGGATCGCCGGCGTGCTCGGTGCAAGCGGTGCCGCACTCGCGATTATGGGCGTTATCACGGTGTTGAATCCGAGTCTCAAAGTCTACCTCTACTTCATCCTCCCCGTCCCGATCTGGCTGTTGACCGCTGGCACGGCACTCATCAGCGTCATCTTCATCGGAACGGGCGGCGGCGGCAACGTCGCGCACATGGCTCACCTCGTCGGCCTCGTCGTTGGCCTCGGCTACGGCGAGTACGTCAAACGAACACAGAACGTTCGCGCACCGAACCAGTTTCAACTCGGCGGCGGCCCCGGTGGACCCGGCGGCCCTGGTGGTCCTGGCGGTCCCGGTGGACGCCGACGGTTCTAAGTCGGAATCGACGACCGGACTCGAGGCCACCCATCAACCCGGACACTGATTTTCCTCTCCTCCCTACGACCGCTAACCCATGACCACGTCTCACGATCCACGCCCTGATCTCGCCCCACAGGCCGACCTCTCCCGCGAAGAGATGGAATCGCTCCAGCGGGAGATCGCCGACGCCGCGATATTCGAAGACTCCCTCGAGTTCGAGTCGGACGCTCTCTCGAGCCCGCTCGAGGCGGCCGCGGCGGGTGCGGAGACGCCGATCGTCGCCGGCGTCGACCAGTCGTTTCTCCTCGATTCCGAGCCCGAACGCGCCCTGAGCGCGGTCGTCGCCATGCGCGGCGGCGAGGTGATCGAGCGCGTCCACGCCGTGACGCCACTCGAGATCCCCTACGTGCCGGGTCTGCTCGCGTTCCGGGAAGGTGGGCCGATCCTCGCAGCGCTCGAGGAGCTCTCCGTCGACCCCGACTGCTACCTGTTCGACGGGAGCGGGCGTATCCACTTTCGCCAGGCTGGGATCGCAACCCACGTCGGCGTCGTCCTCGACGCACCGAGCGTCGGCGTTGCGAAGAGCTTGCTGTGTGGCAAGCCCCGCGAGGACCTCGAGAATCGCCAGCCCGGCGTACGCGTTCCCATCGAAGCGAACGGGCGAGTCGACGCTCTGGAGGGGACGGTGCTCGGCTACGCGGTCCAGACGAGACAGTACGACTCGCCGAATCGGTCGATCAACCCGCTGTACGTCAGCCCCGGCCACCGGGTGAGCGCCGAGACGGCCGCGGACGTCGCTTTCGACCTCGCGACGTCGTACAAACTCCCGGAGCCGATTCGGCTGGCGGACGCCTACGCTGACGAGGCCAAACGCGAACGTAGACGGACGTGAGATCGACGACCACACCCCGATTATCGGCCGACCTCGAGTCGGTGGTGGCCACCGCTGGTATCCCGTCGAAGGCCGGGAGTCACGTTCGCCGTCGGCTCGCCGGTTCCGTTTTCACGTCAGAGAGCGCACACGGTCGTATCTCGCCTCGAGCCGTGGTCATCCACACATGGATGCGAACGGCCACGCCCCGGGTCACTCCTCGTCGCCGAGTCGATCGACGAGTTCCTGCGTTCGAAGCGCGTCGAGTTCCGTCCAGTACAGTGTGCCCTCGTACTCGACGAGCCACTCGCCGGTGGACTCGTCCTCGTAGATCGGCTCCGTCTCGAGCAGTCGCTCGCCGACGCCGATGAACGCCTCGTCGTCCCGACCGACGACCGCAAGACCGTCCTCGACGGCTTCCTCGACGAATTCCCGCTCGTCACCGGTGAGCGAATCGAGCACGACCGATCGCTCGCGCAACTCGGCACCGTAGGCCGTCGCCGTCGCGATCTCTTCGAGGTCGTACCGATATGTCGAGAGTATCCGCTCGTCCTCGCGGGTCCGGATACCGACCGGTTCGCCGTCGACGTCGATCACCTCGTACTCCGGTTCCGGGACGAGCGCCGACTCTTCGAGTTCCTCCTCGTCGTGGTAGTACTCGACGTCCATACCGAACGCGCGATCGTCGCCTCCCTCGAAGTGGTCGATGCGTTCCGGTAAGCTCTCCAGGGCGGATCGGTCGATCGGTGGCAACTCCTCGAACGCGATTTCGGGCTCGCCGACGTCGTCGGTTCCGATCGTCGCGGTGACGACGTACCCCGCCTCCGTTCGCTCGCCGACGACCTCCCAGGACACCTCGTAGACGACTCCGTCGAACTTGACTGGCCGATCCGGTCGGAAAGGGACGCGTTCCCCTTCCACGTCCGCCTCGCCCCGATCGCGTGCCTCCTCGAGCAGCGAGGCCGTCTCCGGTTCACGGCTCGAATCGACCGCGCGGGTCGCTTCGGTGGCGATCTGTTCGTCCGTCTCGACGGCAGTCATCCGTAACGCACCGCCGGGTTCGACACACCCTGCGAGGACGGCACCGAGGCCGATCGCACTCGAGGCGAGAAACGCCCGTCTGGAAGACAGTTGTCTGGAGGGCATCGTTCGTTTGTCAGACCTGTCGGTCAAATGAATTACGGTAGTGACCCGAGGATAGTGGTCTTCGACATCCGACGTCGCGCATCTCGCCGGCGTTCGCGCTTTTAACACCGCTCAACTCGTAGGCACGCCTATGACTGCAACGCGGACGGACGATCGAGGGCGCGACCCGGTATTTCGGTTCGAGTACGATCCCGCGACGATCAGGTTCGGCTCCGGCTGCGTCGACGACCTCGAGGACGAACTCGAGCGCCAGGGTCTCGAGCGCGCGCTGGTCGTCTGTGGCTCGACGGTCGGTACCACGCCGGACGTCATCGATCCCGTCAGGAGCGGGCTCGGCGATCGGCTGGCTGGCGTCTTCGACGAGACGACCCCCGAAAAGCGCCTCGAGACGGCGGTCGACGGCCTCGAGCGAGCCGAGCGAGCGGACGTCGACGTCCTCGTGAGCCTCGGCGGGGGAAGTAGCCTCGACGTCGCGAAGGTGGTGAGCACGCTCGCGGCGCTCGATCGGCCGCGGGAGGCGGTAGCCGGGGCGTTCGCCGAGACGGGGACGATTCCGGTTCCCGACGAGGGACTGCTCCCGATCGTGGCCGTCCCGACGACGCTTGCGGGTGCAGACCTCTCACAGGTCGCTGGCGTGACGGCCGCGCCCGACTCCGGCCTCGTCGACGAGGAGGTCAGCGGCGGCATCTCCGGCCCGGCACTGATGCCCGTCGCGGCCGTCTACGATCCGGAACTCGTCGCGACGACGCCCGAACCGATCCTCGCGGGCTCGGCGATGAACGGCTTCGACAAGGGTCTCGAGACGTTGTACGCGAGCAACGCCACGCCCGTGACCGACGCGACCGCATCTCGTGGATTGCGCTCGCTGGTCGACGGCCTCCGCGCGTTCGGCGAGGGCGAGCGCGATTCGTCGACGTTCGAGACGATCGTCGAAGGGACCGTCCTCGTCCAGTACGGCATCTCGAGACCCGGCGAGACGACGCTCTCGATCGTCCACGCGTTCGGCCACGGTCTGACGCGGACGTACGACGTTCAGCAGGGGGCCGCCCACGCCGTCGTCGTTCCCCACGTTCTCGAGTACCTCCTCGGGGCGGAGGGCGCAGACGTTCGGCCGACCGTCCTGGCGGACGCCCTCGGCGTCGGTGACGCGGCCGATCCGGACGACGCGATCGTCGAGACTGTTGAGGACGTTCGCGACGCGCTGTCGCTCCCCGACCGACTCCGCGATGTCGACGGCCCCAGCCCCGACGAGTTCCCTGCCGTCGCCGAGAACATTCTCGACGATTCGTTCATGGCCAACGCGCCGCCGGGGCTCGACCCCTCGCAGGAGGAGATCGTGGGCGTTCTCGAGGACGCCTGGTAACGGAGCGAGGCGACTCGACGGTGGGTTCGCTTCCCGGAACGACCGTTCGTCCGGTCTGCAATGATTGATACGGATTGCTGTCCCTGCGTACCGCCGCGCCCGGGACCCGTTCTCCGGGAGCGGCGGTACTGACGTACAGTAAACCGTATGAGTACCGGTCGATCGCCGATCACTCTGCGATCGATCGGGACAGACGCATAGCTGCCCGTATCAGTCTTCGACTTCGAGTTCGTCCGGATCGACCGACCCCTCGAGAACGCGCTCGCCGAGGTCGGTGATGTCGTACAGGCCCGGGGCGTGTTTTCGGAGCAGTCCGCGTTTCGCGAGTTCGCGACATCGGTAGGCTGCATCGGGACCGCGACAGATGTCGGCCTCCTCGATGTGCGTTGGCGAGAAGACGTCGTCGGACTGCATCTCCTCGAGGATGTACTCGTCCGGTGGTGCCATCCAGTCGTCGGTGTCCTCGGACATGTGCCTGATTTCTCGTTCGCTTCGGAGACGAATGTGTGCTTCGGTCCGGCCACCGGCTCCGGTCACGAGGGGTTTTGATGGCTGATTTTCTCGGCGACTGTTCCGGGAACCGGAGTGCCACAGTCATTGCACTTCCACGTCGGAGCGGTCGTTCCCGGCTCCTTTCGGAGATCCTGTTTGAACTGCAACACGGCGCCACAGACACAGGTGTGACTCGAGCGAGCCATACGTGAGGGGAACGCGTCGTCGTCGATAAATCGACCGCCGGCTATCTCGGCGTGAGATCGCGGTGGCTCCTCGAGTCACGCGGCCGGAGACGAAATGCGAGTAGAACGGACGAAGGCGACAGATTACGCGCCGTCCTCGAGCAATCCGAGCTCCGTCGCGATCAGGTCGGCGATGTGGTCTGCGACGTCCGGGTCGACTTCGGCGACCCCCTCGCCGTCGTGGAGCTGGTCGTTGTGCCGTTCGATCGCGTCGGCGAGATCTGTCAGCGGGACGCGCGAGGTGGTCTCACATTCGGGACAGACGATCGGAACGCGTGGGTTTCCGCTCTCGGCGTCGGAAGTCATCGTCCTCGAATGCTCGGGGTCCGATCAGTAAAAGCGTACGTGATTCGCTCGAGATCACCACCGCCGGCTCGCGACGGCGGCGACCGTCAGCACGAGGAGTGCGACGAGGACGCCGAATCCGGGCGTTCTGTCGCTTCCGTCACCGGAGTCGTCCGCTTCGGTGTCATCTCCCTCGCTCGTCCGGTCGTCCGAGTCGACCGAGTCGCGGTCGTCGACGTCGGTTATCGTATCGTCCGCATCGTCGCCGTGCTCGCCGCCGTCGTCCGCGGGCGACTCGAGATCCTGGCCGTCGAGTTGTAACACGACGACTGCCTGCCCGTGTGAGCCGTCGGGGTGGTATGTCCAGCCGCCAGCCTCCTCGTACGGTTGTGCTGCCGTCAGCGGATCGACGTCCGTCTCCCAGGAATCGTGGGCCTGCTGGACGTAGCCGACGACCTCGATTCGATCGGCGTCCTCGCCCTCGAGTTCGATCTCGCCGTACTCGACCGTCTCGTCCTCCGGCAGGCCGTGCCACTCGAAACAGTGCGAGTCGAGGTAGCCATCGCCCTGTGGCAGGTCGGGGTCGGTGCCGAACTGGTCGGCATCGAGCGGCCGGTCGTAGTTCTCCGTCAGCGGGTACTCCACGACGAACGGGTCAGCGTGGCTGTGCCACTCGAGTTCCTCGCCGGTGTCGATCGTCGCCGTCACGTCCGGGACCGACTCGCCGACGACGGGTTCGCCGGCTTCGTTGAGGAGCGTGACGCAGAGTTTTCCGGAGCCGTCTCCGAGATACGGCACCCGATACTCGTCGCGGGGATTGGTGTAGCTGATCCAGCTACCGTCTTCAGCGGCCGCTTCGAAGTACGGATCGCCGGGTTCGGGCACCGGCTCCTCGTGCCCCTGCTCGGAAACGGGAGTATCGTTCGTCGACTGGGCGACCGGGGCGGGCGTTCCTGGCGAAGCGGCGACACCGGCAACGGCGCTGCTCGCGACGAGCACCCCGAGTACGACCGCACCGATCGAAACGACCAATCTCGTGTCTCGACTCTCGCGCATGGTCACCTCACGAGCGGCCGCGTGCTGGATCGGCCTCGTGGTCTCGGTTCGGCGGCGTGTGCTTTCGGTTCATTGTCTGGTGCTCGCGGGTCGGCGGTCCGCCGACGCTCGACCGTATCGATCGGCCGCCTGGGTCCGTCGTCACCATCGTTCGAGGGCCGTGATTGTCGTGGATGAAGACCAATCATTCAGCTGAAGTTCCGAGTCCGTGGTTCTAAATATGCTCCGCCTAGTCGCAGGTACGGAGGGCCTTCGACCGGTTTTGCCGACCGCGGGACGAACCGCCTGCGGGATCACCCCGAACCGACTTCCGACTCGAGGCTGTACGACGCTCGATGCGCTCTCGATTCACCGCTGGAGCGGGGCCGCCAACCGACGACGAACGACAGGGCGAGACGACCGAACCGGGGTCTCGAGACACGTCCCTGCGACGACTGGTCGCACTCGCGGTCGGTCTCGTCGCCGTCGGATACCTCGTCGTCCGATATCTCGACCGGGCCGACGACACCTCCGTGGAGAACGCACGCGACCTGGCACCGTCGCTCGAGGCGGTTCGCGATCGAACGTCGAACGCGGTTCCGGGTGAGTTCCAGCAGATTCCCATTGGAGAGTCGGACGAACCCGACGCGTCGGACGAGGACGCCGACGAGCTCTCCGCTGACGAGACATCCGCCGCCGACGTCATCGACGACGCGGAGACGAACGTGGACGTGACGGACGAGCAACGGTCGCCCGAAGAGATCGAGGAGCGAGCGCGCGAGGAACGAGCCGAACCCGGTGAGATGGCAATCGACGACGACGTGGCCGACGTGATCGACGGGGAGGGATCGGACGACGAAACCGAAGAGGAGGAGTGAGCTATAGTAACAACTGAAACGATTTACACATCGCTCGCAGCCATCACCCGGAGACCGACCCGATTGGGCGGTCTCCGGGTAGATTATCGAGAGCGGGTGTGCAATGACTTTCAGTGGCTACTATAGCGCGACGACGGGCCGGGATCGACGAATAACGTGGCCCTTAACCGGCCGTCTCCCCTACCGTGTCTCGAATGAGCGACGGGGACGTAGCCGCCTTTACGCACCTCGGACCGACGGTTCGTGATGCGCTCTCCGAGCGCGGATTCTCGACGCCGACGCCGCCCCAGCGACTGGCGATTCCACCGCTGTCGGCCGGCCAGAACACGCTCGTGATCGCGCCCACCGGGAGTGGCAAGACCGAGACGGCCATGCTCCCCGTCTTCGACCACCTCGTCGACGGCGAGGGACCGCCCGAGGGGTTCGGCGCGCTCTACGTCACCCCGCTTCGGGCGCTCAACCGCGACATGCTCGAGCGCCTCGAGTGGTGGGGTGAGTACCTAGAGCTCGAGGTCGCGGTTCGCCACGGCGATACGACCCAATACGAGCGAGGGAAGCAGGCCGAAGATCCGCCGGACGTCCTGATCACGACGCCAGAGACGCTGCAGGCGATGCTGACTGGCGAGCGGCTGCGGGAAGGACTTCGGGATGTCTCCCACGTCGTGATCGACGAGGTCCACGAACTCGCGGCGTCGAAACGCGGCGCCCAGCTCGCGGTCGGCGTAGAGCGACTCCGAAATCTGGCGGGGGAGATCCAGCGGATCGGACTCTCGGCGACCGTCGGCGACCCGGCGGAAGTCGGGAACTTCCTCACGGGCGGCCGACCCTGCCAGATACGGGAGATCGACGTCGGGAGCAACGTCGACGTTGCCGTCCGCCAACCGGAGATCACCGAGGAAGACGAGCAACTCGCGGGGCGGCTGATGACCGAACCGGACACCGCGAGTCACGTCCGACTGATCCGCGACCTCGTCGACGAACACGAATCGACACTGATATTCGTCAACACCCGCCAGACTGCCGAGGCGCTCGGCTCCCGCTTTACGGAACTCGCGTTGCCGATCGGCGTTCACCACGGCTCGCTCTCGAAGGAGGCCCGGATCGACGTCGAAGACCGGTTCAAGGCCGGCGACCTGGACGGGTTGCTCTGTACGTCATCGATGGAACTGGGCATCGACGTCGGCCGGGTCGATCACGTAATCCAGTACAAGAGCCCGCGACAGGTTACCCGACTACTCCAGCGGATCGGCCGTGCCGGTCATCGACGCGACGAAGTCTCGAGCGGGACCATCGTCACGACCCGTCCCGACGACACGTTCGAAGCGCTCGCCATCGCGAGACGCGCCCGTGCGGGAGAGGTCGAACAGGCGGCGATTCACGAGGGGAGCCTCGACGTCGTCGCGAACCAGATTCCGGGCATCGTCCAGAGTCGCGGCTCGAGACATGCAAGCGAGGTCTACGAGACGCTCCGCCGCGCATACCCGTTTCGAGATCTCTCGGAGGACCGCTTTCGCGACGTCGTCTCCGAACTCCACCGCAATCGGATCGTCTGGTTCGACGAGGGCGAGAACCGAATCGAGACCAGCGGCAGCACGTGGCAGTACGTCTACGCGAACCTCTCGATGATCCCCGACGAGGAGACCTACGAGGTCCACGACATCGCCTCGAGTACCCAGATCGGGACGCTCGACGAGCGGTTCGTCGTCAACTTCGCCCGACCCGGCGAGGTGTTCGTCCAGCGCGGGGAGATGTGGCGGATCGCCGAGATCGACGACGACGAGGCCAGAGTCAAGGTCAGCCCGATCGAGGACCCTGCCGGCGAGGTCCCGTCGTGGGTCGGCCAGGAGATCCCGGTTCCGGCCGCCGTCGCCGGCGAGGTCGGCGAGATCCGCGGCGTCGCGGCCCCCCAGCTCGAGGCGGGCGCGGACGCGACAGCGGTCGGCCGGGAACTCGCGGGGCGCTACCCGGGCGACGAGTACACGCTCACCGAGGCCTGTGGCCAACTCGAGCGCCAGGTCGACGCCGACGCGCCGATGCCGACGGCCGACCGGCTCGTTCTCGAGCGCCGGGGCCGAACCGTCGTTCTCAACGCCTGCTTTGGCCACATGGCCAACGAGACGATTGGTCGGATCCTCTCGTCGCTGCTGGGTCAGCGCGCCGGTTCGTCGGTCGGTCTCGAGACGGACCCCTACCGAATCGAACTCGAGGTGCCGAGTTCGATCGCCACCAGCGACGTCCTCGAAGTCCTAACCGAGACGGACCCGGATCACGTCGAGGCGATCGTCGAACTCGGGCTCAAGCGCTCGGACGCCCTCGCTTTTCGACTCGCACAGGTCTCGGGAAAGTTCGGCGCGCTCAAACGCTGGCAGGGGTCGGGTCGACTCTCGAACGAACGGCTGCTCTCGGCACTCGAGGACACCCCGATGTACGAGGAGGCGATCCGGGAGGTGTTCCACGAGGACCTGGCGGTCGAGCGAGCGAGTTCGGTCCTCGAGGCGATCCAGTCGGGGGACCTCGAGGTCGTGTGCCACCGCGGACGGACGGCGATCGGACAGGGCGGACGATCGTCGGGTAAGGAGCTGCTGGCCCCCGAGAACGCCGACGCGAGCGTCATCGAGACGGTCCGGGAGCGGATTCAGAACGACCGGATTATTCTGCTCTGTACCCACTGCACGGAGTGGAAGTCCAGGACGAAGGTAAAACGCGTCCGGGACCAGCCGGAGTGTCCCGAGTGCGGATCGACTCGGATCGCGGCGCTGAACCCGTGGGCCGACGAGGTCGTCGACGCCGTTCGCGCCCAGAAGAAAGACGACGAACAGGAGCGGATGACCGAGCGTGCGTTTCGGAGCGCAAGTCTCGTCCAGAGTCACGGCAAACGCGCCGTGATCGCGATGGCCGCCCGCGGCGTCGGCCCGCACAACGCGGCCCAGATCATCAACAGACACCGAGAGGACGAATCCGAGTTCTACCGGGACGTCCTCTCAAAGGAGCGTGAATACGCGCGAACGCAGTCGTTTTGGGACTGACGGGTACCGACCGGCTCGAATTCGGAACGACCGTTACGTCCTGAAGAAGTGACGCATGTTTGATAGTAGTGTCGGGGGCGCTGGAGGACGAGTTTCACCACCCCGTTTCGCCCCCAGTATCCCCGCAGTTACGTTTCTTCCGGGGTGTGGAGTGGCGAAATACGCTGATAAGGATAGGAGTCTGATACGATCTGCAAGAAGAATTATTAGACGGACCTGTGTCACTTCTCGATACGTATGTCGTCGTACACCGTTCTCCTCGCCGAAGACAGCGATTTCATCACACAGCACGTCAGCCAGACCCTCGAGTCGGAACACGGCTTCGAGATCGAAACGGTAACCTCGGCGAGTGAGACTCGAGACACCCTCGCGGAGTCGGGCTTCGACTGCGTCGTTTCGACGTACGAACTCCCGGACGAGACCGGGATCGAACTCGCCGAATCGATCAACGGTGACGGCGACGAGGTCCCGTTCGTGCTCTTTACCGGAAATCCGCTCGAGCCACTCGCCGAGGAGGCCCTCGAGGCCGGGGTTTCCGCGTTCGTCAGTAAGAGCAGCGGCGCGACGGGCGGGATGGACGTCTTCGCAAACCGGATTCGACTCGCGATCGCCGCCGGAGAGTGACGCCGTCAGATCGCGGCGGGCACCTGCTCGTGGCGATCGCACACCATCCGTAACGGCCATACGAGTCGCGTCCGTCTACTCCGACATGAACCTCGCGCCGGGGGCCTGGAAGTACGCGGCCGTTCCCCTGCTCGCCGCGCCGTTCGCACTCGTCATCAGCGTCACGGCGAGCGTCGTCGCGCTGGCCCTCGGCGTCGCCACGCTCGCGTTCTTTCGCGACCCCGAGCGAACGCCGCCACCGACGGGCGTCGTCTCGCCAGCCGACGGCACAGTCTCGGTCATACGGGAGGAAGGCGACCGGGTTCGCCTCGGCGTCTTCATGAACGTCTGGCACGTCCACGTCGTCCGCGCCCCGGTCGCCGCCCGCGTCGTGGACGTCGAACACGTCTCCGGCGCACACCGACCCGCCTTCTCGAAGGAGTCCGATCGAAACGAGCGGGTCCACGCTCGCCTCGAGACGGACTCGCCGAACCTTCCCTCGGCGGACACCTCTGAAACCGATGCCGAGGTGACCCTCATCGCCGGCGCGTTCGCGCGTCGGATCCACCCCTATGTCGAGTCCGGCGAGGATCTCGAGCGGGGCCAGCGGATCGGCCACATCGCCTTCGGGAGTCGAGTCGATCTCCTGTTCCCACCGACGGTCGACGTAGCGGACGTCGCCGTCGAACCGGGCGACTCGACGACGGCCGGAGAGACGGTGGTTCTCGACGCCGGTTCGGTCGAGCGTGGCGACCTCGAGATCGACGTCTCGCCACCCGATGACGACGACCCCGCCACGGGGTAACCGCCCGCGACGTCTGGAGGTGATCCATGCCCCCAAGAGAACGAGTGTCTCCTGGGACGAAAGAGCGGAGGGGGCCAATCCGCATCTCCTGCTAGTGGCGAAATCTAAATCGGAAACGCGGACTCACACCACACCGGGAACCCGCTATCCGTCGACGTGCTCGCGGGCCGCCTCGAGGTGTCGGCGCTCGACGACGACCTCGCCCGCCTTCGCGTTGGCTTCGTCGGGATCGTACTCGGTCGCGACCTCGCGGATCGCCTTCATCGAGGCGTCGCGGACGAGCGCCTCGAGGTCTGCGCCGGTATACCCCTCGAGTTCAGCCGCGAGGCCGTCGATATCGACGTCGTCGCTCAGTGGTTTGCCGCGGGTGTGGACCTCGAGGATCTTCTCGCGGGCCTCCCGGTCGGGCTCGCCGACCAGCACGTGCGTATCGAGCCGCCCGGGCCGAAGCAGGGCGGGATCGATCTGATCCTTGCGGTTGCTCGCCGCGAGAACGACGAGATTCGGATTCTCGCGCATGCCGTCGAGTTCGGTCAGAAGTTGGGAAACGACGCGTTCGGTTACCTCGTGGCTCTCGCCGCGAGCCGCCGTGATCGCGTCGATCTCGTCGAAGAAGACGATCGATGGCGCGGCCTGCCGAGCCCGTTCGAACACCTCACGGATCGCCTTTTCGGACTCACCGACGTACCGGTCGACGATCTCGGGGCCGTCTACCCGGACGAAGTTGACGTCGGTCTCGCCGGCGAGCGCCCGCGCGAGCAGCGTCTTCCCGGTTCCCGGTGGGCCGTACAACAGGACGCCCGAGGGAGGGTCAGTGTTCGTCTCCTCGAACAGTCTGTCGTACGTAAGCGGCCACTCGACGGATTCTCGGAGGACCTGTTTGGCGTCCTCGAGGCCGCCGACGTCCGAAAAGTCGGTGTTCGGTGACTCGGCGACGTACTCGCGCATCGCGGAGGGTTCGACCGATGCCAGCGCCTCGTCGAAGTGACGTTTCGTCACGGCGGGGTCGCGGTTCCACGACGCCCGCTCGTCGGCGTCGGTCGGTCGATCCCGAATGGCGGCCATCGCGGCCTCGCTCGCGACAGCGTCGAGATCTGCACCGACAAAGCCATGTGTTCGACGAGCGATCGCGTCGACGCTGACGGCGTCGGACAGCGGCATGCCGCGGGTGTGGACCTCGAGGATCTCCCTGCGGCCCTCCGCGTCGGGGACGCCGATCTGGATCTCGCGGTCGAAGCGGCCGCCACGGCGCAGCGCCTGATCGAGCGAGTCGACGCGGTTGGTTGCCCCGATGACGATCACCTCCTCGCGGGCGTCGAGTCCGTCCATCAGTGTCAGCAGTTGACCGACGATCCGGTTCTCGGCATCCCCGTCGTCGTCGCGCTCGCCGGCGATGGAGTCGATCTCGTCGAAGAAGATGATCGTCGGCGCGTTCGCCTCGGCGGCCTCGAAGACCTCCCGCAGGCGCTCTTCGCTCTCGCCTTTGTACTTCGACATGATCTCCGGGCCCGAGATCGTCACGAAGTTCGCGTCGACCTCGTTGGCGACCGCACGGGCGATCAGCGTCTTCCCGGTGCCCGGCGGGCCGTACAACAGGACGCCCGATGGCGGTTCGACGCCCAGCCGCTGGAACAGTTCGGGCTCGGACAGCGGCAGTTCGATCATCTCCCGGACGAGTTCGAGTTCCTCGTCTAAGCCACCGATATCCTCGTACGTCACGCCGGAACTCGGCTCGGATTCGAACCCGTCTCTGGACGCCGACGAAACCCGGGACGTCGAGGAGCCGTCTGATTCACCGCCTCGAGTGCTCGTGACGAGGTCGTCGGCCGGCTCGCCGCTCTGATCGACGACGCGAACCGTCGTCGCGCTGGTGATCCGAACGTCGCCGTCGGGATCGGTGTCGACGACGCGAAACGGCTCCTGGCCGACGCCCTCGAGTCGGATCTGTTCGCCGACGCTGACCGGCCGGTTGCGCAGCTTCTTCGTCGCCTCGCGCGCGGTAAGCGCTTCCTCGGAGAGCGTCGCCGGGGCGGCGAGCGTGACGCGTTCGGCCTCCCGGATGGTCGATTTATCTTTCGTGCGGACGGTGACCGTATCGCCGACGTGGACGCCGGCGTTCGCGCGGGTGTCCGCGTCGATCTGGACGACGTTCTCGGGGACGGCGGAGTCCGCGGGCCAGAGCTTCGCGACGGTCGTCGACTCGCCCTCGATGACGACGGTGTCGCCGCTCAACACGCCGAGCTGTCTCCGTGCGATCTCCGGAATTCGGGCGACGCCACGTCCCGCATCCCGCTTTTCGGCGGCGCGAACCGACAGCGAAACGCCGTCTGAATCCGACCCACTCATACCGGGTTCTTTCCGGCCAGTCGCCTTGAGAATTACCCTCCGCGGACGGGCGTCGGATTAGCCACCCCCTCAGCCCGCTCGTGCCTCGTCGCCAGGTTGACCCCGCACACCGAATCCGCACCCTTTTGTCCGATCCCTGGCAACGAGTACCCAATGGAGGGTGACGCGTGGCGACCGGACCCCACGTCCCCGGTCGGGTTCGTCGAAAGCGATTTCGAGAACGACCTCGAGCCGAGCGACCTCGAGGCCGCTGGAACGAGCGTCGTCTCCGGCCCGCCCGCGGAGGTTCTCGAGGCCGATCCCTCGACGATCGTCGCCGTCGGTGACTCGGCAGTCGCCGCGGTCGCCGACGCCAAGCCCGACGTTCCGGTATTGCCGGTCTGCGACGTCCCCGGGATCGCCGCCGTCGATCCCAACGACGTCGTGGGCGCGCTCGAATCGGTCTTCCGCGGCGACGGACACCTCCGGACGAATCCGGTACTCGTCGTCGAGACTCCGAGCGGGAACAGCGAACGTGCGCTGTTCGACGTCGCGCTCGTCACCGCTGAACCGGCACAGATCTCGGAGTATAGCGTCTCGAGCCGCGAGGAGTCGGTCGCCCAGTTTCGTGCCGATGGCGTCGTCGCCGCAACGCCTGCGGGGAGTCACGGCTACGCCGAGACGATCGACGGCCCACTGCTCTCCACGGCAGTCGAGGGCGTCGTCGTCGTTCCGATCGCACCGTTTGTCACGCAGACGTGTCGATGGGTCCTTCCGAACGACGGGGTGGCGCTGTCGGTCGAACGGGATCAACCTCCGGTCGTCCTCTGTGTCGACGACCGCACGGTCGAACGGATCTCGGCGGGTGAACGAGTCTCGATCACCGCTGACGGAACGCTCTCGACCGTCGTCATTCCGGAGTCAACAGACGAGCGAGGCTGATCGCGGGAGGCGAAAACGAATCGTCGGATCGCATTCGACACGCGATTAACTGTTGTACGGTTCCTCGTCCCGGTGGTGGTCGGGGTTCGCGTTCTCGAGGGCATCGGCCTCGCGCTGTGTCGATTTGTGTTCGATGTCCTGGCGACGCTGTTGCTCGTCCTGGCGCTCTCGCGCTTCCGTTTCGGCCTCGGAGAGCCCTTCGTCTTCGTCCTCCTCCGGATTCTCGCGGGCGAGTTCGACGTCGCGTCCGTGCTCGTCTGTGCCCGTCTCGGTTCGCTCGTCGGAATTGGTGTCGGTGTTGTCGGACATAGTGATCCCGACTGAGGGTATCGGGAGTTGCGGAAAAGGCGTTGGGCTTGCGACGGTCGGCCTCGAGCGTGGAGCCGTCGTGGGTCCGTCGCAGGCACCCATCGTGGCCTGTAGTCAGCGGCTTGTCGGCCCGTCGATTCTCGGCGTTACCAGGGTTCGCCGGCGGCGAGGTCGACCTCGGAGTCGCCTTTCTCGGAGGGGCAGATGTCCGCGAGAACGCAGTCGGCACAGTCGGGATTTCGCGCCGTACAGGTCGCCCGACCGTGATCGATACAGAGGTGGGTGAACTGCTGCCAGTACCCCTCCGGAACGATCTCCATCAGCTCCTGTTCGATCGGTTCGGGGTACTCCTCGTCGGTGAGTCCCAGCCGCCGCGAGAGTCGCTGGACGTGCGTATCGACGACGATTCCTTCCACGACGTCGTGGCCGTGCTGGAGGACGACGTTCGCCGTCTTCCGGCCGACACCCGAGAGGTCCGTCAGCTCGTCCATCGTGTCGGGTACCTCGCCGTCGTACTCCTCGACGATCGTCTCGCAGGCGCTGCGGATGTACTTCGCCTTGTTGTTGTAGTAGGTGATCGAGTTCAGCGCCTCCGCGAGTTCCGCCTGCGGGGCGTTCGCGTACGCTTCCGGTCCGTCGTACGTCTCGAAGAGCTGTTCGGTCTCCTGGTTGACTCGCTCGTCCGTACACTGCGCCGAGAGGATCACCGCGATCAGCAACTCGAGGCGATCCGAGTAGCGAAGCGAGATCGTCGAGTCGGGGTAGGCTTCCTCGAGCCGGTCGACGACCGCCTCGGCTTGTTCCGTCCGCGTCTCGCGTGGGGTTCCCATAGAGGAGTGGTTGGAGCGGCCTCTTTTGAGCGTTCGGGTTCCGGATCGCCCCGTTGTCGGCTCTCGACTCCCTGCAGTCGGCTTCTTTGCGTGTCGCGGACGGCCGTCCCTCGAGCGGTGATTTCACCGGTGACCGTCGGTCGAGAACGGTCGGTCGGAATGCCGTGACATTTAAGCGGCCTTCACTCACGTGTGTGGGTATGAAAGCAACCGCGATGGCCCACCCGATCCAGGGGCTGGTGAAGTACCACGGGATGCGCGACGACATCGAGCGCCTCCCCTATCACGACAGCATCAGCCTCTGTACGGCACCGAGTCACACCCGGACGACCGTCGAGTTCTCGATGGACTACGACGAAGACACCTACGTCGTCGACGGCGAGGAACTCGAGGGGCGTGCGTTCGAGCGGGTCGAGGCCGTCGTCGAGAAGGCTCGATCGATGTCCGACGCCGCCCACACGGTCTACCCCGTCCGCCTCGAGAGCGAGAACAGCTTCCCCTCGAACGTCGGACTGGGCTCTTCCTCGTCCGGATTCGCGGCCGCCGCAGTGGCGCTCGCGGAGGCGGCCGAACTCGATCTCTCGCTGCCCGAGATTTCGACGATCGCCCGCGTCGGCTCTGCCTCGGCCGCTCGAGCGGTCACGGGCGCGTTCTCCCAACTCGACGCCGGATTGAACGACGAGGACTGTCACTCCCGGCGCATTCCGACGGACCTTCACGAGAACTTAAAGATCGTCGTCGGTCTCGTTCCCTACCACAAGGAGACCGAGGACGCCCACGCGGAGGCGACGGACAGCCACATGTTCGACGCTCGTCGGGCACACGTCCAGGACCAGATCGTCGAGATGCGCGACGCGCTCCGCAACGACGAGTTCGACCGCGCGTTCGAACTCGCCGAACAGGATTCGCTGTCGCTGGCCGCGACGACGATGACCGGTCCCTCAGGGTGGGTCTACTGGCAGCCGGCCACCCTCGCGGTCTTCAACCGCGTTCGCGAACTCCGCGAGGAAGAGGACATTCCGGTCTACTTCTCGACCGATACGGGCGCGAGCGTCTACGTCAACACGACCGAGGAACACGCCGAGTTCGTCGAGGAGGAGATCGCCGACTGCGGCGTCTCGACGACCACCTGGGACGTCGGCGGCCCCGCCCGCCTGCTCGAGGAGGACGACCACCTGTTCTAGACGCTGTTGACCCACCGCAACCGCTCCGGACGCCGCTCGAGCACATCAATCGCTATACATCTCGAGTCCGTACCCGGTCGTATGCACGTCGTCGTTCTCGGCGCGGGGTACGCGGGGCTCACCCTCACCCGCTCGCTCGAGCGTGAGCTCCCCGAAGACGTCGCGCTTACGCTCGTCGATCGGTCGCCGGATCACCTCGTTCAACACGAACTTCACCGGGTCGTCCGTCGACCCGAACTCGCCGAGGAGATCACGATCTCCCTCCCCAACGTTCTCGAGCGCGCGGCCGTCCGGGTCGGTCGGGTCGAGCGGATCGATCGAGACGAGCGGATCGTCTCCCTTTCGAAAGGGAGACTCGAGTACGACGTCGCGGCGATCTGTCTCGGCGCACGGACCGCCTTCTACGGCCTCGAAGGGGTTCGCGAGCACGCGACGCCGCTCAAGCGACTCTCGGACGCGTTTCGGATCCGCAACCGAGCGCTCGAGGTCCTCGGCGAGGATCACCCGCGGATCGTCGTCGGCGGTGCGGGGCTCTCGGGGGTCCAGGTCGCCGGCGAACTGGCGGCGCTCGCTCGCGAACGCCGCGCCGAGGCGACGGTGACGATCGTCGAGCAGTTTCCGTCCGTCGCGCCGTCGTTTCCCGCGAACTTCCAGCGAGCCGTCGCCGACGCGCTCGACGACGCCGGCGTCGAGGTTCGGACCGACGCGACCGTCGCGTCGGCGGACGACCGGGCCGTTCACCTCGAGAGCGGTGAGTCGGTTCCGTTCGACCAGTTCGTCTGGACCGGCGGTATTCGAGGGCCGGACGCGTTCGAGGGGGAGCGTCCGACGGTCGCGGACGACCTCCGGCTCGACGACCGGACGTTCGCGCTGGGTGACGCCGCAACCGTCGTCGACGCCGACGGCGAGACGGTCCCGGCGAGTGCGCAGGCGGCGGTCCGGCAGGCTCGAACGGCCGCGACCAACGTAACACGGGTCGTCGAGGCGGCCCGTGACGAGAGCGACGGCGTCGAGCCCCGAATGGAGTCGTTCAGCTTTCACTCGCCGGGCTGGCTCGTCAGCGTCGGTGACGATGCCGTCGCACAGGTCGGCCCCGCGGTACTCACGGGCCGTGGGGCGAAGGCGCTCAAATCGACCGTCGGCGTCGGCTACCTCTCCGCGGTCGGCGCGAGGAGGACTGCGCTCGGCCGCGCTCGAGACGAACTCGATCCGCGACACCGGTAACGGTCGCGATGAACTCGATCCGCGACACCGGTAGCAGTCGTGACGACGGTCCGTCGGGATCGTCGAATTGGGTGGCCGTCAGTCGGACGACGACGACCGCGCGTTCGTCCCTCCAACCAACGAGTTCGCCTGTAGCGCTCGTCGCGTCGACGGCGTCACGCGCTCGAGCGAGCCGCCGGCTTGTGCGACGTCGACGAGCAGGTCGGTCAGGTTCACCAGATCGCCGACGTACTCGCGTCGTCGCGTCGCCCAGCGGTCGGGTGCGGTCTCGTCGGCCACCAACTCGAGCGAGCGATCGCGGATCGCCTCGTAGTCGTCGAACTGTTCGGCGAGACCGACGCGCTCGAGTTCGCGGAACTCGCCGTACTCGTGGTCGTCGGTTCCCCGATATCGGAGCGCGGGCGTCCCCAGCAAGGCGGCCTCGTTGACCATTGTCCCGGTGTCGGCGACCAGTAACGACGCCTCGGCCATCGCGTCGTGGATCAACGCCGGATGGAGGCCGTACTCGCGAGCGGGGTGCTCACGGAGGTTCATCTCGCCGCCCTCGTCCGAGACGAAGACGGTCGCTCGGTCGCTCAGGCGCTCGAGCAGGTCGCGACGTTGCTCGCGCATAAAGCCCTCGAGTCCGGCGTCATGGAGCGCGTCGAGGCCGTTGAATCGAACCAACGCGTACGGCTCGTCGGGACCGACCCCGAGGTACTCCCGGACGGCGCCGTCCGGTTCGAAGACGTCGGGGTGGAGATACGCACACTCCTTGAAGCCGTCGAACGTGTAGTGGTCGTCGCCGAGGTCGCGGCGAGTGACCGCCGGCGAGATGATGCAGTCGGCGAAGGGCCTGGAGACGGTGTGGTTGAAATCGCCCGGTTCATCGTCGAGTACCAACACGGTCGGCGTCCGGGTCACCGTCCCGGCGAGGGCGGCGTAGGGGCCCCGCCCGAAGACGACGTCTGGTCGGAATCGAAGGCTCTCGCCGACGATTCGAGCGGCCTGCTCGCCGAGTTCGCGGGCCAGTTGTGGCTTCGACGGCGCCGTCGTCTCGTGTCGGCCGTAGCGCCGGTAGGCCATCCCGTAGAACTCGAGTAGGTCGGTCGTACAGGCGTACTCCCTGGTCAGGACGAGGACGTCGTGGCCGGCGTCCTCGAGGCGATCAGCCGCGTGGCGATAGAGGTGAACGTGCGCGGGCGTGTTAGCGAAGACGAGAATCCGCATCGAGGGTGGATTCCCGCCGCGCGTGCTTTGTAATCGTACACGTACAAACGAACGTGGGTCGGCGGCGATACCGGGCCATTCGCCGCGAGGAGACGTGTCGGAAAAAGGGACGGATAACGAAGCGTCGTCGGGCGGTTTCACTCCCCGACCCGGATGCACGTGCTCGCGCTGACGACGAACGACGACGCGCCGTTCATGAACGAGCAGATGCGAATCTTAGAGCGCCGCGGCGTCTCGTTTTCGACGCTTTCGGTCTCCGGCGACGGCCGCGCGGGCCACTCGCGGACGCCGATCGACTACCTCCGATTCTTCCCGTCGGTCCTCCGCGAGTCGACGAACGGCTACGATCTGATCCACGCCCACTACGGGCTGACGGCGCCGATGGGACTCGCACAGTGTCGCAAGCCGGTCGTGCTCTCGCTGTGGGGATCGGACCTCTACGGCCCGATCGAGCCGCTCAGCCGCGCCTGCGTTCCGATCTGTGACGAGGTGGTCGTCATGTCCGAGGAGATGCGCCAGTATCTCGGACGCGAGTGTACGGTCGTCCCGGACGGCGTCGACCTCGAGAAGTTCCAGCCCGGCCCCAGGCGGGACGCACGCGAGGCGGTCGGCTGGGCCGACGACGAGCACCAGGTGCTGTTTCCGTACACGCCGAAGCGGACGGTGAAAAACTACCCCCGCGCTCGCCGGATCGTCAACGCGGTCAACGGACTGGTCGACCGGCCGGTCAGGCTCCGAACGGTCTACGACGTCGATCACGAAACGATTCCGGACTACATGAACGCCGCCGACGCGCTGTTGTTGACCTCCGACAGCGAGGGATCGCCGAACTCCGTGAAGGAGGCTCTCGCCTGTAACCTTCCGGTCGTCGCAACCGGCGTCGGCGACGTCAGCGACCGGCTCGAGGGGGTCTCCCCCTCCTGCGTGAGCGACGACGATGAGGAACTGGTCGACGGGCTTCGGGAGATCCTCGAGCACGGCGAGCGATCGAACGGTCGGGACGCCGCCCGCGAGGTGAGCCTCGACCGAACGGCGACGCGGATGCTCGAGGTGTACGAACGAGTCGTCTAAATCAGGAGGGTGCCTCGAAAAACCGTCAGTCGACGTGCTCGAGAGTGAGTTCTGGCAAACTATAATTGGCTGGATCGAACGCGGCGAACTCCGCGTCGTTGGTAAGAATCGACGGTTTTCGATCCCGATGCTCGAATGCCAGAACGACGATCGGGATGTCTTTTGGCTGGACACCGGTGATCCTGGCGAGCGATTGTGTGTGAAGGCTTGCTCGGCGTTCGTCGAGCAATGAATCGGCAAAGTCACGACTCGAAGGGGCTTCGATGAGTCCGGTCATGCGGGTAAGTCGGGTCAAGAACAACGTCTTCAGTTCGTCACGTTCCCTCGCTGTCAATCCGGGCATTCGATCGAACGCCTTGAGGGCCTCCTGTACCATATATGCACTGACAGCCGATACCGTGTCGCCACGTTCGATCTCGTCGAGAAGCTGTGTCGCTCGATCGCTCGTCCCGACCGTTCCGAAAACCCAGAGGTTCGTATCGAGGATCTTCACGCGTGATCGACGTAGTCGTCGGCTGTTTCGCTACGAGCGGTTTCGATCGAATCCGCAACCCCCTCTTCGTCGACACGCTGGCGAAGGTCGTCGAGGCGGGCGTGTAGCTCGTCGTCGCTCACCGGCTCCTGTTCGGCGCGAGCGAGTAGCTGTTCGACGCGAAGTGCGGCGATAGCTGGCTCGTCGTTCAGTTCGATCAGGTGGTGACGGACGGACTCCTTGATGAACTCGCTCTTGTTCGTGTAGACGCCGGTCTCTTCGAGAAACTGCTCGAGTTCCCGGTCGAGCTCTGTAGGGAATTTGACGCTAACGTTGGCGTACTTCATGGTAATACTATAGTAGTACAGCCAAATAAAGATGCGGACATCCTCGATGGAAAGATCGATCGTCTCTCGACATGGTCCCGTGGCAGTTCACCCGTTCGGCGACCGGTACCACGCCACCGTCTCCGGCAGGTGCGCCTCGAGCGGTTCGTACTCGTAGCCCAGTTCCTCGTGGGCTTTCTGCGAGCTGTAGAAGAGTTCGCTGGTCGCGAGACGGGCCATCCGCCGGTCGAAGGGAAACACTCGCCTGTCGGCGACGGCGTCGACGACCTCGGCGACTGGGCCGGCGGCGTGGATCGCCGTCGACGGAACGGGAACGCGTGCGGGGGAGCCACCCGCGTGGTCGGCGATCCGTTCGGCCGCCCGGTCGTAGGTGAGGTTCTCGCCGCCGAGGATGTAGTGGTCGCCACGCGTGCCGGCGGCGTAGGCCGAAAGTAGGCCATCGACGACGTCCGAGACGCCGACGACGCTCAGTCCGCCCGGGAGGTAGGCGGGCATCGTCGGCTCGAGGCCCATCGCGAGCAACTGTGGGGTAAAGGAGTCGTCGCCGGGGCCGAAGATCGAAGTGGGGTGAACCGTCACCGCATCGCCGTCGTCCTCGGCGTACCGGTCGACCAGTCGTTCGGCTGCGGCTTTCGAGGACTGGTAGGCACCGATCGGTTCGGCAACGTCCGTCTCGTCGGCGAAGCGCTTCGTCCCGTTGGTCCGGCGGGTGCCCGCGGTGCTGGTGAAGACAAGCCGGCCGACGTCCGAATCGCGACAGGCCGACAGCAGCGTCGCCGTCCCGTCGCGGTTGACCCGCTCGACGGTCTTCGGGCCGGCACTCCAGAGCCCGACGCCGGCGAGATGGAAGACGGCGTCGACCCCGTCGACGAGCGCTCGGAGGGTCTCGTCTTCGAACACGTCTCCGACGTACCAGTCGACGCCCTCCAGCCCGTTTCGATCTGAGGTCGGACGGCTGAGTCCCCGAACGTCCCACCCCTCCTCGAGCAGTCGCTCACAGAGGTGGCCCCCGAGAAACCCCGTCGCGCCGGTGACCGCCGCGACGTCAGTCGGCATCGCTCACTCCCTCGAGTTGCGGTGGGACGGCGTCGCGCCCGGCCGCGGCGTACAGTCGGTAGGCTGCGGTCACTATCGGATGCATATCTCCTTTCGGCGGTAACTCGCCCCCGGAGAGCCGATCGCCGATTGCCTCGACGTCGAGCGTTCGCGCCTCCGGCCCGACGCGTTCGACGTCGATTCTCGCCCCGTCCTCGAGCGCGAGTGAGACCGCGGGCTCCTCGTCGATCGACCGGCCGAGAAGCGAAGCGGCGACGGCGTCGGTTGGCGCTGTCGGACCGGCGAATATCGCGTTCGCCGCGTGTGGCGTCCCGCCGTAGGCGGTCGTGGCGTCAAGGATCGAGAGCGTGGGATCGACGATGTCGGCGGCCGCGACTGCCGTTGCGTCCGGATCGTCCGTCCCCTCGCCGAGCGCTGCGAGGGTCCGCATGCCGCCAGCGACTGCCCCCGACTCGGTCGGCCTGAGCGTCGGGACGACGACCACGGTGCGCTCGAGGAGGTCGGTCGGCACCGCGAACGGAACCGACCGATCGTCGACGGATCGAACGACCCTGGTCCGGCTCGTCTCGTCGTCGATCCCCGAAAACGTCGCGTCGAACCGCTCGAGAACGGCCGGATAGCCGAGGTAGGCGGCGGTTCGCTCGGCGTCGATTCCGGTGCCGGCACCGCAGACGTCGATTTCGGCGTCGCCCCGACGCTCGAGGTGAGCGACGAGCGCGCCGAGCAGTGCCGGATCGGTCACCATCCCGGTCGACGGGTGAAAGGGGTAGTGGACGTCGGGAACGACGGCGATTCGATCGGCGGCCTCGAGCGAGTCGATCGACGGCTCGAGGACCGCCGAAAGCGACGACTCGAACGTCGCCATCCGCGCGTCGACGTCGGGGATCCAGCTACCGGTTCGGTCGGCGGCGTCGACGGCGGCCGCGCGAACGCGGCCGTGGCTCCCGTGGTCATCACTCATAGCGTCACCTCCGTCGCCTCGAGATCGTTCGATCCGGTCGGTTTGGCACACTCATAGGCGGCTTCGGCGAGCTCGAGCGTCCGCTTGCCGTCGCGGCCATCGACGGGCGGCCGTTCGTCGTTCCGGATGGCGTCGAAAAACGCAGCCAGGGCATCGTAGTGTGCCCGGAGGTAGAACGTCGGGCCGAAGACGTCCGGGTCGTCTCCGGTCACCCGACCGGCGACGTTTCCGATCGCGGATTTGGCGGCACTCGCATAGAAGTTCTCCGGGAGGTACTCCTCGTTGGCGATCGTCCCCGTCACGCCCTCAAGGCGGAGTCGCGTGTTGACCTCTGGGAGCTGTTCCCACTGGTAGGAGCCACAGTGAAGCGTGATCGTCGTCTCGGTCTCCGGCGCACGCAAGAGTACCGTCGCGGCGTCCTCGACGGGTAACTCGAGTGTCTCGCCGATCGCCGCGCTCTCGACCTCGAGGTCGCCGAACAGCCACTCGAGGACGTCGAAACAGTGAATTCCGAGTTCGAGCAACGAGCCGCCCCCGGCCGCATCGGCGTCGAGTGGCCACTCCGGCGGTGAGTCCGTCACCGGCGGTCGACCGAGGGCGCCGTCGTTGAGCCGCGTGATCGACGCGTACGGCACGTGACCGACGCGACCGTCCTCGTAGGCCTCCTTGACTCCAACTACGTCGGGCTGGTAGCGGAGCGTGTGATCGACGCCGACGGTGATCCTCGCTTCAGCGGCCGTTTCGAGCATCCTGTCGGCTTCCTCGCTCGAGCGGGCCAGGGGTTTCTCGACGAAGACGTCGACGCCGGCCGCAGCGGCCTGCTCGACGGCGTCGGCGTGGAGAAACGGAGGGAGTGCGACGACCGCGGCGTCGAGATCCTCCGACTCGAGGAGCGTGGCGTAATCGTCGTACGTCCGCGAGACGCCGGCGCGTTTCGCCCGGGCTCGGTTCTCCGATCGGGCGTCCGCGACCGCACGGACGTCCACGCCGGGCATGACCAGCGCCGATTTCAGATGGACAGTGCCGATGTTTCCAACCCCGAGTACGCCCACGGCGAGCGAATCTGACTCCGTCAACCGCGAGAGAAGTGCCGTATTCATCTGTCGGAGACGGGGTGGCGTCGGGCTTTGTTATCATCGCCGTACAGAACCGACGTCCTCGTATTCGTGATCGTACAGCGACCTGCCGTCGGAATCGGCTGTGGTTCGGATCGACGACCGGACCGATCAACAGCGCTGACAGTCGGTCTCGGAGACGGTAAGACGAAACTACACTGGGCGGGCGGATCGAGCCGAAATCAATCGTTCGATCGACTCGCCGGTGCCGGCCGAGAGACCGAGATCACGCCGCCGTCGGCGTCGCTCGCAGTCGTGACGTTGCCGTCGACGGTGCGCTGGGCGATACGGTTCATCGTCTCGACGCGGAGATCGGTTTCCGACCGTCGGCGGTCGAGATACTCGAGGATCGCCCGCATCCGCCGGTCGTCCTGTTTGCCGACGAGGTTGTTCGGATGAAGCCACATGTGGAAGACCCCGTCGCGTCGGACCGCCTCGTCGATACCGCGGCGCACCTGGACGACCATCGGATCCCGCCAGATCGACTCTGCGACGGTGCGTGCTGGCCCCTCGAACCCGAACAGGAACAACGACGCCGGAACGTCGACCAGCCCGTACTCGTCGATCGTCGGCTCGACCAGCATGGACCGGTCGCGGATCGTCGAATCGAGCAATCCCCACACGCCGTCGCCGGTTGGCGACCGGCCACGATACGCACGTACGCCGTACTCCGCCAGCACGTCCCGGTGGCCGACACCGTTTCGCGGATAGACGAACGAGTCGATCGAGAGCCCCCAGTCAGCGGCGATCTCCACGCTTCGCTCGAGTTCGGCCGCGGCGATCTCGGCGTCCGTCTCCGGCCGATCGAAGAGGACGTGCGAAAACGAGTGGCTGGCGAACTCGTGGTCGACGTCGGACTCGAGGAGGTCGGTGACGAGATCGGGACAGAATCGGAGGTCCTCGCGGTCGCGCCACGTCGTCCGTTCCCGCTCGAACCACTCGTCCGGTGCGGGATGGTCAGCGTGTCTCCCGTCACACGACTCGAGCATGAGGTGGCCGACCACCGCCCAGGTCGCGGGAATCTCGTACGTCTCGAGCAGTTCGAGCATCGTCGACCAGCCGCGCCGGCCGGCTTCGACGCGACGGCCCGGCAGGGACTCGAGGTCGTGAAACCCCCAGCCGAGTTCGGCATCGAGCGAGATGACGACGCTACCCATCGGACCCACCACGGCGTACAGTCATATCCGTAGCGCAACCGACCGGACGGTTTTGTTATTGCTCGCTTTTTCCGACGTAGCCTCGTATCACGGCCGTCCGCCGATCGGGACGAACCCCCGCCTCCGTGGTCCTTCCGTTCCGGCTTTCGCCTCGAGTCACCCGGAGATCGCCCGGAGTATTGTATCGTCGCAAGCGAGTGCCAGAATTCGCGAACAGTCGGCGCATCCGACGGTAAGGAGGCCGAACAGGCGCAGTCTGTGTTCGCAATCGGTGTGAACACTCTCTATAACAAAGCGGATATCCGGCCACCTCCACCACAGCAGGCGTTCTCAGTACAATCATGAGTGCATCTACTCCGACGTCCGAGCGAGCGTTCGTGCTCGGACTCGACGGCGTCCCGTGGAGCCTTCTCGAACAGTGGACAGACAGGGGCGAACTCCCCAACTTCGAGCGACTGCGTGAGGAAGGGGCATCCGGTCCGCTCGTAAGCACCAGTCCGCCGACGACGCCGCTCGCGTGGCCGTCGATCGCGACCGGCGTTTGGGCCGACAAACACGGTATCTACGGCTTCCAGAACCTCTCCGCTGAGTATAGCCACGAGATGTATACGAGTCGGGATCTGAAACAGCCGACGCTCTGGGATCTGCTCTCGCCGGCCCACGTCGGGAACGTTCCGATGACCTACCCCGTTCGCGAACTCGACGGAACGATGGTCTCCGGGATGATGACACCCTCGACCGAGCGCGAGTTCACGTATCCGCCCGACCTCGGCGACGAGATCGAGTCGCGCGTTCCCGACTATCGGATCAGTCTCGACTATCCTGAGTACGCCGGTCGGCTCGACGTCTTCGAGGAGGCCGTCGACGAGATGCTCGCGAACCGTCGCGAGGTAATGGACATCCAGATGGAACGCGCCGACGACGACTGGCAGCTGTTTTTCTTCGTCTACACCGCACCCGACCGATTCCAGCATCTTACCTGGGATCTGGATCGGCTCCTCGCACACTACCGGCAACTCGACGACCTCCTCGGCGAGGTGATGGAGTACACCGAGCGCCACGACGCGGACCTCTACGTCGTCTCAGATCACGGCTTCGGGCCGATTTACGAACTCGTCTACGTCAATCACGTTCTCGAGCGGGAGGGGTACCTCTGCAGACGCGAAGACGAGGGCACCAGGGGAGCGCTCGCGAGTCTGGGAATCTCGCGTGAGCGCATCACGAACGTCTTAGAGCGGGTCGGAATCTCCGAGGAGATGCTCGTCTCGACGTTGCCACGGGGACTCGTCGACTCGGTCGCCGAGCAGATCCCAGGGGATCACGCCCTCTACGACGTCGACTACGATCGAACGCGCGCGTTCGTCCACGGTGCCGGGAACTGTTATATCAACGACACCAACCGGTTCGAACACGGCGTCGTCTCGCCGGTCGACGTCCCGTCGGTCAAAGACGAGCTCATCGAGATCTTCGAATCGGTCACGGACGACGACGGGAATCGAGTTCTCACCGTCGAAGACGGCGACGAGCTGTTCCCGACGGACGACGACTCGCCCGACCTCGTTGTCAACGGCGTCGACGGCTACGAGTCACGAAACGCGATCACGGACGAGCCGTTCGGGGACACCGGAACGTACGCCGCGAGCCACCGGAAACAGGGAATCGTCCTCTGTCGCGGCCCGACGATCGACGCCGGCGCGACCCTCCGCGGCGCTCGCGTCGTCGACGTCGCCCCGACGCTGCTCCACGGAATCGGCCAACCGGTCCCTGCGAACGCCGACGGCCGCGTCCTCTTCGATGCGTTCCGGGCCGATGCGAAGCCGTCTCGTACGAAAGTCGAGCGAGTCGACGTCTCGAGACGCGACGAAGACGACGACGTCCACGACGATTTCGCCGACGTCGAGAGCCGCCTGAAAGGGCTCGGCTACATGGAATAAGTCGCTTCCCAGATCGACCTGGTCGACGGACTGTACGCGAAGCAAGAACCGGCGTTCTCGCAAGCACCGAAGCTACCCGCGACGCGTTCCTATCCCGTCCTATGGTCGACGATGACCTCGAACTCGAGCGTGACATCGGCGAGGCGACGATCGTATACGACGAACCGGACGACGGGACGGTCCGGAAGACGGTTCCGAACGAACACGTGGCGTACTTCCAGGACCACTGGATCATCAAGACCGACGAGGACGACGAGGGATACGATATCGTCCGCCGTATTCCGTCCAAACGGGTACACTACGTCGAGCGGTCGGTCGAGGAGTTCGAGGAGGAAGTCCAGACGATGATCGATCAGGTCCAGTCGTTCGCCTCGGAGTTACGGACCAAGATTCCGGTCGGCGGCGGGAGAGACGAGGACGAGGACGGCCGTCCGATCGAGGTCGGCGTGCGGGACGAAACCGACGACGAGTAGCGACCCGTCTCCGGCAGCTCGTCAGTGTGTCCCTGCGATGTCACCGCGCCGAACGCACGCGCTCGAGTCCGGTCCGCGCCGATTTTACCGCCGGGTACGCCGCGTTGTAGAGTCGCGTCGGAACGTTTCTCGCGCCCGCGCGCAAGAGTCGATCCGACAGCGGCGGTTCGGCCTCCGAGACGAGCTCCTCGAGGTCGGCGTCGGCCAGCCACTCGAAAAAGGCCCGCTCGACGGCTGATTCGGGCGTCGTCTCGCGAACGCGGTCCCGAATGTCCGCCCACATGTATCGCTCGTCTTCGCCGAGTTCCCACTCGCCACCCTCGAGCGTGCGCCTGATCCGAGCGTACTCCGTCTCGTCGAACGGGTAGCCGTGGGCCGTCGGCTCGAGTCCCGACAGTCGGAGGCCAACGGCGGTCCGATAACACTTCTCACAGCGACCACAGTTGCCGTCCATCCGGACGTTACAGGTCTGGAGTTCGAGCGTCGGCGCGTCGGTCTCGACGTAGTCGGCGATGACGTCGAGGCGTTCCTGTCTGGTGAGGTCGTAGGCGTCGTGGTGACACCGGGTCCCGCTCCAGCGCACGAAGTCGTCGATGTCGGGTCGGGAGCCCCACTCGAGGTCGACGCCCTCCCAGTGAGTCGCCGCGACGTACAGCTCCGAGATACCGCGTGCGTACGCCATCGGGGCACAGAGACCGAGCAACCCGAGTCCGTGGCCGACTGAGCTATACCACGCGCCGTCGACGAACCGTTTGTAGTGTGCGAGTACCATCGGATGATCGATCGCCGAGAGGACGTTCGACTCGAGGAACGCGGTCCCGAGGCCGCGCTCGTCGGCGAACCGCGAGACGCGTTCCCGGAGGTTGTTCCACTTCTCGTCGTCGGCTCGGTCCGTCGTGATCGTCCAGCCGCGGATGCTGACCAGCGTCGGAGACTCCTCGCGGTGGCGGACGTACGAACAGGTCGAGTCGACGCCGCCGGTAAAGAGCAGTGCGCTGTCCGCGTCGGTCGATCGACCGTGGTCCCGTTCGGCGGAACTCTCGACTGCCGGTGGTTCAGCGTCGATCGTCTCCCGTGCGTACAGCGTTCCTCCCTCGAGAAAGTCGTGCATGGAGAGCAACGAGGCTTTGACGTCCTCTAGGGCGCGCGCGAACCGTCCGTCGACCTCGTCGACGTAGACGTCCGCGCCGTTCGCCCAGGCGAGCGGGCAGACGTTCGAGAGGACCGGAATCGCGAGGACACCCTCGGGAACGTCCTCGATCGAGCGGTCGTACTCCACCCTGAACGGCTCCCCCGAGAAGAAGCGCTCGAGGTCTTTCGAGGGCCTGACGTCGCACTCGAGGGTCGATCCCGTTGCGGTGATGCTGTCGATGACGATAGATGACATTGGTGTGGAGACGGCAGTGACCGTCGGTCCCGACGATCACGGCTCGCTACAAAAACGGGCAGAATCGTTGATCATCACGGCGACGTGAAAGCACCGGATACGTCGTCGTCGTCGATTCGAGACCGAGTCGTTACCGGTGTACGACGTTCGTACCGCGTTCCCGGTCGGCGGTCGAAGTCGCCGCGTTCGCTCGAGCAAATTCCCACAGAAACCGGCGGCGGTCACGAATTCGACGCCGTCAGGCGTGGATCGGGTCCGTCGAATAAGGTCACTATAACAAACGCCGGGTCCAGTGACCCTCCGCTCGAGAGATGCGTACGGATACGAGAGTCGTTGGTTGCTGGGGTGGGTTTGCGTGAATCGGACGGCGTCGAACCTGACGTTCGCGCTCGGGTTCTTCGCACTCGCTGCGGGAGTCGTCCTCGCGCGGGCGAACCCGGCGACGTCGTACGAGTCGTCGATCTACACCGGCACGCCGACGACTGTGTGGATCTGTTTCGCGGTCGCACTCGGCCTGTCCGTCGTTGCGGCGGTCGCCGCCCGCGGCCGGTCACAGACGCTCGGCATCGTCCTCGGGGCGACGACGGTTACGTCGATCGTGAGTCTTCCCGTGCTCAGAAACTATCGATTCTCGGGGATGGGCGACGCGTTGACACACCTCGGATGGACGAGGGATATCGTCGACGGGTTGTTGGCTCCCCACGAACTGATCTACCCGGGCGTTCACTCGCTCGGAGCCACTCTACACCTCCTCGGGGGCATTCCGGTTGAGCGCGCGTTGCTGTTGACTATCGTCGTCCTGTTTGTTCCGTTCCTGATCTTCGTCCCGTTGACGGTCCGAGAGATGACTGGATCCCCCGCAGCCGTGGGTGTCGCGGCGATCGTCTCCTGGATGGTGTTGCCGATCAACAACGTCGCGACCCACATGGGCATCCACTCGAACTCCAACGCGTTGTTTCTGGTTCCGGTCGTCATCTTCGCGCTCGTCGCGTACCTGCGGCGACGCTCGACGGTCGAACGATTGCCGTTCGGCCTCTCGCCGTACAGCGCCCTCATCTATCTCTCGGGGATCGCACTCCTGGTCGTCCACCCCCAGCAGATGATAAACGTAGTCGTCCTCGTCGGAGCGGTCGCGGGCGTTCAGTTTCTCGCGCGGTGGCGATTTTCCGATCACCCGATGGTCGATCAACCGACGACGTACGCGCATACGATCGTCCTGGGGACGCTCTTTGCCGTCTGGACGGTCTCGAACGAGCGGTTCAGAAGCGCTGCCGTCGGACTCGTCGAAGGGATCCTTACAGCGGACGTCGGTGCCAGCGCGGAAGTCGACCAGCGTGGGGCCTCGCTGACCGAGATCGGCGGCAGTATTCAGGAGCTGTTCGTCACGATGTTCCTCGATGCGGCTATCGTCGGTGTCGTCGCCGCCCTGTTCGTCCTCGTTACCTGGCTCGGGTGGACCTCCCTCGACCGCGAGGCGGCGTCGTTCGTCACCTACCTCGCGATCGCCCTGATCCCCCTCGGTGGGATCTTCCTCGTTTACTTCGTCGGAACGCCGACGATGGCTTTCCGCCAGGTCGGGTTCATCTACGTCCTCCTGACGATCCTCGGTGCCATCGGGATCGCACACGTGATCGGCGGCCTCTCGAGAGTGATCACGAGACCCGGTGCGAACGCAGTCGCGTCGGTGGGTCTCGCTGCACTCCTCGTGTTGGGACTGATGACCGTCTACGCCTCGCCGCTCATCTACAACCCCAGCCAGCACGTCACTGACGAGCAGTTCAGCGGCTACGAGTCCGGGCTCGAGCATGGAGCCGAGGGCTACTCGCACGCGGCGGTCGGCTACGATCCGTTCCGGTACGACCACGCCCTCCACGGACTCGAGGGCGAGGAGACGCTGAGCGGCGCAACGGCCGCGACGGGTGAAGCCGATCCCGACGAACTCGCGGCTGGGAACTACACCGGTGCGTATCACGGTCTCGATTACTACCTGATCGTCACCGAGTACGACCTCACGCGGGAAATCGAAGTCTATCAGGAACTCCACTACAGCGAACAGTCACTCGAGAGAGTCGGGTCGGATCCGGCCGTCGACAAGGTGATTTCGAACGACGAGTTCGAGATGTATGCCGTCGTTAGCGAGGACGACGACGAGTGAGCGGGGAAAACAGTCTGCATAACAAAGCCCGAGAACACCCATCGTGGTTGATACATGTCTGCCCTCGATGACGTGTGTGTGCTGGATCTGACGAGGGTCCTCGGTGGACCGTACTGTACGATGCTGCTGGCCGATATGGGTGCCGACGTGGTGAAAATAGAGCCACCGGGCGGCGACTTCGTTCGTCAAACGCCGCCGTTTCACGATGACGACGACAGCTTCGGCGGCTACTTCCAGAGTATCAACCGCGGCAAGCGGAGTCTCGAACTCGACTTCACCGACGAACGCGACCGCGAGGAGTTTCGATCCCTCGTCGAGACGGCCGATGTCGTCGTCGAGAACTACCGCTCGGGGACGATGGAGAAGTTCGGCCTCGAGTACGAGCGACTCGCCGAGATCAATCCGCGGCTGGTCTACGCCGCGATGCGCGGGTTCGGCGATCCGCGAACGGTCTCGAGTCCGCGACAGGACGAGCCGGCGTTCGACCTGGTCGCGCAGGCCCTTGGCGGGATCATGCATCACACCGGCCAGGAGGACGGCCCGCCGACGAAAGTCGGGTTCGGCGTCGGCGACATTTTCACGGGCGTGCTCCACGCGGTCAACATCCTCGGCGCGTTGCACTACCGGGATCGGACGGGCGTCGGCCAGTTCGTGGATACGGCGATGTACGACGCGATGATCAGCCTGGCCGAGCGAGCGGTGTACCAACACTCCTACACCGGCGAGAACCCGACCCGCTGTGGCAACGCGCATCCGACGCTGTTCCCGTACAACGCCTTCGAGGCCGAGGACGGCTACGTCGTCATCGCCGCACTCACTGACCGACACTGGCGGAATCTCTGTGAACGCATGGATCGCCCGGAGTGGGCCGTCGACTACCCCGAGGCGTCCGATCGCCTCGCGCACAGAGATCGACTGGAGGAGGGGATCGCCGACTGGGTCGCCACCCTCTCGGTCGAATCGGTCCTTTCCGAACTCAACGGGGCCGTTCCGTGTGGCCCGGTCCAGGATATCACCGACGTCTACGACAGCGAACACGCCCACCAGCGTGAGATGCTCGTCGAGGCCGAACTTCCCCACTCCGAGGAGACGGTGACGATCGCGGGGACGCCCATCAAGATGGCCAAGACGCCGCCGTCGCCCGGAGAACGCGCGCCGCTTCTCGACGAACACCGGAGCGAGATCGTCGACCGAGAGGGCGCGATCCACTCGAGCCGCCACGAAACCGACTCGAGTCCCGTCGGCGTCACCGACGGAAACCCCCAGAACGACTGATCGGAGCTATGGCAACGGAGCGCACACACTCTGACGCGGAATCGACCGGCGGTGATCGTGCCACAGATCGTCTCGAACGATCGCGTAGTGACAACATCGGGGGGGCGGCGAGCGAGAACGGTCGCGAGCCTGGGGATGATCCGTACGTCATTCGGCCGTACCAGCCGACGGACCGGGAGGACTTCCTCGAGCTCTACGATCGGGTGCTCGGCGACCGAAACGACGAGTGGTTCCGCTGGAAGTACGAGGATAACCCGTACGTCGACCACGTACCGATGATCGTCGCCAGCCACGAGGGACGCGTCGTCGGGACGAAACCCTGTTTCGCCCTCGAGCTACAGGTCGGATCGACGACGAAGCTGGGGCTTCAGCCCGCGGACGTGATGGTCCACCCGGAACATCGGCGCAACGGGCTGTACTCTCGGACGACCGAGCGGCTGAAAGACCACTATCGCGACCGCGAGCCGGCGCTGTTTTTCAACTTTCCCAACGAGGCGACGCTCTCCGGGAGTCTGAAACACGGCTGGCGGATCGTCCAGGAGGTCCCGACGTTCTACCGAGTACAACGCCCGGACGCGCTCGCCGACGGTGACGGGCGACTCGAGACGCTCGCCTCGCTCGCTCGGCCGGTCGCTTCCGGCTACTGTCGCGCCCGCGAACGGCTCGTTACCACGCCGTCGGACGTGACGGTCGACCGGTTCGACGGGATTCCAGTCGACCAGTTCGTCGGTCTGGCTGGGAAACGGACGCCGAGGACGATTCACGCCGCCCGAGACGAGACGTTCTACGAGTGGCGGTTCGATACCCCCCACTGGTCCTACGAGTCCTATCTCGCGAGGCGAAACGGCGTCCCGGTCGCAGGAGTGGTCGTCGGAACGAGAGTCGACGACCGGTCGCAAACGACCTGTCTGTCGGACGTCGTCCCGCTCGCGGAGACGCCAGCTCGTCGGGACGGCCTGCTCGCGATCCTGTCTCGAGTCGTCCAAGACCACCGCGACGCCGCGATTCTCGCCGCGAGCGGCAGAGTGATCCAGCCGACGCTCCTCCGTCGGTTCGGGTTTCACACCGACCAGCGACTCCCCCTCTCGAGGGTAACCAAGCCGACGACGCAGGTGACGTATCCGATCGCGGACGACGGGGGACACGAGTGGACCGTCGGGGGCCGTGCGGTGACCGACCCCGCGAACTGGACGATTACGTTCGCCGAACAGGACTCCTGGTAGTTCTTCGCGACGCCACGCTCGTTCTTGCCAACCAGTATCGATCCGTATAGACCTGTTTCCGTCGGTTCGCGTGACTCGCGCAGGCCCGTTACGTCCGCGGGAAATACGGAATTTCTCGAGTAATTGCCTCGTACATCGACCCCTTCTCCCACCCAAACTGTTCTTACTTTCGGGCTAAAACACCCACACAATGTGATTGATCACGTACTGTTCTAAAGTTATTCAGTAATTTTAATCTATATCGGCAAAGAAAAGTTTATGAGTGTAAACCCTCGTTACCCGAGTGTATGGCGCAGAACCCCCGTACGTCCGAGACGGATTCCGCTCCGACTACAGGCCGTAACACGCGATTAAGCCGCCGAAACTACGTTCGCTCGCTCGCCGCGGTCGCGACCGCGACGACGGCGTTTGGCGCAACGGGTACGGTAGCGGGCCAGGACGACTACGAGGTCATCGAAGCTGCAAACCAGACGATCACCATCGACTCCGGTGAGACCTGGGAGAACAAACTGATCGACATGACGACCGGCCAGGACGTCGTCATCACCGCACACGGAAGCGACTGGACGGTCCGAAACGTCGGGTTCCGCGGCGAGAACACGTCCGGAACCGGCTCCGCCACGTTCGGCATCTCCGATTCCGGCGGCTCGAGTACGATCGAGAACGTCTACCTCGGCGACGGCTCCGACAGCCGCAACGGCAGTTCGTCGGGCCACGGCCAGACCGCCTTCTGGGTCAACCCCGACCACGCCGGACACATCGACTTCGAGAACCTCAACATCCAGGGCTTCGCGGACAACGCGATCTACGCCTCCGCGCCCGGTAACGCCGGCGGTGGGACGATCCACATCGACAGCAGTTTCGCCGCCAACTGTTATGTCTCCCACTTCCGTCTCGCGACCGAGGGGAGCAAGGTGACCAACTCCTGTGTCTACGTCGACGAGGAGGGGTACCAGGGTCGCGGTATCTGGGCCTGGGCGCCCGGGACGGTCGAGGTCGAGAACTGTCAACTCGAGATGAACGGACAGAACGTCGCGATCGACGCCGGTGCGAACGGGCAGGGAACGACGGTTGCGGTCCGTGACACCGACTACGACGAAACCGCAGGCGTTCAGGAACACGCCGGTTCGACCGTCCAACTCGAGGACGGCGTCGGAACCGCCCCCAACGCGTACATTCCGAACGGCGTCCCGACCTCCGCGGAAGACGCCGCCGCCGGAAACTGATCGAACCGATCACACGACCCCGCTGACGCGATTTTCACGTGCTTCGTTCGTTTTTGCAGTCGGTTCGTTGACGCGCTCGGGTTACCAGTTGACTGTCCGCATTCGTCCTCCTCGACCGCACGGACGGTGGTAATACAGTATTACGCCGCGAGCAGTTGCCCGATCCGGACCGCTGGACGCCGTTTTCGATGGGGTCACGACCCCGGTTTTGGTTTCGTCGATACATCGAGACGGCAATCGGACGACTCGGCAGTCGACGCTCGGAAGTCGCGTGATCGACGGTCGACATCCGGTAATGATCGCTTACGAAGCGTTCTGCACCCGGTAATATTTTATTACGTCGCCGCCGTAGGCCGATTCGACGTTCATTCTTCCGTGAACGTTTTTCGATAGATGTCTATTAAAAACCCTGTGAAGAAATTACATTGTGTAAATTTTAGGGTTAGAAATTGGGAAAGTTTATGCGAGTAGTGGTATATTACTCGGATTGCATGGCACGCGAACATTCGGTACTGGACGACGAGCGTTCAGTCCGCGACGACGAAACCACGGCGGCGAACGGTGGTAACGATGGATTACTCCACCGACGCACGTATATGCGGTTGGCCGGCGTCACGACGGCGGCCGCGGCGCTTTCGACTACCACGAGCGCCGACGAGGAGTACGAGGAGATCACGGCGCGCGGTCAGGTGATCAGAATCGAATCCGGTGAAACGTACGAAAACAAGCTGTTCGATCTCACCAACGGGAACAGCGTCTTGTTACTCGTCGAGGGGGGAAACTCCGTGATCCGGAACATTGGGTTCAGGGGCCTCCACCGCGGGGACGAGTTCATGATCTCGATCACCGCACCCAGCGGCGACGTTCTGATCGAGAACGTCTACCTCGGTGACGGCTCGACGAAAGAGGGCGAGAGTTTCGTTCACGGTCCGGGTGCCGTCTTCTACCACCGAAACGCGTCGTGTGACGTCACCTTTCGACACTGCAACGTTCAGGGGTGGCCGAACAACGGCTTTTACTGCTCGAACACGGCTTCGGGCGGTTCGGCTCGCTTCGAAAACTGTTACGGCAAGAACAACGGTGTCAGTACGTACCGCGTCGCCGGCGGCAACGACGTCATCTCGAACTGCGTCGCTTACAACGACGGCACGGACTACGGACCCGGTTGGGGCGGCTACGTCGAAGACGCCGGTCGCCCGGTCTGGGTCTGGCCCGGCGGGCCCGTGACGATCGAGGACTCGGAGTTCGCCAGCGGTGGCTATCCCCACGCGATGGTCCTGCGAGGCTCGGGCCGAGCGCAGATGTCCGGTGGCGCCATCAGCGGCTCCGTCCAGGGGGGCGGACTCGAGCGATCGAGCGTCTCCGGGTCGCCGGAGCTGTCGCCGCCGGCAGGCGTCCCGACGTCCGCCGAGGAGGCGGCTTCGGGTGCCTCGAGTAGCCGACGCGACGGGGACGGCGCGGACGAGGACACGACCGACGATTCGTCGCTTCCGAATCTGCTCGTCGTCGACGGCGACCCGTCCGACGCGAGCCGCTACGAGTTCGAGGTCGGCGGTGACGTCGAGAAGTCGAACGCGGACGGAGCCTCGATCGACGAGGAGGACGTCGTCGACGGATCCTCCGTCTACGGCAGCGTCGCCGACTGGAAGGACGCGTTCCGGTTCAGCGGCGATCTCGAGGGACTTACGGTCGACGGGCCGGCGACGGTTCGGGTGAACGACGAGGTCGTCGATCCCGACGCGTTCGGCGAGAACCTTCCGCACGTCCTCGAGGTCGACGGACGCGGCGCGCCGACGAGTTACGAGATCACCGTCGACGGACGAATCGAACTCGAGTCCGCCGATCCCGACGAGACGGCCACGACGGTCTCGGGATCGACCGTCCAGAGTTCGGTCACCGACGCGACCCACCGGTTCCGGTTCTCGGGTGCAGTCACCGACGTGACGTTCACGGACGGGGAGGCCGCTCTGTTCGTCGACGGCGAGGAGATCGATCCGAGCGAGTACGGCGACCACGAACTCCTCCCGCACGCGATCGTCTTCGACGGAACGCACGCCGACGGGCCCACTACGTACTCCTTCGAGGTGAGCGGGACGGTCGTCAAATCAGCGTATCGCGACGCGTCGATCGACGACGAGGACGTCGTCGAGGGGGGCGCCGTCCGAGGCGGGGTCGGAGACTGGCTCGACGCCTACTGGTTCGACGGCGATATCGAGGAGTTCCATCTGCTCGGCGATGCGACCGTCGACGTCCAGTACAACGCTCGGAATCTCTGAAATCGACTAGTATCCCGATATCCAGGCGTGACCGCGGCCCGCCTGCGGTCACACCAGAACTAACACACAGCGGTCCCCACGAGGGTGACGACCGATCCGGCAGCGAGAGCGAACGCTGGTGGCGGTCTGGACAGTCTCGAGTAAAGATGGCTCCCGCGCCGAGAACAGCAAGCTGGCACGCGAACTGTTCCGGTACTGGATGACGGTCACCGGGAGCCAGACGGTCGTACGTGCGGCGCGAATAAAAGTCCTTCTCGTATGGAGGAACCACGTTCGTATTTCTCCAAAACGATTAAACGATACGACGGATCGGGGTCGAAATCCGTGGCTCGCGCGTGGCGCGGACGACTCATACGGTCTGCTGTAAATCGGTACCGGCGAAACCACGAGCCATCTGGGTTTCACAGGTAAACCGGTACAGCAATCCGTATCACTCGATCCGGGAGAGTTTGCCGTTGACGGAGCGCTCACGTCGGCGGTTCCGGACGGTGTGGACGGCCGACAACAGCAAAAACGCGAGAACGACCGTGCCGGCGACCGCGATGATCGGAACGGCCGACAGCGGCGGAACACCGAAGAACGCTGCCCCAACGAGTCCCACGCCGCCGACGCTAAGTAGGCCGTACCACCGATCCCATCGGTCCTGCTGGTGAGAATCGGTGTCCAGGTACATCATCAGGAGATCCGCGTTGTCCGCGAGCGTAATGAGCCCACGATCCTGGTCGTACTCGACGATTCCCGCGTCGTCCATCTTGGGGAGATGAGTCTGATACAATGCGACGTACACCCGTTTTCGCTGGTCGGAACTGAGCGCGTTGACGTCCGTATCGTTCTCCCAGGCCGCGATCTGTTCGGCGAGTTCGCCGAGCGTTACCGTCTCCTCCGCCTCGAGGAGGTACGCGAGGACTTCCCGTCGGCGTCGGTTTTTCAGGAGTTCGAAAATGACGTCCTTCGAGAGTCCTTCATCGTCTTCAGACTGAGAGACCGACGACGAAATCTCGTCGGGCAGAGACGTATCGATCGACGACATTATGTTTGGCCTCCGGACTGCAGCCGCCTGCTCGAACCGCGTCCGCGTCGGTTTCGGGAGACGAGACCACCACCGAACTGACGGGTTTGCAGGGGCCGTTTCGTATTCAAACGGCAGGTCGCAATCACGATTGACACACCAAGTTGTACACCAACAGTGACTCTCTTAAACACGGTCACGTTTTGCACCGGCTGCAAAGCTACTACGCGTCGACTTCGGTCTGGGGTCGCCACTAGGGGTCTGCATCGGCTCGCGGGGCGGGTCGACTGGCGAATACGACGGCGTCGGTATCGTCCGATTGCGCCGCCGTATCCGTTGCGTACGCCCCACAACTCGGCTGCAGACGAGGGATCGTCGGCGACTGTCGGGGATATCTCGAACACGGCAATACGAGAGAACGTCCGACTGGAGCGACATAAATTCGGGCGTCGGTTTGCCCCCGAAATGGAAGTTTACGGGATGAACTCCCAGTTTATTGGACGAGATCCGCCGAACAATGAAGTCGATTAATGTACCATGTTGGCATTTGACTCACTGGCCGAGGCGATCGAGGTGGCTCGCATCGTCCGCCGCCGTCGATCGCTTCGTCCGAACACGACCGACGGGACACGCTCTCGGCACGAATGCTGACCGCCTCGAGCGGGCGGGTGGGACGTTCCGTGTCGCTTGTCTTCGCTCTTTTTCTTCGGAAGCCGACGACTGCAGTAAGTCGGTGTTTCCCGCGAAACCATGTGAACCCCTTACAGTCTCGGCACGGCTTCCCCCACCACTGATGACACAGTCCATTATCGACCATACTACGCGCGAGTCTCAGCGAGCGGATGCCGAACTGTGTCCCGATTGCGAGAGCGATACCATCGTCCACGATCCCGACCGAGGCGAACGAGTGTGCCGGGAGTGCGGTCTCGTCCTAACGGAAGATCCGATCGATTACGGGCCCGAGTGGCGGGCGTTCAACGCGAAAGAACACGACCAGCTCTCGCGCGTCGGCGCACCCCTCACTCAGTCGATGCACGACCGCGGGCTGACGACGACGATCGACTGGCGAAACAAGGATGCGAAAGGACACTCGGTGTCGTCCGATAAACACGGGCAGATTCACCGCCTTCGAGTCTGGCAGGAACGGATTCGAACGAAAAACGCCGGCGAACGAAATCTCAAGTACGCGCTCTCGGAGATCGATCGAATGGTCAGCGCACTCGGCGTCCCCAACCCAGTCAAGGAGACCGCGAGCGTCATCTACCGACGGGCGCTCGATCAGGATCTCATCCGCGGCCGATCGATCGAAGGCGTCGCGACCAGCGCGCTCTACACCGCCTGCCGAAAGGAGGATATCCCGCGGAGCCTCGAGGAGGTGACGGCAGTTTCACGCGTCGACCAGCGGGAGATCGGCCGCACCTATCGATACATCGCGGACGAACTCGACATCAACCTCGAGCCGACGAACCCGAGACAGTTCGTCCCGCGATTCTGTTCGGAACTCGACGTCGACAAGGACGTCGAGACGAAGGCGATCGAGATCATCGACCGCACGACCGAACAGGGGCTTCACTCCGGAAAGTCGCCGACCGGGTTCGCCGCCGCCGCGATCTACGCCGCCGGATTGCTCTGCGAGGAGACGATTCCCCAGCGGGCCGTCGCCGACACCGCACAGACGACGGTCGTCACGGTCCGAAACAGGTACCGAGAACAACTCGAGGCGATCGACCAGACACCCGCTACATGATCGAACGCTCGTCGCCGCCGTAGACGTCTTCGTCGACCAGCGCGTGGAGGTTCGCGTACGGAACGAACCCGAGGAACTCGTCGTTCTCGTCGTACAGTTCGAGGCCCTTCTCGACGTGGTCGTACCGTTCACAGACGATTTGACCTTCGGGGAGGATCGCACGGAACATGCGCGAGAATACGTCCTCGATCGGCATATACTGTTGGACCGTCACAAACAACTGGGGCTCCGTACCGACCGCGACGAATTACCCGAGCTGTCCCCCGGTCACACTTACTCCTCTACGGTGAACTCCTCGAGCCGATCGCTGAGTTCCGTCGCCCGCTCGGACAGCGACTCTGCTGCGCCGGCGATGTCGGCGATCGTCGCGGTCTGTTCCTCGACGGCGGCTGCGACGCTGCTCGTCTCTTTCAACGTCCGCTCGCTCCGTTCGGTCGCCGTATCGACCATCGTGACGACCTGCTGACTCGAGCGCGCCTGCTCGTCGGTGGCATCGTCGATCGACTGAATCCCCTCGTTGGCGTCCTGGACGCGGTCGGCGATCTCCGTGAGCGCGTCGAGACTCTCCTCGATCGTCTCGACGCCCTCGACGACCTCCCGTCGCATCGTTCGGATCTCCTCGAGTGCTCGTCCGGCCGACGACTGAACGTCGCCGACCACGGCGTCGACGTCGTCGGTCGCGTCGCTCGTCTCCTCGGCGAGCGATCTGACCTCGGTCGCGACGACGGCGAACCGTTTCCCGTCCGCACCGGCTCGAGCCGCCTCGACCGAGGCATTGATCGCGAGTAGGTTCGTCTCCTCGGCGATCCCGTCGATCACGTCGACGATGTCACCGGCCTCCGAGAGATCGTCCTCGAGCGTTTCGATCCGGTCGACGATCTCCCCGGCGCGTCGTTCGATGCGATCGAGTTCGTCGAGGGCGTCCGTCGCCGTTTCGCGACCGGCTTGTGCACGCTCGGTCGCCGCCGCCGAGACGTCCGCGACGCCGTCGGCCGTCGCGGCGATCTCCTCGATCGTCGCCGAGAGGTCACTCATCTCACCGAGGACGTCTTCGAAACGATCGTTCTGTTCGTCCGTCGCGATCGAAATCTCCTCTGCGGATTGGCTGACGTCTTCGCTGGCCGCCTCGATCTGCCGGACGCTCTGTGAGACCTCGCGTCCGACGTCTTCGACTTCCAGCGCGAGCGTCTGGATGCCGTGGAGCGTCCCCTCGATGTCGTCGAGGGTCTCGTTCAATCCGTCAGCGATCTCGTTCATCGCGTCGTGGTCGCTTTCGGCCGTCACGCGGCGGGTGAAATCGCCCTGGCGACATCGGTCCAGAACCGCTCGTATCCGTTCGGCGTCGGCCTCGAGCGTCGCGTTTCGCTGTTCGACGCGCTCACGCTGACGGTCGATCTGCTGGCGGCTCTCCTCGAGTTCCCCGATTCGGTCTTGCAAGCCTGTCTGCATCGCCTCGAGCGAGTCGCCGAACTCGCCGGGGACTCGCTCCTCGAGGACGTCAGCGTCGAACTCCTCGCAAGCGAGTGCGTCCGCCTGGGCCGCGACCGTCCTCAGGTGGGCGTGCATCGAGTCGAACGAGCGCTGGAGGTCGCCGATCTCGTCCGACTGATCCGTCCGTTCCGGCCGATCGTCGAGCCGTCCCGACGCGATGGCGTCGGCAGCCGTCCGAAGGGACAGGATCGGTCCGACGACGTCACGGCGAGCGATCAGGAGCGTGTTGACGAACGCGACCACCGAGAGCGCAAAGACGAGGCCCGTCAACACGATCTGTGCGGTCGGAAAGACCGCGATCGCATCTCGCGGCCCGAGAAACGCGAGCGGAAGCGCAAAGACGGCGAGTGTCGAGAGAAACTGGAGGAGGACCGCCGCCATGATCTTACGCTCGAGGCTCTCGGCGATCCCGATTCGTTCCATCACTCCCCACAGTACCGTCTCGTATCGCTCCTGCATCGACGCCGTCCGACCGTCGAATCCATCGAGTTCTGAAGAAGCGGTCGACATACGCTGAAATTCCCGAACGATTACTTAACTGCGGTGGCTAGTACCAGATCGTCGAAATTCGTCACTAATTCAACCAGTTCACCACTCGAGGGAAACGCGACTCACCGGCGCGAGCAGCAGACGGACGACCGCCGAGACGTGAGTGGAAGGGGGCGAGACGCGAGCGAAATGGGTTTACTCCCGCCGACGGTAGATCCCTCAGTGACCGACGAACGTTCCTCCGAGCGGACGACCGACGGAGCCGCTGGCAACTCCGACGCCGTGTCGGACACCCGGACGGACGGCGGGGACGGCCCCGGCAGGCGAGAGAGTGCGGGCGAGACGAACGAACCGAACGACGTCGACGGACCCGACGAATCGAGTGAGGACGACGAACCCGGCGAATCGAACGACAGCGACGAACTCGGCGGGCTGGGCGAGGACGACGGATCGGACGAACCGAGCGATGACGACGGACCGGGCGAAGCCGACGACGAAATTACGCTCGCGACGTTCCACGAGGCTTCCCAGCGCGAGGGGCGACCGGTGCTCACCGCTGGCGCCGTCGCCAGGGCGCTCGAGTACCCCCACGACGCGGTCAGCGAGCGCCTCGACGATATCGCCGACCACGGCGATCTCGAGCGGCTCTCGGTGTCGACCGATCCGGTCGTCTGGTACCCGAGCGAACTCGAGGACCTGACCGACCGAGAGCGGGTCGTCGTCTTTCCGAAACGGCGCGAGATCGTCGTCGATCGACCCGAGCAGTTCACCCGCGCACAACTGGCGCAGTTCGCCCACCTCGCAGACGCGAACGGTGCGGACGGCTACCGCTACGTCGTCCGACCGGAGGACGTCTGGCAGGCCCCACACGACTCCTTCGACGCCCTCGAGCGGACGATGCGCCAGGCGCTCGGATCGCGAAACGAGGAGCTCGAGGAGTGGGTTCACAGCCAGTGGGATCGCGCCCACCAGTTCCGTCTGCGGACTCACGAGGAGGGCTACACGGTCCTCGAGGCGAACAGTCCGGAGGTAATGGGTAACGTCGCCCGCCAGAAACTCGACGAGGAACACGTCCACGCGCCGATCTCGGAGACCGAAGACTGGGTCCGTGAGGGGGCGGAAGCCGCGATCAAGCGAATTCTCTACGAGGCCGGCTACCCCGTCGAGGACCACCGCGATCTCGACTCTGGCGAGGCGCTGTCGATCGACCTCGAGGTCAGCCTGCGGGAGTACCAGCGAACGTGGGTCGATCGCTTCGCTGAGAGCGGCGAGGGGATCTTCGTCGGTCCGCCAGGCAGCGGCAAGACTATCGCGGCGATGGGTGCGATGGCCCACGTCGGCGGCGAGACCCTGATTCTCGTTCCGAGCCGGGATCTGGCCCGCCAGTGGGCCGAGGCCGTCGTCGAGTACACCTCCCTCGAGCCAGCACAGGTCGGACAGTACCACGGCGGGCAAAAGCAGGTCAGACCGGTAACGATCGCCACGTACCAGATCGCCGGGATGGACCGCCACCGGTCGCTGTTCGACGATCGGGAGTGGGGGCTCGTCGTCTTCGACGAGTGCCAACACGTTCCCTCGGACGTCTACCGGCGGAGTACGCACCTCCAGTCGCGGAACCGACTGGGACTGTCGGCGTCGCCGATCCGCGAAGACGACCGACAGACGGAGATTTTCACCCTCGTTGGGCCGCCGATCGGCACCGACTGGCAGGCGCTGTTCGACGCCGGCTTCGTCGCCGAGCCCGAACTCGAGATCAGATACGTCCCCTGGGGTGACGAGGAGCAACGAAACGCCTACGTCTCGGCGGAGGGCCGCGAGAAGTACCGGATCGCCGCCGAGAACCGAGGGAAGATCGACGAGGTCAGGTACCTGCTGTCGGCTCACCCGAACTCGAAGGCGCTCGTCTTCGTCGACTACCTGGAGCAGGGGCGGGAACTCGCCGAGGCTCTGAACGTACCATTCCTCAGCGGCGAGACGCCCCACCACGAGCGCCAGCGTCTGTTAGCGGAGTTTCGACACGACGAACGCGACCTCCTCGTGATCTCGCGGGTCGGAGACGAGGGGATCGACCTGCCGACGGCGGATCTCGCGGTCGTCGCCTCGGGTCTCGGCGGCTCGCGACGACAGGGGACCCAGCGGGCTGGCCGGACGATGCGACCCGCCGGCGGGGCGCTCGTCTACGTGCTGGCGACGCGGGGCACGCGCGAGGAGGAGTTCGCCCGCCGACAGCTCCAGCATCTCGGGAGGAAGGGGATGACGGTCCGCGAACGGACGGTCGAGTCGTCGGACGAAGACTGAGACGGACTGTCGTACCGATCTCCCGGTGTTCGGAGCGACCCACTGTCCGTCCTCGGTCAGCCGACTTCGGCGACCGGCGTCCGCTCGGCGTCGACTGTTTCGACCTCGTCGACGCGTCGGACGCCGACGCCGCCCTCGAGTTCGCGTCTCACCAGCGCGTCGTCCGCGCCCTCGTCGTCGAACGTCAGGTCGGCGCGAACGTGGAGTTCGACGACGGTATCGTTGAGTCCGGGCTGGACGCCCCTGACTTCGACGTCCTCGAGGTGGGAGACGGCGTCTATTCGTTCGACGACTCTCGTCGCGCCGTCGGCGAGGCTGCCGGTCGCGTTCACGGGAACGCGCACGGCGAGCGTCACGACGACGGCTCGCAGTTGTCGTGCCATACGCCCTCGTCGAGAGTCGAACTCGAGGCCGGAACCGAACCCGGCTGGCCAGCCCACGAGGGTCGTCGTGGCTGGCCGAACGGTCGACACCGTCTACTCCGTGAAAGTGGAAGAAGGTGAGATCCGTCCGGCCAGCGTTCGGCGCTTACGCGGCGCGGACGGACCCGATGTTACCGATAATCGACATCGGATAGCCGACGACCGCGCCGAACCCGCCCCAGGCCGCCCCGGTTCCCTCAGCGGGGGCGGCGAGAGCCTTCGCACCGCTATTGACGCGTGCGAAAGCCGGGATGTGGGGTGTGAGCGCGGTCATCGGTCGAAACGGTCGCGGTTGTGCGACCCGTCGATCCAAACGTCTGCCGGGAATGACATAATTGTTTCTCAGGCGTGGTATATCATAGCATGACCGAGTTGCGAATTCCCGTACGGTTGGTGGCCGGTCGCCCACCGACGGCTCGAGTCGGATTTACACCCGGTACGGGTCGACGTCTGAACGCACTCCACCGCCGGCTCATACGGTCTGCTGTGACTGATTGCCGGCCGATCATTCGCAGTTCGTCGATCGACCGGGATTGTCTCGTCGCTGTCCGTATCGGGGTGGCCGCTTCACTGTTGGCTCGAGAGGATCGTCCCGTCGACACGAATATTCAAGGTGTCGTGTTGAAACGGTAATTCTATGACTAGCGTGTGTGGATCGAACCGGGTCGAGGTGAACGGGTCGTGAGCGACGAACGGGTGATCGTCGGCGAGACCGCCGACGGGTCCGACGTCGCGCTTCCGGTGGTCCAACTGCTAACCGGTCGCGGCTTCGTGACCGGGAAGTCCGGAAGCGGCAAGTCCAATACCGCGTCGGTGATCGCCGAGGAGTTACTCGACGCGGGATTTCCGCTGCTCATCGTCGACACCGACGGGGAATACTACGGCCTGAAAGAGGAGTACGAGATGTTGCACGCGGGCGCAGACGAGGAGTGTGACATCCAAATCGGCCCGGAGCACGCCGAACAGATGGCGACGCTCGCCTTAGAGGAGAACGTCCCCGTCATCCTCGACGTCTCCGGCTATCTCGACGAGGAGGTCGCGGACGAACTCATCAAGGAGATCGCCCGCCAGCTGTTCGTCAAGGAGAAGAAACTGAAGAAGCCGTTCTTACTCGTCGTCGAGGAGGTCCACGAGTACATCCCCGAGGGCGGTGGCGTCGGCGAGACCGGAAAACTCCTGATCAAGATCGGCAAGCGCGGCCGGAAACACGGCCTCGGCATCCTGGGGATCAGCCAGCGACCCGCCGACGTCAAGAAAGACTTCATCACGCAGGCGAACTGGCTCGTCTGGCACCGACTCACCTGGGAGAACGACACCAAGGTCGTCGGCCGAATCATCGACACCGAGTACGCCGAACTCGTCTCCGATCTCGGCGACGGCCAGGCGTTCGTCCAGACCGACTGGACCGAAGCCGACGTCCGCAAGGTGCAGTTCCGGCGCAAGCGGACGTTCGACGCGGGCGCGACGCCCGGCCTCGACGACTTCGAACGGCCCGAACTCAAATCCGTCTCCGACGCGCTCGTCGGCGATCTCCAGGAGATCTCGGAACGAAAGGAGCGCAAACAGGATCGGGTTCACGAACTCGAGTCCGAACTCGAGAAGAAAGAAAAACGGATCGAAACCCTAGAGAACGAACTCGAGTCCGCCCGGGACGTCTCGAACGCAGCGAAACAGATGGCCGACGCGTTGAGCAACCCGAACACCGTCCAGTCGAAGTTACCGAACGGCGACGAGGAGGTTCGCCGCCTCCACGACGAGGTCGTGGAACTCGAGGACGAACGCGACGACCTGAAGGCCGATCTCGAGGCCCGCGAGGGGCGCATCGAGACGCTCCAGACCGAACTCGAGGACCGCGAGGAGCGCATCGAAGCCCTCGAGTCGGAACTCGACTCTCGTTCGGACCTGATCCGACGGCTCAGAGACGAGACCGAACGGCTTCGAAACCGCGTCGACGAACTCGAGCGCGACGGCGAGCGTCCGGACGAATCCGCGGACGCGAGCGTCTCCGCGGACGCCGAGGAGATCGAAAACGCAGTCGCGGACGTCGAGGCGGACGACTCGTCGACCGACGACGCGATCGTCCACGGCGGCGGCGAGGAGTTCGAGTTCGGCTACGTCAGCGTCGACGACCCGGAAACCAGTTCACGGATCGTCGTCGCGAACGATCGACGGGAGTTCTCTGACTACCTCGAGACGGCCGGGATCGCCGAACCGGTCGAGCGGGGGAGCGAGCGATCGCGGTGTTCGACGAAGACTGCGGCGGTGGTCCTGGCGATACTGGCCAGTGAGGGACCACTCGACGTCGACTCGCTTTCCGTTCGAGTTGGCCGCTCCCCTGTCGCAGTCCAGAGCTTACTCTCCGAGCTTCGGAGCGAGTCGATCCTCGATCGGAGCGACGACCGGCGGTACGGGCTGGCTGACGACGTTCGATCGAAGCTCGTGTTGGTCGCCGGTGACGAGTGAGGAACGGTCGTGAGACGGATTTCCGTACCGATGTACCGGCGCAACCGCGACCCGTGTGGCGGATGCGCTGGAAATGGCGTACAGTGAATCGCACGAGTCGTTGCCGGCGAACTCAACGGACGAGTCGATTGCCGGCATCGACGATCGCCGTGGGGTCGATCTGCTGGTGAACGGGAAGCGTAACGATCTCCCTGGAGAGACGCCTCGCGGTGTCGTAATCCGAGTCGTCGAGAACTGACGAGGACAGCCGCGGCCAGGTGTGGACGCCATCGACCGCACAGGCCTCGAGTTCCGCGAGAAAGCCCTCGGGATGGTCGGCACGAACCGGAACCACCTGGGGGCAGATTCCTGTAGGGAGGGAGTCGAAGACGACCTCGAGGTCGTCTCGCGCCTGGAGGATCTCCTGCCACGCCCGGTAGTTCCTCCGGCGTTCGGCCCGGACCCCGTCGGGGTCGACATCCTCGAGAACGTACCAGGAGAGCTTCGCCATCGGCCGCTTTCCCCGCTCGTAGCGTTCACGCGGTCCGCCGACGGCCGGCGTGTCACCCCGTCCAGCGACGAGCGCGTCGATGGATCGGCGAACCGCTCCGTTAGCCCCGAACAGGTCGTCGACGATCGACGACGCGACGAACCGACAGTCGACGGTCCCGATGCCGTTTCGCACACCGGCCGACGACGAGGGGTCGTACCGGTCCGCTACCGTTTCGTCGGTCAGATAGAGGAGCGCACCGTCGGGGATCGGCAACACCTTCCAGAGGCTCGTAATCCCGAGGTGGCCCCGCGTTCCGAGCAACGTTCCGTCGTCGACGCTGAACGAGCCGTGAGCGTTGTCGTCGACGTGATAGCAGTCGTACTCGGCGACGAATGCCTCGAGCTCAGCGAGCCCCGGTTGTGGAAAGCCGAAGTAGTTGACCGAGACCACGGCGGCCGTCTCGTCGTCCAACCGCTGCTCGAGGTCGGCGAGGTCGGCTGCCAGCGACGGCTCGATCCGGTAGTAACGGGTCTCGAGACCGAGTTCGGCGAACGGTTCGGCGACGCCGTCGGGGAGATACGCCGGAACGAGGACGTTCTCTCCCGGTTCGACGAGTCCGGCGAGACCATCCCTGAGTGCGGCCTTTCCCGACCCGTAGTAGGTGAATTCGCGAACGAACTGCTCGACGAACGGTTCGATACCGGCCGGTCGTTGGTTCGACAGCGAGGCGACGAACAGCGACGGCGTTCCGTCGATCATCGACGACGCCCCTCCCGACCGACGACCCGTGTTGCCAGAGAACATGCCTCGACTACCTGGCCCATACCGTCGGTAACTCGTCGAGAGCGGCCTTAGTGATAGGGGCAATACGCTCGAGATAGCGCCTGAAACCGATCCTTACACTGGCGTTCGTTCGCACAGTCCGCCCAGCCAGGAGACCTGTAGACGACCTCGATCGACCGCCGCCGTGAGAACGGGGGGTCGTGTTTCCTCGCGATCACCGACTATCGACACGCCGTGAAGAGCCGGCTTACAGGCCCAAAGCACTCGCATAACAAAGCCCGGACGCACGGAGGGCCCGACCATGACGGAACCGACCGACGAAACCGACCTTCGCCTGCTCGTCGTCGGGCTCGATGCCGGCTGCCGGCCGGTGCTCGAGCCGCTGTTCGAGGCGGGTGAGATTCCAACCCTCGAGGGACTGTTCGAGACGGGAATCGACGGACCACTCGAGTCCCAGATTCCCCCGTGGACGGCGAGCGCCTGGCCCTCGATGTTCACCGGAAAGAACCCGGGGAAACACGGCGTCTACGACTTTCTCTCGTTCGACGGCTACGACTGGAACGTCGTCAACGCGACTCACGTGCGCGAACGGCCGATCTGGGAACTCCTGGGCGAACACGGGATCAGAAGCGTCGTCGTCAACGTGCCGGTCACTCACCCCGCCCGCGAGTTCGACGGTGCGTTGATTCCAGGAATGACCGCCCCCGAAGACCCCGACTGTCACCCGGATGGCGTCCTCGAGGACGTCAAGATCGCCTGTGGCGACTATCACGTCTATCCACAGAGTACGCCCGCTGCCGATCGGTCGATCGAGGGGTACGAACTGACGATCGAACGGCGCGGAAAGGCGTTTCGGTACCTCTGTCGCCGGATGAAACCTGAGTTTGGCTTCCTCCAGTTTCAACAGACCGACAGCGTCTTTCACGAACGCCCGGGCGACAAGGCGGCGATCGAGGCGGTCTACCGCGCGGTCGACCGCCAACTCGAGGAGACGCTCGCCGAGACCGATCCTGACAACGTCCTCGTCGTCAGCGACCACGGCATCGGCCCGGTCTCGGGTCCCGAGTTCCGCATCAACGAGTTCCTCCGCGATCGGGGCTATCTCACGGCACAGAGCGGCGGCGAGGGGATGCCCGACTGGTCTCGCGCCTGGGAGAACGACCTCCTCGAGGGCGAAAACGCCGGCGAACACGAGGAGAGTGCACTCGAGCGCGCGATGAACGCCGTGGCACGCGTCGGACTCACGACCCAGCGGGTCGCGAACGCCCTCGATCGGGTCGGGCTCAAAGAGCCGATCGGGCGGCGGGTTCCGAACGATATGATCCGGGCGGCCAGCGAGCAGGTCGATTTCCCGAACTCCGCCGTCTACATGCGCTCGAAGAGCGAACTCGGTCTCCGGATCAACCTCGAGGGTCGCGAACCCGAGGGGACCGTCCCCGAATCGGAGTACGAGGAGGTACGGGCGGAAGTCGTCGAGACGTTGTCGGACGTCCGAACCCCCGGCGGTGAGCCGATGTTCGAGACGGTCGGGCCACGCGAAGCGTTCTTCGACGGCCCGCACGTAGCGGACGCACCCGACATCGTAACCGTTCCGGCGGCGTTCGACACCGCGCTCGCCGCGGATCTCGGCACAGCGCAATTCGGCGAGCCGATGGAGTCCTGGAACCACAAGCGGACGGGCGTCGTCGCGGCGACGGGGCCGGCGTTCGACGAGCACGGCTCGCTCGAGGGCGCGACGATCTTCGACGTCGCACCGACGATCTGCTCGCTGTTCGGGATACCGGTCGACGCCGATTTCGACGGTGAGACACTCTCGATCGTCGAGGGGAGCGCCGAAGCCGAGTATCCGGCCTACGAGTCGACTCCGGTCATGGCGACGGACGATCGAGCGGTCGAGGATCGACTCTCGGATCTCGGATATCTATGAGCGTCGATATCACCGTTCTCAATCCGCGGACCGACGCCGACGAGTGGAACCGCTACGTCGAACGATCGGACGGGACGAACCCGTTTTTCCGGGCCGAAGCGCTCCGGCTCCAGGCCGAGGATACGGGGACCAGAGCACACCTCCTGGCCGGATTCAAGGGACAGGAGGCGGTCGGCCTCTTTCCGGTCTTCGAGTACACGAAGGGGCCGATCACCGGTGTCTTCTCCCCAGCGCCCCGGTCGTGGTCGTGTTATCTCGGCCCCGCAACGCTGAACGTCGACAAACTCAAACAGCGCAAGGCCGACCGGCGGATCTCGCGGTTTCTCGAGGGCGCTCTCGAGTGGATCGACGAGGAAATCTCGCCCCAGTACAGCAAGTTCGTCGCCGCCGAGTTCGACGACGTGCGTCCGTTCGTCTGGAACGACTACGACGTCACGCCCGGCTACACCTACGTTGTCGACCTCGAGGGAGACGAATCGGAGTTACTCGACCGGTTCAGCAGCGACGCACGGAGCAACGTCCGAAACGCCGACGAGGACACCTACGTCGTTGAGGAGGGCGACGGCGTCGACGTCGAGCGGATCGTCGATCAGGTGGCAAACCGATACGAGAACCAGGGGCGTGCGTTTCACCTGAGCCCGGAGTTCGCCCGATCAGCATACGAAACGCTACCGGACGGCGCAATCCGTCCCTACGTCTGCCGGAGCGACGGCGAGTTCCTCGGGGGAATCCTCGTCGTCGAATCCGAAACGACCCGATACCGCTGGCAAGGCGGCGTCAAACCCGACATCGACGTCGACCTCCCGATCAACGATCTGCTCGACTGGACGGTTATGCGCGACGGTCTCCGGGAGGGACTCGAGCGCTACGACCTCGTCGGGGCTGGCGTTCCGAGCATCAACCGGTACAAAGCGAAGTTCAACCCTCGCCTCGAGACCACCTACGAGATCACCGCGGGGGCGTTCGGGCTTGATCTGGTGATCGATCAGTATCGAAAGCTGCAGTGACTCCGGAGTCGGTCGAGATTCGACGACCGGTACGAATCATCCAGCCTGTCGTCCGTCAGTCGCGGTACGATCCGTTTTACGGTTACAGGTAGATCGGTACAACAATCCGTCTCAGCCGTCGATCCGATACTTCGACTGACGGGCGTCCTCGAGGTGAACGCGACTCGCGACCAGACCGCTCTCCTCGAGTTTGCCGAGGGCGTACCTGACCGTCCGCGAGCAGAGTCGAGACTCGGAGACGATCTGCTCTTGGGTCATCTCGCCCTCGTACTCGAGGACCTTGTAGACGAGCTTCGCACTCGGTGAGAGCTCCGAGATCGCGGTGCTAGATCCGTCGTCGATGTCGTGATCGGTTGCGCTCATGTGGATGGGTTCGTTCGAGTGGGTCGATCCGACCCCACATAGTCGGTGTCGACAGTTTAGCGATATAGGGACGTGCTACCGATCGTGTCTTTCTCTCGAGACGACTAGAGCCGGTCGACGGGTGCGACTGTTCCGTGAACTCGACCGTCGACGGGCAGGTGTGTCCCGGCCGGGAGTAGACGGCGAATAGTAAGGCAATGGGGTACGTCAGTGACGGGTATGTTTGGAACTAGCGGCATTCGTGGACGGGTCGGAACGACCGTAACGGCCGAACTCGCGCTCTCGGTCGGCCGCGCCGTCGCCTCGGAGAGGAGTGGAACCGTCGTCGTCGGGCGGGACGTCCGCGAGAGCGGCCGGATGCTCGTCGACGCACTCACGGCCGGTCTTCGTGAGTGCGGTGCGGACGTCCTCACGGTCGGTGTCGAGTCGACGCCGACGATCGCACGCGCGGTCGAACTGTTCGACGCTGACGCGGGCGTCGTCGTCACAGCGTCGCACAACCCCGCACCGGACAACGGGATCAAACTCTGGACACGGTCGGGAAAAGCGTTCGGTCCCGATCGCCGGAGGGCGATCGAACGACGGGTCCGCGACGGCGATTACGAACCCGTTCCCTGGGACGAACTCGGCGTTCGCCGACGCCGTGAGCGAGCGAGGGAGGCCCACGCCGAACGCATCGAAGGCACAGTCGACCTGGAAGGAACGCCGGACGTAATCGTCGATCTCGGAACCGGTGCCGGCGGAATTACGCCCGCGGTTCTCGCCGAGTTGGGCTGTCGCGTCCGAACGCTAAACGGACAGCGAGACGGTTCCTTTCCGGGTCGGCCGAGTGAGCCAACCGAAGAGACCCTCGAGACCCTCGCCACGCTGGTCGGGCAGACGGAGGCGGATCTCGGTATCGCACACGACGGCGACGCGGACCGAATGCTCGCCGTCGACGAGACGGGGCGGTTCGTTCCGAAGGACGCGCTGCTGGCGATCTTCGCGCGAACCGTCGCGGGTGAGGGAGACCGCATCGCCGCGCCCGTCGATACGAGTCTCGCGGTCGACGACGCCGTTGCCGAGGTCGGGGCGTCGGTAACGCGAACGCGCGTCGGTGACGTGTTCGTCGCCGAACGTGCGACCGAAGCGGACGTCGTCTTCGGGGGAGAGCCAAGCGGGGCCTGGATCTGGCCGGACGAAACGCTCTGTCCGGATGGCCCGCTCGCCGCCGCTGCTCTCGTCGAACTGGCCGACGAGCGAGGATCGCTTTCCGCGATGGTCGAGGAAATCGATCGCTATCCGATCCGGCGAACGTCCGTCTCGGTCGAGGAGAAAGACGCCGTCGTGGACGACCTTCGGCGGCGCGTCGACGACCGATACGACGACGTCGACACGCTCGATGGGGTTCGCGTCGAAACCGACGACGGCTGGTTTTTGATCCGTGCCAGCGGAACCGAACCGCTGGTGCGCGTCACCGCGGAGTCACGCACCGAATCGAACGTCGACGCCGTTTTCGACGAAGCGACGACACTCGTCTCGGAGTCGATCAACCGACACGAGTAAGCCGGCCAGAGCCGGCTACGCCATCGACGCGTCCTCTCAGCCGATCGATAGGACCGGGGGTCACCGGAGCTCTTTCGGGATAAAATCGGACGTTTTCATCTCGCGGTACGTCGAGCAGTCAGGGCAGGCGTGGACGACGTCCCGATTGTCGCCGAAGACGCGGGCGAACTGGCGCGTTACCTGATTGCCACAGTTGACACACTGCGGAGCGCTGGTCTGGTGTCCGGACGTCATCGGCGTCCACTTGGCATCGGTTGGTTCCGTCGACATCACCAACCCGTAACCACAGAACGGTATTTACTATAGACCGCATAACTCGTTTCGAATCGGTTAGTTTCGGCTTTCGCACCCGACAGATGGGTGCTCGTGACGGTTCGAATATCCTGGCATTCACGGCTTCTTAGCCACGAAATCAAATATTTCCGGTCGGTAATGAGATGTTTTCCGATGAAATCCAGCCCCGATTCCAAGCCCATCGTCGATACGACTCGGCGGACCGTTTCGACGGACGGTCGGAATGACGGTTTTCCAAACGACGATTCTACCCTGATCTACGAGGTGGGGTAAACGACGGATGAACGTATCGCAGTTTTGCCAACGACCCTGTTCCCGCGTCGAATGGCCACGCAGACGAGTTGACTCAAGGATGTCTCCGTCCCACTCTCAGGAGAGGGCGGAGTAGCGAGGGGATAGTTATCCGACGAATCGGTGTAGCGGGGTCCATGAAAGCTGTCGTCCTCGCGGCAGGTGAAGGTACGCGGATCAGACCGCTCTCGACCGCGGTCCCGAAACCGATGCTGCCCGTGGCGGATCGGCCGCTCGCCGCACACACGGTCGACGCGGCTGTCGACGCCGGCGCAGACGAAATCGTCCTCGTCGTCGGCTACGAGAGCGAGACCGTCGAAGAGCACTTCGGCTCGAGGTACCGGAACGTCCCCGTCAGCTACGCACACCAGACCGAACAGGCGGGAACCGCACACGCGGTCAACACCGCCCGTGAGCACCTCGACGGCCCGTTCGCCGTCCTCAACGGCGACAACCTGTACGACCCGAACGCGATCGAGCAGCTGTTCGACGCGTGTCCAGCCGTCTGTGCCGTCGAAGTCGACGATCCGCGCCAGTATGGCGTGCTCAGCACGACCGACGGAACGGTCACCGACATCGTCGAGAAGCCTGCCGACCCGCCGACGAACCTCGCGAACGCAGGCGCGTATGCGTTTCCGGCGGAAGCACGACGGTGGCTCGACGTCCCCGCGAGCGAACGTGGGGAACACGAGATCACCGACGTACTCGCCAGGGTCATCGGCGAGTACTCCGTCACGCCGATCACCACCGACCGGTGGATGGACGTCGGCCGTCCGTGGGAACTGCTCGAAGCCAACGAGTGGAAAGTCGGGACGCTCGAGCGGCGGGTCGACGGCCAGGTGAGCGACGCCGCGTTCCTCGAGGGAGACGTAATCGTCGAGGAAGGCGCGACGGTACGGTCGGGTGTCGTCCTCGAGGGGCCGGTTCTCGTCCGGTCGGGTGCGACGATCGGCCCGAACGCGTACGTTCGCGGCGCGACGGTGATCGGGACCGACGCGAAAGTAGGTCACGGCGTCGAGGTGAAAAACAGCGTTCTGTCCTCTGGAGCGACGGTCGGGCACCTCTCGTACGTCGGTGACAGCGTGCTCGGCCGGAACGTGAACTTCGGTGCAGGGACGACCGTCGCTAACCTCCGTCACGACGGCGAGCCCGTTCGGTTTACGGTGAAAGGAAAACGAGTCTCCACTGGACGCCGAAAGTTCGGTGTCGTCGCTGGTGACAGGGTCAAAACCGGTATCAACACCAGCCTGACACCGGGGCTCAAACTCGATACTGGGACGACGACGGCTCCAGGTGAGATCGTCGAACGCGATCGATAATAGTAACAACTGATACGGGTTGCTGTAACGATTTACCGGCGCAACCGCCGCCCGGGTCGCGGTTGCGCCGGAAATGACTTACAGTAAACCGTATGAAACGATTCACACACTGATCGCCGATCCGTCTGACGATCAGGTGTGCAAGACCTGCAGTGGCTACTACAGTTACGGATCGTCGTACTGTTCTACCGGTGATCGTTCGGACGGGGTCACCGATACCCGGCAACGAAGACAGTCCGTGAGTGAGAACGCGACGACGACCGCGTTCGCGTTCGGGCAATCCGAACGACCCCGCACAGTCTCGCGGTTTTCTCCGACGGAGGAGACGGTTCCCGTAGTGATCAGGTGCTGGGTTTATATGATATCGAACTCCTAGAGAAACTGGAGGGTGTGGGTCGGTATCACACCACTACTCGATCACCGCATTCCCTCCAGATTCGATTCCGACGCGTTCGAGTTCGAGTCGCCGTAGACGAGGCCGATCGGACGTCGGGCTACGGGGGTGGCCTTCGGTCCCTCTGGTCTCGAAGACTCGTACTCGATTCTCGTTGCCACAACGAACCCATTACTCGACAGTGACGCTTTTCGCCAGATTTCTCGGCTTGTCGATCGGTCGCTCGAGCAGGCGCGCCGCGTGATAGGAGACGAGCTGGAGCTGTACGTTCGCAAACAACCCTGCGAGCATACTGTCGGTGTCGGGGATCTCGAGGTGTGCGTCCGCGACGTCGACCGCTCGATGGCCGTCGGGACAGACGGCGATCACCGGCGCTCCTCGGGTCTGGGCTTCCTCGGCGTTTTTCAACGTCTTCTCGTCTTCGGTTCCGGTGAACACCGCGAAGACGGGCGTCTCCGGCGTCACGAGTGCGAGCGGCCCGTGTTTCAACTCGCCCGACGCGAACCCTTCGGCGTGGTCGTACGTGATCTCCTTGAACTTCAGCGCTCCCTCGAGCGCGACGGGGAATCCGAGCCCGCGACCGATGAAGAAGTACGACTGACAGCCCTCGTAGCGCCTGGCGATCGATCGGGCGTTGGTCGAGGAGAGCAGGTCGTCGATCGCCGCCGGCATTCGGGAAAGCTCCGTCAACAGGGACTCGAGGTCTGCGCCTGGCCCGCCACGGACGTCGTCGGCGATTCGTTGGGCGAGCAAGACGAGCATCACTGCCTGAGAGGAGAACGTCTTGGTCGCGGCGACACCGATCTCGGGTCCGGCCCTGATAAAGAGCGTCTCGTCGGCTACCCGCGCGGCGGTCGAGCCGACGACGTTGGTTACGGTGAGCGTTTCAGCACCTTCGGCACTGGCTTGGCGGAGTGCGTTGAGCGTATCCGCCGTCTCACCGCTCTGTGAAACCGCGATCACCAGCGTGTTCTCGTCGACGGGTGGAGCTCCAACGCTGTACTCGTTTGCGAGCAACGCCCTCGCACGAACGCCGGCCCGGTTCAGCGCGAGCGAGCCGTAGAGGGCGGCGTGATAGGACGTCCCGCAGGCGATCAGCTGGACGGACTCGACTCCCTCGAACGTCGCCGGACCGAACTCCTCGAGAGCGATCCGTCCCCGTGCGGGATCAACCCGGCCTTCGATCGCCTGCGAGAGCGACACCGGTTGCTCGTGAATCTCTTTGAGCATGAAATGGTCGTACTCGCCCTTTCCCGCCTGTTCCGGGTCCCATTCGACGGTTTCTGGCTCGCGCGTGATCGGCTCTCCCGCCAGATCGGTACACTCGATTCCGTCCTCGTCGACGATCGCGACGTCGCCGTCCTCGAGATAGACGACCGTGTCCGTGTACTCGAGGAACGCGGGAACGTCGCTCGCGAGGAAGAACTGATCGTCCTCGACGCCGACGACCACGGGAGATCCCTGACGAGCAGCGTAGAGGACGTGCTCGCCCGAGAACATGGCGGTGATGGCGTAGCTTCCCTCGAGTTCGTCGATCGCGCGACGGAACGCGGCTTCGTTGTCGAGTCCACGATCGATGTGGTACTGGATGAGATGTGGGATAACCTCCGTATCGGTGTCGCTCGTGAACTCGTGTCCCTTCCCGCGAAGCCACTCCCGAAGATCGGCGTAGTTCTCGACGATTCCGTTGTGCACGACGGCGACGTCTTCCGTCTCGTCCGTGTGTGGATGTGCGTTCTCGTCGGTCGGCGGACCGTGCGTACTCCAGCGCGTGTGGCCAATGCCGACCTCGCCCGTGAGTGAGACCTCTTCGATCGAGTCTTTGAGTTCCTGGACCTTTCCGGAGCGCTTTTCGACGGCGATTCCGGAGCCGTTCTGGACGGCGACGCCCGCCGAGTCGTAGCCACGGTACTCGAGATTCTCCAGCCCGGTCAACAGCGTTTCGAGTGCGTCGCCGTTTCCGACGTGACCGATGATCCCACACATCAGCGACTCACCCCGTCGAACGCTGCCGACACTCGCCTCGCGTACAACGAAAATCCCGTATCGTGCATGATCGGAGCACAGGCAGTCCGAACCCATTACTATAGACGGGCTACTAGACAGGGTCGAGACACCGTAATACGTCCCTGAACAGTCGACTACACGACGACTCGCTAGACCGGCCGCGACGTCGCCTCCGCGTCACGCACCCAACGTTCGGTCGACTTTCTCGTCTAACTGAGAGCAAAGCCACTCGAATGTCCGTCTAAACTGGAGTATGTCCATCGAACAGCAATCGGCGTCCGCAGTACGACGTCACGAACGCCGAGTACCCCTCGATGAATCGCCAGTAGGCACCGAACGACCGTCGAATCCGACCGTTCGTCGAACGGAGCCGATGTTTCGTACATTCACTCAGTAGCTCGTCCGCTAGTAGCAGGAAATAACACAATCCATCCTCGAACCCAGGAGAAGTCAGACATTTTATTAACTCCCCGAACATCATTCCGCGATAATCACGGCCTTTCGATCTGAAATTCGACGAATGCGGCAACAATAGCCTGAACCAAACGATCGCCACGACGACAGAGAACGTCGGTCCGAGACGGAATGAACACTACACCAGTCGCGAACGTCCTCGAGATGCCGCTCGAAGAGCCGGTGCTGGTGTTTACCATCGCCATGGCGATCTTTCTCGCCGGTCCGCTGATCGTCAAACGGCTGGGACAGCCGGGAATCGTCGGCATCGTGGTGCTCGGTGCGCTCGTCGGCCCCGACGCGCTCGAGATCGTCGACCACTCCAGCGCGATCGTGTTGCTCGGTGAGGTCGGGCTCATCTATCTGCTGTTTACCGTCGGGCTCGAACTCGATCTCCGTGGGTTCAAAGAGGCTCCGGAGAACGCGGCGCTGTTCGGGCTGACGAGTTTCTTCTTCCCGTTTACCGTCGGCACCGCGGTGATGTACTCGGTGTTCGAATTCGACCCTTGGGCCGCCCTGTTGCTGTCGGCTGTCTTCGCCTCACATACGTTGCTCGCCTACCCGATCGTCAACCGACTCGGCGTGACGAAAAACCGGGCCGTCACCGCTGTCTTCGGCGGTATTCTCTTTACGGACACGCTCGCGTTGATCGTCCTCGCGATCGTCACCGGGGCGACGGAGGGTGAGCTCACCGTCTGGCTGATCGCCCAGGTACTGCTCGCGTTGGTCGTCCTCTTCGGAACCGTCTGGCTCGTCTTGCCGCGTGGATCGCGGTGGTTCTTTCAGAATTTCAGCGAGGAGAGCTACTTCGAGTTCCTGTTCGTGATGGTCGCCATCTTCGCCGCCGCCAGTCTCGCCGAAGTGCTCCAGCTCGATCCGATCCTCGGCGCGTTCGTCGCCGGCATCGCCGTCAACCAGCTGATTCCGGAGGGTGGAACCCTGATGAACCGCATCGAGTTCGTCGGCAACGCCTTCTTTATCCCGTTTTTTCTGTTGCACGTCGGGATGCTCGTCAACCCGGTCGTCATCTTCGACGGACCGACGACGCTCCTGATCGCCGCCACCATCATCGGAATCATGCTCCTCACCAAGGGCAGTGCCGCCTGGATCGTTTCACGGATCCAGGGATACACCGCCAACGAACGCGCGGTCATCTTCGGGCTCTCGACCGGACAGGCCGCTGCGGCGCTTGCGATCACTCTCGTCGGCTACGACGCCGGTCTGTTCGGCGACAGCGTCCTCAACGCCGTCGTCCTGATGTTGCTCGTGACCGCCCTCGTCAGCCCCTGGATCACCGAGCGCGCGGCAACCCGCCTCGCCCTCGATCGCGAGGTCGGCGACGGCGAGACCGACACCGACGATCCGAGCATCCTGTTGCCCCTGTCTCGTAACGCCGAACTCCAGCAACGGCTGCTCGAACTCGCGTTCGTGATCAAGGGTGATCGCGGAACCGAGCCGGTCAACGTCATCACGGTCGTCCAACCGGATGGCGAGGCGGAGACGGAGCGCCGCGTCACCGACGTGCAAGCCGACCTCGACGATCTGGCTGCGACCGGAAGCGCAGCCGAGGTTCCCATCGAGACCGAAACCCGGATCAACCACAACGTCGCCTCCGGCATCGTCCAGGGCTCGATCGAGGTCCAGGCCGACCAGATCGTCATGGGCTGGGACGCGAAACAGAGCTTCCGCCACCGCATCTTCGGGAGCATCATCGACCAGGTCCTCGAGCGAACCAAACTCCCCGTACTCATCTCGCGACTCGGTCACCCGATCAACACGACTCGCCGCATCGTCGTCGTCGTCCCGATCGGTGCCGACCACCACGAGGGGTTCTACGAGGCGGTCCACCTGGTCAAGCGTATCACGGCTGGACTCGGCGCCGAACTGAACGTCGTCGTCGTCGAGGGATCGTCCCACCAGTTCGAACAGCTGTTCGAGCTCGTCGAGGAGGACGTTCCAGCCGAGTTCGATTCGATCGACGACTGGGGCCGTCTTCTGCCGTTACTCGAGTCTCGGACGGACGAAGACGATCTCATCGTCGCCATCTCGCCGCGTCGTGGCGACGTCGGCTGGCACTCCGAACTCGAGGACCTGCCAGCCAGACTTGCCGAACTGCCCCCGGAGTCGTTCATCACGATTCACCCCCGACAGGACGAACCCGACTACGACAGACAGTACCTCCGGCTGAAGTAACGTGGTCTCCACCCGGTCGACGGGCCTCGAGCGAACCATCGACTGTGACGGACCACGGTCGGAACCGGTTGCCCCTGATACGATTTACTGTAAGTCGGTACCGCCGAAACCGCGACCCGTCTGCGGTTTCAGCGGTAACACGTTACAGGAATCCGTATGAGGGCCGACGAACACAGGCAGTCGGATCGCGTCGACACGTGTGAGCAGTTCGCAGTATGGCGACGAACCGCCACGCCTTTACCCACCTGCCGACCAGTAGTCCTATGGGTTTTGGTAGCTACGACGAGTCCGAACAGCGAGAGCAGACGAGCGAGGACGAGGAGGACGTCGAGGCGGTCAACGTCCACGAGAACGACCACGACGGCCAGCTGTCGTTCGAGTCCGATCTCTCGACGAACGAGCTCGTCTCCCAGCTCGACTCGATGAAAGACGACGACGACGGCGACGACTAACTGACCCCCGCGATCGATTCCACTTTTTACAGCCGACGTCTCTGTTCTGGAAGCCGATACGATCCTCGATCCGGCCGAGAACCGATCGAATCCCGATAAATTACCCCTGGGCCGCGACCCACAGCGCCGTCGACCCCATCAAAACCCCGGGAAGCATCGCGATCAGTCCGATGACGACCGTGCTCGAGCCGTCGACCGCTGCTAGACCGCCGTTTGCGAAGAAGTAGGTGAGCCCGCCGGGAATCAAGAGGAGCGAAACGGCGATCGCACCGAGAGTCACCGTCCAACTACCGTTCATTCCGATCTCACCGTTCGCTCGCCGTGGTACTGGTCGGGAGTATCGTCCTCGAGGAGCGCGTTCGTCCGACTGCTCTCGAGAAACGCCGTGATCGCGACCACCGTCGCTCCGGTCTTTGCGATCCCCTTCACAGTTCGATCGGCTCCGACAACGATCCGTTTCATACGGGCCGAGAGGTGCCGACAGGAGGAAGAACTCCTGCCGCATATTTTTCCCGCGTTTATATTTCGACGCCTGAGATCCGTCCTGCACTGTGACGCGTTCGCAAACGTATTTCACCGGATCGCGAAACCAACGCTGTATGAAACGCGTGCGAGTGACGATCGATCCGGGCGATTCGAATCTGCCACTCACGTACGACGCCGTCACGGGGGCAGACGAGGAGTTCGCTCGAGTACAGGTCGTCAACTGGAACGTCACGGAGTCACCCGCAACCTTTCTGTTGCGGGTCCGCGGTGACACGTCGCGTTTCGAATCGGTTCTCGAGCGTGACGACGCGGTCAGCGAGTACGAACTGATCTCGCTGTCGGTCGACGAGTGTTACTGTTTCGTCCGGGGAACGGGGTCGGCGAGCGCGCGGGCGCTCTGGGAAAACTTCAAACGGGGCAGTCTGATGACGATACCGCCGGCGGAGTGGAACCCCGACGGGACCTACACGTTCACCGTCGTCGGGTCAGACGGCGACGTCCAGACCGCGGTCACGAACGCCCAGTCCGCCGTGGCAGACATTCCCGACGACGTCACGGTCGAGATCGAATCGGTCGGCGGAACGCGGGTCGCACCCGAGACCGTCGTCGACCGACTCTCCGAGCGCCAGCGGGAGGCGGTCGAATCCGCGATCGAACTCGGCTACTACGACACTCCCCGTGAAGCGACGAGCGAAGACGTCGCTCGAGAACTCGGCTGTGCAACCTCGACCGCGGCGGAACACCTCAGGAAAGCCGAGGCGGCAGTGCTGACTGCGCTTTTCGAGGGATAGACACGGTCTCGAGGAACGGACGACTCGCTCTGGTCGTCGGTATTGTTCGTCGAAAAATGCGCTGGCTGGGATTTGAACCACGGTCGGAGCAAAGCTCCTCCCTGATTCAAATCCAGGTTCGATTTTCACTGGACAGACTACTCGCTTCGCTCGTCGTTGTTGTCCAGTGAAAATGCGCTGGCTGGGATTTGAACCCAGGTTGTGACCATGGCAAGGTCACGTGATACCACTACACTACCAGCGCCCTGCTGCACTCTATTCTACTCCCGGAGGGATGTATAAGGGTTGCGAATCGAGTCGGGTTCGGTACGCGCCACCACGACGAACGCGACGCCGTCAACCGATTTTCGAAGATCGTCCGGATCACCGGCTCTCGAGTAGCGAGAACGGGTCGGTCCCGTCCGAGCGATCGCCAGCACCGAACGATACCGGTCCGTATCAATCGCCGACAAATTGCATCGCGTGTGAATGTCGCCCAAACTGGCTCAATACCACCCTGTGAGGCCGTCACAGCCGGGATGGATTCCGCTATCCTTTTAAGACCCTATCGGCAACAAAGCGCTACAGTCTAGTGACGCGGCGCCGAAGCGTTTCGGCATGACCGTCAGCATACTCGTTCCGTCGTCACTGACCCGAGAAGCCGAGGACAAACGCGAGGCAACTCGCAAGCTCGGATACGTCGCCCGCGCGGCGACGATCTTTCGGGTCGATCGCCTGTTCGTCTATCCCGATCGGGACGGCGAAACCGGGCGATTCGACGGCGGGTTCGTAAACACCGTCTTGCGGTACGCCGCAACGCCACCGTACCTCAGAAACGAGGTCTGGGGAATGCGGGACGAACTGGAGTATGCGGGCGTCCTGCCACCGCTCCGCGCCACGACACAGACCGGCTCCGAATCGAACGGTTCGGGGTCGACAAGACAAGGGATCGTGACCGAGGTCGGACCTGATCAACGCGTGCGGGTCAATTGCGGCTTGCAACACCCGATCTCCCTCAACGTACCGCCGAAAATGGCGGTCTCCGAGGGCGAGCGCGTGACCATCAGGATCTCTTCGCGACGACCGGTCCGGGCGAAACTCGTCGACGAGCCCCTCCCGGGGCTGTCGGTCGAGCGGACGGACCTTTCGGCAGCACTCGGCCGTGAGGACGCCGGCGTTTGCATCGCGTCGTCCCGCTACGGTGAAGAACTCACCGTCGGGCGACTCGAGACGCTGGCCGGACGCGTCGAATCCGACGGGACGACCGTCGCGTTCGGTGCGCCCGAGAGAGGGCTGCCGGACATCCTCGGAATCGAGGTGTCATCCACCGACGACGGTGGTGGCAGAGTCGAACCCAGCGATCTAGGGTTCGACCTCTGGCTGAACACGGTTCCGAACCAGGGGAGCAAGGTCGTGCGAACGGAGGAGGCTCTGTTCGCCACCCTCGCGCCCCTCTCACTGAGAGCGTGATAGAATGCCACAACCAAACGCACCACGCAAAGGCTCACTCGGGTTCGGCCCACGAAAGCGTGCGACCAGCGAGGTCCCACGCTTCAACTCGTGGCCGGACGACGAAGGACAGCCGACGCTCCAGGGTTTCGCGGGCTACAAGGCCGGCATGACCCACGCCGTCATGGTCGACGACAAAGCGAACTCGGCGACCGAGGGGATGGAGACTACCGTCCCCGTGACGATCGTGGAGACGCCGCCAATGCGCGCCGTCGCTCTGCGAGCGTACGAAGATACACCGTACGGAAAGCAGCCGGTAACCGAGGTCTGGACCGACGAGTTCGTTCCCGAACTCGACCGCGTCCTCGACCTGCCCGGTGATGACTACGACGTCGACGCCGCCGAAGACGAGCTTCGGGGCCTCCTAGCGGAGGGTCGCGTCGACGACGTTCGCGTCATCACCCACACGGTTCCCGGCGACGTTCCATCGGTGCCCAAGAAGAAACCCGACGTGATGGAAACTCGAGTCGGCGGCGGTTCCGCCGAGGAACGCGTCGACTTTGGGCTCGAGACGATCGCCGAGGGCGGCGAACACGTCATGAACGACGTGTTCCGCGCCGGCGAGTACGTCGACGCAAGCGGCGTCACGAAAGGAAAAGGGACCCAGGGCCCCGTCAAGCGCTGGGGCGTCCAGAAACGCAAGGGCAAACACGCCCGGCAGGGCTGGCGCCGCCGCATCGGTAACCTCGGCCCGTGGAACCCGAGCCGCGTTCGCTCGACGGTTCCACAGCAGGGGCAGATGGGCTACCATCAGCGGACTGAACTGAACAAGCGCCTCGTCGATATCGGCGACGGTGCTGACGCGACGGTCGACGGCGGCTTCGTCAACTACGGCGAAGTCGACGGCCCGCACGCGTTGATCAAGGGCTCGCTCCCCGGGCCACAGAAGCGTCTCGTACGCTTCCGCCCGGCGATCCGACCCGGAGACCAGCCGCGCCTCGATCCCGAGGTCCGGTTCGTCTCTACCGCATCCAACCAGGGCTAAACAATGGAAGCAACAGTACGCAACCTGGACGGCTCGGACGCGGATTCGGTCGAGCTCCCGGCGGTCTTCGACACGCAGTACCGCCCGGATCTGATCGCTCGTGCCGTTCGCGTCGCCCAGGCAAACCGAAAACAGGATTACGGCGCCGACGAGTTCGCCGGCAAACGAACGCCGGCCGAATCGCTCGGTAGCGGTCGCGGGATGGCACACGTCCCGCGACAGGACGGTCGTGCCCGCCGCGTTCCCCAGGCGGTCAAGGGGCGCAAGGCACACCCGCCGAAAGCCGAGAAAGAGCAGGGAGAATCGATCAACACGAAGACGAAGAAACTCGCCATCCGAAGCGCGGTCGCCGCGACGGCCGACGCCGAACTGGTCGCCGAACGTGGCCACCGCTTCGACGACGACACGGACGTTCCGGTCGTCGTCGACGACGAGTTCGAGGACCTCCAGAAGACGAAGGAGGTCGTCGAGTTCCTCGAGGCCGCCGGCATCGCCGACGACATCGAACGCGCCGAGGAGGGCCGCAGCGTCCGCTCTGGTCAGGGGAAAGCCCGAGGCCGGAAGTACAAGACGCCAAAGTCGATCCTGTTCGTCACCTCGAGCGAGACCGGCCCATCCCGGGCCGCACGAAATCTCGCCGGGGCCGACGTCGCGACGGCCGCCGAGGTCAACGCGGAGGATCTCGCACCCGGCGCACAGCCGGGTCGACTAACCGTCTGGACCGAAAGCGCACTCGAGGAGGTGGCGGACCGATGACCGGTATCATCGAACACCCGCTCGTGACGGAGAAGGCGATGAACGACATGGACTTCGAGAACAAGCTCCAGTTCGTCGTCAACCCGGATGCGACCAAACACGACATTCGTGATGCGGTCGAAGAGCGCTTCGACGTCTCGGTCGACAACATCAACACCCAGCTAACGATGAAGGGCAAGAAGAAAGCGACAGTTCGACTCTCCGAGGACGACGACGCCCAGGAAGTCGCCTCGCGTATCGGGGTGTTCTGACCATGGGACGACGAATCCTCGGACAGCGACGTGGTCGCGGGACCTCCACGTTCCGTGCCCCGTCGCACCGATACAAGGCGAAGCTCGATCACAAGAAAGAAGAGGACGGCGACGTCGTTCGCGGAACGGTTGTGGATATCGAACACGATCCGGCCCGCTCAGCGCCGATTGCCGCCATCGAGTTCGACGACGGTGATCAGCGACTCGTGCTCGCGCCGGAAGGAATCGGCGTCGGCGAGGAGATCCAAGTCGGCGTCTCCGCGGAGATCAAACCCGGCAACACGATGCCGCTCGCGGAGATTCCCGAAGGTGTGCCGGTCTGTAACGTCGAAGCCAACCCCGGCGACGGCGGGAAGTTCGCCCGGGCGTCTGGAACGAACGCGGACCTGATCACCCACGACCGCAACGCCGCGGTCGTCCAGCTGCCAAGCGGCGAGGTCAAGCGCCTCGACCCGCAGTGTCGTGCCACCATCGGCGTCGTCGCCGGTGGCGGACGCACAGAGAAACCGATGGTCAAAGCCGGAAACAAGTACCACAAGATGAAAGCCCGCGGGACCAAGTGGCCCCGCGTCCGCGGTGTCGCGATGAACGCCGTCGACCACCCGTTCGGTGGCGGCGGCCGCCAACACCCGGGGAAACCGAAATCCGTCTCGCGGGACGCCCCGCCGGGACGCAAAGTCGGTGACATTTCCTCGCGCCGAACCGGCCGAGGTGGAAACAAATGAGCCAGGAGTACCGAACCGGCCGTGAGGGTGAGGAGTTCACCTACCGCGGTCACACCGTTGAGGAGCTGCAGGAGATGGAGCTCGAAGACGTCGCGGAACTGCTGCCCGCACGCAAGCGGCGAAGTATCAAACGCGGCCTCTCCGTCGAGAAACAAAAGCTTCTCGAGAAGGCCCGCGAGAAAGGCGAAGAGGAGACGGCAAACGCGCCGATCCGGACCCACCTTCGTGATATGCCGATCCTGCCGGAGTTCGTCGGTCTCACGTTCGAGGTGTACAACGGACAGTCGTTCGAGCGCGTCCGCGTCGAGCCCGAGATGATCGGACACTATCTCGGCGAGTTCCAGCTGACTCGCAACTCCGTCGAACACGGACAGGCTGGTATCGGCGCGACTCGATCGTCGAAGTTCGTCCCACTGAAGTGATCCACGCATGGGAATCAACTACTCAGTCGACGCCGACCCGGACGCCACCGCGAAAGCGATGCTTCGGGAGCGTCACATGAGCCACAAGCACAGCAAGGAAATCGCGCGCGAACTGAAGGGACGAACCGTCGACGACGCACAGGTGTACCTTCAGGACGTGATCGACGGCGAACAGTCGGTTCCGTTCAAGTCCCACAACAGCGGCGTCGGACACCGTTCCGACATCGACGGCTGGGACGCAGGCCGGTATCCCGAGAAGGCCTCCAAGGCGTTTCTCGACTTACTCGAGAACGTCGAGGCCAACGCCGACCATCAGGGATTCGACGGTTCGTCGATGGAGATCGTCCACGTCGCCGCCCACAAGGTCGGCGAGGCGGTCGGTCGTAAACCCCGTGCGATGGGCCGAGCATCGGCCTGGAACACGCCCGAAGTCGACGTCGAAATCGTCGTCGAGGACGCCGACGAAAGCGAATCCGAGGAGGACGACAACTAATGGCTGACGAACACCAGTTCATCGAAAACGGCCTGCAGCGGTCCCAGATAGACGAGTTCTTCCAGGAAGAGCTCGGCCGCGCGGGCTACGGTGGCATGGACGTCGCCAAAACGCCGATGGGAACCCAGATCGTCCTCAAGGCAGAGAAGCCGGGGATGGTCATCGGCAAAGGCGGCGAGAACATCCGAAAGGTCACGACGGCGCTCGAAGAGCGCTTCAACCTCGAGGATCCCCAGATCGACGTCCAGGAGGTCGACGAGCCGGATCTCAACGCCCGGATCGTCGCGGACCGACTGGCGAACGCACTCGAGCGCGGCTGGTACTTCCGCAAAGCCGGTCACACGACGATCGACCGGATCATGGAAGCCGGTGCGCTCGGCGCTGAGATTGTCCTCTCCGGGAAGGTCACGGGCGCTCGCTCGCGCGTCGAGAAGTTCAACCGAGGATACATCAAGCACAACGGCGAACCCGCCGAGGAGATCGTCGACCACGGTCAGGGCGTCGCCGTCATGAAGCTCGGAACGATCGGCGTCACGGTCAAGATCATCCCGCCGAACGCCGAACTCCCCGACGACTTCGGCGTCCACGAGGACCTCGATCCCGAAGAGCTCGTTCCCGATGCCGTCGAGGCCAACGAGGCCGAGGGTGTCGAGGAACTGCTCGAGGGCGAACCCGAGGAAGCGGAAGCCGTCGAGGCCGGCGTCGAAGCGCCGGCCGACGAGGCCGTCGAGACGGCGGCTGACGAGGACGGCGACCTCGACGAGGAAGTCGTCGAAGAGGTCATCGAGGAGGAACTCGAGGAAGACGACGAGGAAGCCGATGCTGACGCCGACGCGGACGACGAGGCCGACACCGAGGAGGGCCTCGAGGACCTCGAAGAGGACGTCGAGGCCGAAGCAGAAGAGCTGATGGCCGAGATGGAAGACGAGGAGGCCGAAGACGAAAGCGACGACGAAGACGAGGGAGGTGACGCCTGATGGCGATCATCCACGTCGAGGAGATTCGCGACATGACGCCGGCAGAGCGCGAGGAGGAACTCGAGGAACTCGAGACCGAACTCCTGAACGCCAAATCCGTCCTCGCAGCCGGTGGTGCCCCGGAGAACCCGGGACGAATCGGCGAACTCGGACGGACGATCGCGCGGATCAAGACGATCCAGCGTGAGGAAGGCGACTTCGACGACGAATAACACAGCAATGGCACTGACACCCGAGACGCTCCCGCGACACGAACTCAACGGGCTTCCGGTCCGCGTCGTCGACAGCGACGACGACGGACGGGTCGGCCTCGAGGGCCGCGTCGTCATCGAGACGACGAACACGCTCTCGATAGAGGTTCGAACCGACGGGGAGTCCCGGGTCGTCACGGTGCCAAAATCGGGCTCGACGTTCGAGTTTGCGATCACAGATGAAGCCGCCGACTCCACGAAGGAGTCGGGGACTACGTCCAAACTGGCCGACACTCAACCTGGTGGAACCGAGCGATCGGCACCATCAGACAGCGCTGGCGAGGGCGTAGCCTACGTTACGGTCGATGGATCGCGACTGCTCTCACGACCCGCCCGACGCACGGAAACGAATGGTGACTCACCATGGCAATAGGACTAGACGTTGAAACCCCTCCGGAACCTGAGAATCCGGAGGAATACGACTACGAGAAGTGCCCGTTCTACGGCGACCTTTCCGTTCGAGGACAGATCCTCGAGGGGCAGGTCGTCTCGACGGACATGGACAAGACCGTAGTCGTCGAACGAGAGTACGATGTAGCGGTTCCGAAGTACGACCGCTCCATGAAACGACGCTCGCGCATTCCGGCTCACGTGCCGGGCGTGCTCGAGCCGCTCTCGGTCGGTGACACGGTCAAGATCGCAGAGACCCGACCACTGTCGAAGACGAAATCGCACGTGGTCGTCGAAATAACCGAAGAAGCGACTGCGGTGGACGTCGCCGAGCTGACGGGGCAGGCAGAGCCTGAGCCGGAACTCTCGGACGAAGACCTCGCCGCGGCTGCAGACGAAGGTGATGAGTGATGGAGGCGATGAAAGCTGACGTCACCCAGGGACTCAAGAAGGGGTCGCTGGTCACGTGTGCCGACAACACGGGCGCACGTGAACTCAAAGTCATCAGCGTCGCGGGCTACCACGGCACCAAGAACCGCCAGCCGAAGGCGGGACTCGGTGACAAAGTGACCGTCTCGGTCACGAAGGGGACCCCCGAGATGCGCCGACAGGTTCTCGAGGCAGTCATCGTCCGCCAGCGGAAGTCGATCCGCCGACCGGACGGCACCCGACTCAAGTTCGAGGACAACGCGGCGGTCATCATCGACGAGAACGAAGAGCCCCGCGGCACGGAGATCAAGGGGCCGATCGCCCGCGAAGTCGCAGAGCGCTTCGGAGCAATCGCCAGCACGGCGACGATGATCGTATAGACAATGAGCAAACAACCACACAAACAGCGAAATCAGACGGAGCGTGCCCCGCTGCACCAGCGAGGGAAGCAGCTTCACGCGACGCTCTCCGAGGACCTCCGCGAGGAGTACGACACGCGTCGAACCCGCGTCAACGCGGGCGATACGGTCGAGGTCATGCGTGGCGACCACGCCGGCGAGGAAGGCGAGGTTCTACGCGTCGTCCTCGAGGACGGCGTCATCCACGTCGAGGACGTGACGATCGAGACGGCCGACGGCGAGGAAGTTCCCCGTCCGCTCGACTCTTCGAACGTTCGAATTACGGACCTCGATCTCTCGGACGAGCGTCGCGAGGCGCGTCTCGAAGGTGATAGCGAATGACGAAACACCAGAAACGACTCTCAGTTCCGAACTCCTGGCCGGTCGAGCGAAAGACCGACGTCTTCACGGTCAAAGCCGGTGGCGGACCGCACGGTGAAGACGGCGTTCCACTCGTCGTTCTTCTGCGGGACGTCCTCGGTTACGTGGACTCCACGAAGGAAGCGCGCTACGCCCTTTCGGAGGATTCGATCCTCGTCAACGGCGTCGCGATCAACGACGAACAGCGTCCGATCGGGATCTTCGACATCATCGCCTTCCCCGGACGGGAGGAGTACTACCGTGTCTTCCCCGACGAGGGCGGTCGGCTCGCGCTGACCGAAATCGACGAGGAGGCCGCCGGGAGTCGCCTCGGCAAGATCGATGGCAAACGCCAGGTCTCCGGCGGCGACACCCAGCTTACGCTTCACGATGGGACGAACGTCATCGTCGACGACCCATCCTACAGCGCAAACGACTCCATCGTCGTCGACAACGAGGACAAGTCGATCGTCGCACACTTCCCCTACGAGGAAGGTGCGCTCGTCACCGCCATCCAGGGCAACCACGGCGGCAAGATCGGCGAGATCGAAGCGATCGATGTCACGCCCGGAAGCGGCTCGAACACCGTCACCGTCTCCACTGACGACGGCGGGTTCGAGACCGTCGAAGAGTACGTCGTCGTGATCGACGAGAACTTTACCGACGACGGAGGTAACGACGAATGAGCGAAGCCGAATCCGGCGAGTTCCACGAGATGCGCAAACCCCGCGTCGAGAAGGTCGTCGTCCACATGGGCGTCGGTCAGGGTGGCCGTGAACTCGGCAAAGCCGAGGACATCATCGAGGAGGTCACGGACCAACAGAGCGTCCGTACTCAGGCCAAACACACCGAACCCGACTTCGGCATCCGCCAGGGCGACCCGATCGGCACGAAGGTCACCCTCCGTGGCGAAGACGCCCACGAGTTCCTCGAGACGGCTCTGCCGATCGCGGAGCTCTCGTCGTCGCAGTTCGACGACACGGGCAACTTCAGCTTCGGCATCGCCGAACACACGGATTTCCCGAGTCAGGAGTACGACCCGAACGTCGGGATCTACGGTCTGGACGTCACCGTGAACCTGGTCCGTCCGGGCTACCGTATCGCCAAACGCGACAAGGCGACGCGGTCGATCCCCTCGAGTCACCGACTCACCCCCGAGGACGCGGTCGCGTTCCTCGAGGCGAACTTCGACGTCACCGTAGAGGACCCCGAGGATGAGTGAAAGCGAACACGAACACGACAGCACGGGCGAGCACGCCGCAAAGCGCACGGGCCAGGAAGCGGCCTGCCAGCGTTGTGGCCGCAAGCAAGGCCTGGTTGGCAAGTACGACATCAACCTCTGCCGGCAGTGCTTCCGCGAGATCGCCCGCGACATGGGATTCAAGAAGTACCGATAACATGACTGGAAATGATCCACTCAGCAACGCGCTCTCGGGGCTCGACAACGCCGAGAGCGTCGGTAAACTGAGCCACGAGGTAACGCCCGCCTCGAACGAGATCGGCAGCGTACTCGAGGTCTTCTACGACCGCGGGTACATCGACGGCTTCGAGTACGTCGACGACGGTAAAGCCGGTCAGTTCGAGATCGAACTGCGAGGAGCGATCAACGCCTGCGGACCCGTCAAACCCCGATACAGCGCCGGTGCCGACGACTTCGAGAAGTGGGAGAAACGATTCCTCCCGGCTCGAGACTTCGGTGCACTCGTCGTCACGACGAGCAGTGGCATCATGAGCCACTACGAAGCGCGCGAACAGGGGATCGGCGGCCAGGTGATCGCATACGTCTACTAACCATGCGAGTCGAACTGGAAATCCCCGACAACGTAACCGTCGAGATCGACCATCTCGACGTGACCGTCGACGGCCCAGAAGGCACCGTTACCCGGCGTCTCTGGTACCCCGACGTGAGCGTCGACGTGGAAGACGACAGCGTGGTAATCGAAAGCGAGTCCGAGGACGCGAAAACGAACGCGACCGTCGGCACCTTCGAGAGCCACGTCGAGAACGCCTTCCGCGGCGTGACCGATGGATGGGAGTACAAGATGGAAGTCTTCTACTCTCACTTTCCGATGCAGGTCCGCGCGGAGGGCGAGGAAGTCGTCATCGAGAACTTCCTCGGCGAGAAGGCACCGCGACGAACGAACATCCACGGTGACACCGACGTCTCCGTCGACGGCGAAGTCGTCGTCCTCTCCGGCCCGAACAAAGAGGACGTCGGCCAGACGGCGGCAGACATCGAACAGCTGACCCGAGTCAGCGGCAAGGACACCCGCGTCTTCCAGGACGGGGTCTACATCACCGAGAAACCCGCCAAAAGAGGTGTCTGATAGATGGCAGACGACGAACCAGAAACTGAGGAGACGCCGGCCGACGACGGACCGGAGGAACTCGAGGACATCAGTGGCGTCGGCGCAAGCAAGGCCGATGCCCTGCGCGAGGCCGGCTTCGAGTCCATCGAGGACGTCAAGGAAGCCGACCAGGACGATCTGGCCGAAGCCGAGGGTATCGGCAACGCGCTCGCCGCGCGTATCAAGGCTGACGTCGGCGATCTCGAGGTCTCCGAGGAGACCGAAGCGGAGATCGAAGACGACGGCGTTGACGAAGAAGAGGAACTGGCCGAGGACGTCGAGACGGAACTGCAGCCTCGTGGACTGGTCGAGAAGACGCCGGAGCTCTCCGATGAGGAGACACGGCTTCTCGAGCGCCGCAAGAGCGAGGGGAAGCCGCAGTTCAACCGCCAGGATTACCACATGAAAAAGCGGACGCCGGAATCCTGGCGCCGCCCCCGCGGGCAGCTCTCGAAGCAGCGAAAGGGTGTCAAAGGCAAGGGCCCGAAGGTCCAGGCCGGCTTCCGGACCCCCACCGAGGTTCGAGGCAAGCACCCGAGTGGCTTCGAAGAGGTCTACGTCGAGAATACCGACGACCTCGAGGGCGTCGACGGCGACACGGAAGCGGTCCGTATCGCGTCCTCGGTTGGCGCGCGCAAGCGCGAGCGGATCGAGGAGACGGCGGAAGACGAGGGCATTCGTGTCCTGAACCCAACGTACGAAGAAGTCGAGGTGGAATCCGATGACTGATCTCTCCGCACAGAAGCGACTCGCGGCCGACGTCTTGGACGTCGGAAAGAATCGCATCTGGCTCGACCCGAGCGCCCAGGCCGATATCGCCGAAGCGATCACGCGCGACGAGATCCGCGAACTCGTCGACGAGGGCCTCATCCAGGCCGAAGACGCAACGGGCAACTCCCGCGGCCGAGCCCGCGAGCGCAACGCAAAGCGCGCCTACGGCCACCAGAAGGGGCCAGGCAAGCGCCGCGGCAAGAAGGGTGCCCGCCAGAGTCCCAAAGACGAGTGGCAGAACAAGATTCGTGCACAGCGACGGAAGCTGCGCGAACTCCGTGACAAGGGCGAGGTTACGCCCACGCAGTACCGCGAGCTCTACAAGAAGGCTGGCGGTGGGGAGTTCCGTAGCGTCCAATACCTGTTGAATTATATCGACGAAAACTACGGTGACCAATAATGGCGACAGGACCACGATACAAGGTGCCGATGCGGCGTCGGCGCGAGGTCCGGACGGACTACCATCAGAGGTTGCGCCTGCTAAAATCGGGCAAGCCCCGCCTCGTTGCTCGCAAGAGCAACAAGCACACTACGGCGCAGCTGATCGTTCCCGGACCCAACGGCGACGAGACGCTCGCGAGCGCACACTCGAGCGATCTCGAGGAGTACGGCTGGGACGCCCCCACGAGCAACATTTCGGCGGCGTACCTGACCGGCCTGCTAGCCGGCCAGCGAGCCGTCGACGCCGGTCTCGAGGAAGCGGTTCTCGATATCGGCCTCAACACCGCGACGCCCGGCAACAAGGTGTTCGCGGTTCAGGAAGGCGCAATCGACGCCGGCCTCGAGATACCGCACAACGATAGCGTGCTCGCGGACTGGTCGCGTACCCGCGGCGAGCATATCGCCGAGTACGCAGAACAGCTAGACGAGCCGCTGTACAGCGGCGAGTTCGACGCGACCGAACTCCCAGAACACTTCGACGACGTACGAGAGGCGATTCTCGAATGAGTGGAAACAACTACAATGACGACGGATGGGAACCCGTCACCCGTCTCGGCCGGAAGGTCCAGGAGGGCGAAATCGACACGATGGAAGCCGCCCTCAACTCGGGGCTCCCGCTGAAGGAACCCGAGATCGTCGACCAGCTCCTCCCTGGACTGGACGACGAAGTGCTGGACATCAACATGGTCCAGCGAATGACCGACTCCGGCCGCCGCGTGAAGTTCCGATGTGTCGTCGTCGTGGGCAACCGCGACGGCTACGTTGGCTACGCGGAAGGCCGAGACGATCAGGTCGGCTCCGCCATCCAGAAGGCGATCGGTATCGCGAAGCTGAACATGCTCAAGGTCCCTCGAGGATCCGGCTCGTGGGAGGACCGTTCGGAGCGGCCACACTCGCTGAGCCGACGGACGACCGGAAAGGCCGGCTCCGTCGAGGTTGAGGTCATCCCGGCCCCCGAAGGGCTCGGACTGGCCGCGAGTGACACCGTCCGCCACGTCCTCGAACTGGCCGGTCTCGAGAACGCCTGGACCAAGAGCCACGGCAATACGCGCACGACCGTCAACCTCGCGAAGGCGACGTTCAACGCGCTCGAGAACGCTTCGCAGTCCCGACAACCGGCACCGCGCACAAGTGACCGTGACGAAGCCGAGGTGGCCGACCAATGAAGGCAATCGTCCAGATTCGCGGTGAAGTGAACCGCCAGCAGGACGTCCAGGACACCCTGGAGATGCTCAATATCCACAGCGTCAACCACTGTGCGCTCGTCCCCGAGACCGACACCTATCAGGGGATGATCACCAAGGTCAACGACTACGTCGCACACGGTGAGCCGACGGAGGACGTTCTCGCGACGCTGCTCGAAAAGCGCGCCGAACCCCTCGAGGGCAACCAGTCTGACGTCGACGAGGAGTGGCTCGTGGAGAACACCGAGTTCGACGACTTCGACGCGCTCGCGAACGCGCTCCTCGCAGAGGAGACGACGCTTCGAGACGTTGGGCTGTCACCGACGCTTCGGCTCCACCCACCGCGTGGCGGTCACGACGGTATCAAGAAGCCGACCGTCGAGGGAGGACAACTCGGAAAGCATACAACAGAGCAGATTAACGACCTGCTAGAATCGATGCGATAACCATGACGAGTAAAAAACGACGTCAGCGCGGATCGCGGACACATAGCGGTGGTACCCACAAGAATCGACGGGGTGCTGGCCACCGTGGCGGACGCGGCCGCGCCGGACGAAGCAAACACGAGTTCCACAACTACGAACCGAAAGGCAAACACGGCTTCAAACGTCCACACGACATCCGCGAGGAGGTCGTAGAGATCGATGTCCAGAAGTTAGACGAGGACGCCATCCTCTACGTCGCCGACGATCTCGCCGACGAGGCCGACGGTGGCTACGAACTGGATGCTCGCGACATCGTCGAAGACGGACACGAAGCCGACGTCGTCAAGGTCCTCGGATCTGGCCAAGTCCGCAACCAGCTGACGGTGACGGCCGACGCCTTCTCCGAGGCCGCTCGAGAGAAACTCGAGGCTGCCGGCGGTGAGGCAGTTCTCTCGGAGCGAGCACAGGACGCTAAAGACGACGACTCCGAACAGAACGAGGACTAACGTATGGGATGGAAGGAAGCCGCCGAACCGGTCTTGACGCGGATGCCCGCAGTCCAGCGACCGGAGGGACACGTTCCCTTCAAGCGCAAGCTGACCTGGACGGCGGGGATCCTCGTGTTGTACTTCTTCCTGACGAACATCGGACTGTTCGGAATGGAATCCGGTGCAGGGGACGACCTCTTCGGCGAGTTCCGTGCGGTTCTTGCGGGTGAACAGGGCTCGCTGATGCAGGTCGGTATCGGACCGATCGTCACGGCGAGCATCGTCATGCAGTTGCTCGGCGGGGCGAACCTTCTCGGGCTGGATACGGACGATCCCCGAGATCAGGTGCTCTACCAGGGCCTACAGAAGCTGCTCGTCATCGTCATGACGGCGCTGACCGCACTCCCGATGGTGTTCGCCGGCGGCTTCCTGCCACCCCAGCAGTCGCTGACGCTCGGCGGGTTCACTTTCGATCAGACCCAGATTCAGGCGCTGATGTTCACCCAGATCTTCATCGGGGGTGTCCTCATCCTCTATATGGACGAGGTCGTCAGTAAGTGGGGGGTCGGCAGCGGGATCGGGCTGTTCATCATCGCTGGCGTGAGCCAGAAGCTCGTTACTGGGTTTATCCAACCAGCTGAGGGGGGATTCTTCTACGACTGGTATCGGATCTTTACCGGCCAGGTAGAAGTTGGCTCGCTCGTTGCCGGTGACGGCCTCTACACGCTGTTACTACAGGACGGGCACATTATCGCCCTCTTTACGACGCTGTTGATCTTCGGGATCGTCGTCTACGCGGAGTCTGTCCGCGTCGAGATCCCACTGAGTCACGCCAGAGTTAAGGGTGCTCGCGGTCGCTTCCCCGTGAAGCTCATCTACGCGAGCGTCCTGCCGATGATCCTCGTTCGCGCGTTGCAGGCGAACGTTCAGTTCATCGGTCAGATTCTCAACCGCCAGACTGGCGACGCGTCGACCATCGCGTTGCTCGGCCGAGAGTTACCGTGGCTCGGCGTCTACGACAGTCAAGGCCAGCCCGTGAGCGGATTCTTCTACTACACCGCTCCGATCTACTCGCCAAACGACTGGATGTGGTGGACGGGTGAAGTCGCCCAGCAGGCGTGGATGGTGATGATCCGCATCTCTATCGACCTGACGTTCATGGTCATCGGCGGTGCGATCTTCGCTATCTTCTGGGTCGAAACGACGAACATGGGGCCGGAAGCGACGGCCCGTCAGATCCAAAACTCCGGGATGCAGATCCCTGGCTTCCGACAGAACGTCGGCGTCATCGAGAAGGTCATGGAACGGTACATTCCGCAGGTGACCGTCATCGGCGGCGCGCTCGTCGGTATCCTGGCGGTCTGGGCGAACATGCTCGGAACGATCGGTGCCGTTACCGGAACGGGTCTGCTGCTGGCTGTCTCGATCACGTACAAACTGTACGAAGAGATCGCCGAGGAGCAGATGATGGAGATGCATCCGATGATGCGCCAGATGTTCGGCAAGGAGTAACGGAGTTCCGGGCCGCTTTGGCCCGATTTCGCTCGGACTACGTCTCTTTCTTTCTGCTGGCCAGTCGGTCACTGTTACAGTTTACTATCAGTCAGTTCCGCCACACCGGCTGCCCGGGTCGCGGTTGCGCCCGTAAACCGGTACAGCAATCCGTACGACTCTTACCTGCTGACGGTAGGACTCTTGACCCGCCTATCTCACTCGTCAGGAGCCTCGATTACGTCGTCTTTCGCGAGGACGATACAGTCCTCCCACGATCATCGCTCTGAGACGGATCGGTGTACGTGTTGCCGCTGGTCGCTCGAACGAGAGAAAGCGATCACCGTAACGACTCATACGGATTGCTGTACCGATTTACCGGTGCAACCGCAGGACGGGTCGCGGTCGCACCGGAAATGATTTACAGTAAACCGTATCACAATAGGCGTACGAGCCATGGCCACTACAGCGCAATCCGCTTCGAGAGCGACCACGATTCGAACCGTCCATCTCTTCTCGTAAGTCGATTGGATCGCTTGCAACGAGCGCATTCGAAAACCCGCCACTGTGGCTCGAGTGTGTCAGACGGTCTGCGATGGCTGATTGCCGGTCGATCGCTCGGCGGTCTGGGATCGACCGAGACAGACACATGGCGGTCCGTATCAGTTCCTGCAGGAGACGGAATCGAACTATCGCCGAGATGAACGGAGAACAGAGTGCTCGGGCGTTACTGGATGGAGTATCCTGCTGCGATCGTCAGCAGAAATACCATGAACACGGCGAGGCCCATCATGTAGGAGATAGACCGTGGCTCTTCGAGGAGGTGTTGGTAGTAGCCCGCGATCAACAGTATCTTGGCCACCGCGAGCACGATCGTCCCTGCGAGGGCCATTTCGTACGTCAGAAACTCGAAAAAGGCGAACTTGCCCGTACCCAACACCAGCAATGCGACGTAGATCAGCGAGTACGTTCGAACGTCAGCCATTGCTGGGTATTCGGGGCGAGGGGCACTTATACCTTCCTCAACGCCCTCGAGTCCGTTCGGACGAGTTGTCATCGAACAACCGTAAACTCGTCGTCAGTATGTCGGTACTGACCGCCACAGGAGTCCGCATCGGCGGCGATAGGTGGATATCAAACGAGTGCGTACACCAGAATGTCTTTGTTCGATGACTTCCCAGTTATCGTATCGTGGTACGCTTTCGGCCAACGTCACGGACGATCGCTTGCGTCGTCTGCGCGTTGCTGGTGTCTTCTCTCGTGATCTCGGGGTTCGTGGTTCCGACAGTAGCGAACCAGAACGCGGCCCTCGTTAGCAGTGGCGACGATGACCTCGAAATCGACGACAGTCTTCGTGATCTCGAGGACTCCGAGACGGTCGAACTCGTCGTTCGATTCGAGGAAGCAACCGTTCCCGAGGATGCAAGCGACGACAAGGTCGAGTATCGCCTTGAGGAACACGCAGCAAAAACGCAAGCACCGTTGCTCGATTACGCGACCGAAACAGCGTGGATCTCCGTCGAAGAGGAGTTCTGGGTGACCAACGCCGTCTTACTCGAAGTCGAGACGGATCGCGTCGACCTCGAGGCATTCGAGCGATTCGATGCAATCGAAGCGATCCACGAGAACTTCGAACTATCGGTGCCACCGGAACCGGACGAACGCGACGACGTGGCCGATGAGGATGACGATCCGTCGACAACCTGGGGTGTCGAAGCGGTGAACGCACCCACGGTCTGGCAAGAGTACGACGCTCGTGGAGACGGGGTCCGCGTCGCCGTCCTCGACACCGGCGTCGACGCGGACCATCCGGACATCGAGTTATACACGGACGACCCAACCGATCCGACGTACCCCGGTGGCTGGGCGGAGTTCAACGAGAGCGGTGATCGCGTCGTGGGATCGACGCCGTACGATTCGGGAGCGCACGGAACACACGTCAGTGCCACCGTCGCCGGTGGAAATCAGAGCGGCACGGCGATCGGCGTCGCTCCCGAGACCGAGTTGCTCCACGGACTCGTCCTGGACGAGGAAGGCGGGACGTTTGCACAGATCATCGCCGGAATGGAGTGGGCACTCGAGGAAGAGGCCGACGTGATCAGTATGAGCTTTGGGGCGACCGGTCGACACCACCAGCTGACCGACCCGGTTCGGAACGCAGAAGAGAGCGGCGTTGCCGTGGTTGCGGCGATCGGAAACGAGGGAGAGAACACCTCTGGATCGCCCGCGAACGTCTACAATTCGATCAGCGTCGGCGCGGTGGATCCGGACGGGGCCGTCGCGTCTTTCTCGGGGGGAGAACGTCTCGAGCGGACTGAGTGGGAGACGGGGCCGGAAACGTACGTTGCGCCCGACGTCGTCGCACCTGGCGTTGCGATCGACAGCGCGGTTCCTGGCGGAGGATACGAACCGTTCCCCGGAACGTCGATGGCCACGCCACACGTCGCCGGAACGATCGCGTTGTTACTGGAGATCGAACCGGATACGACGCCATCTGACGTCTCGAGAATCCTCACGGAGACAGCGTGGAAGCCAGCTGACGCACCGGATGAGAAAGACACTCGGTACGGATACGGGATCGTCGACGCAGACGCCGCAGCGACCCAGTTAGTCGACGAACGCGTCGAACCCGAGGAAGTCGCCAGCACACAGGCGAGTGACGACCGCTCGACCGACGATGCGGTGGACGGAGCCGAATCGTGGCTCGAATCGCTGTCCACGTCCCCCATCGCCGAGGTTATCGTGCTCACCGCCGCAGCCGTCTTGGTGGGGCTCTTCGTCGTGGTGGCTCGACATATTGAGATTTGACATCTAGCGGTGCCACATATCCGACGAGGAAGGCACAGGAGATGCACCGAAGCCGAGCGGTGACCTACCGCTAGGAGCTCGACTACGCGGCAACCGGCCTCACCCTTTTCGACCGAGACGTGTGAGACGGATTGCTGTCCCGATAGACCGGCGTACGGGTCGCGGGTGCGCCGGCACTGACGGACAGTAAACCGATGAGACGGTTCCACCGATCGCTGCGTCGCCATTGAACATCGGTCTGGACTCGGTCGCACACCGCCCGAACGATCAGTATGTACATCCGTATCGTTGGTATGTGCCCCTCGTTCGTGAGAACTTGACTCGGCGGCGTGGTCGTTCACACCAACAGTACCCACCGAACGTCAACACTCACCTGCTCACAAAACAGCGGCCAGCACTGGTCATGCTAACCGCTCGAGTGCGGAGAGGAAATCGTTTCGACGATTACTATCGGAGTCGAGAGAATCGATGTAGCGAATCGCCGCTACATCAGGTAGAACAGCGGGAAGAGGATGACCCAGACGATGTCGACGAAGTGCCAGTAGAGTCCGAAGAACTCGACCGGCCGGTGGTCCTCGAGGTAGGCATCCACGCTGACGATCCGGTAGATCATGAACAGCGCGATGAGCACGCCGAAGATCACGTGAAGCGCGTGCAAGCCGGTGGTCACGAAGTAGATGGAGTACTCGATTCCGGTCCACCAGAACTCGCCTTGCTGGAACTTGACGCCGTACTCGTAGGCTTTCACGCCCATGAACGTCAGCGCGAGCAACAGCGTCGCACCCATCGCCCCGAGCAGACCCTTCTTGCTCTGGCGTTCGGCGAAGACGAGCGCCAGGATGACGGTGAAACTCGAGGTGAGCAGGACGTAGGTGTTGAGCAGACCTGGCCACGAGGCGAATGGAACGGTCGTCCAGTCGCTCCAGCCCGTATGAAGACGCATGAAGACGAACGCACCGATCGCGGCACCGAAGACGACGACGTCGGATGCGAGGAACACCCAGACACCGAATTTCGTGTTACCGATGCCACCGAACGGCCATCGTTCGGCGACCGCCATCTCGGGGACGTCGAACTGTTCGACGCCGAACTTGAACAGCGTGTATCCCATCGCCACGATACCGAGTACCGTCAGGATCGGATAGACGATGTTCGGTTCACCGGCAATACCGACGAGACCCTCGGGCGGTGACTCGGTTCCCTGTGCGAATTCGGCGATGTACGGCGTGATTCCCGTTAGCCCGAAGAAGAACAGGAACGTCGAGATACCGATCCCGAGCGGCCAGATACTCGCGTGATCGGGGTGGTCTTCTTCGTGAGTCGAGGCAACCTCGGCAGCCGCCGCCTCGCCCTGGGCGACGCCGCCGTCGGTCGCCGCCTTCGAGTCCTCGACGAACTCGAGGTGGCCAGTCTTGTAACTGGGTCGACCGGTCCAGTTTTCGAGTGGCGGCGGCGACGGAACGGCCCACTCAGCAGTACGCGAGTACTCCCACGGGTTGTCGGGTGCTCGCGGTCCGTAGAGGTAGCTGTGGGCGAACGTTGCGAACATGATCAGGAACGATGCGCCGAAGACGAACGCGCCCACGGTCGAAAGTTGGTGGTAGAACTCGGCACCCTCGGCGAAGTGGAAGACGCGCCGCGGCGTCTCCCAGGCGAGGAACTGCGGGAAGTAAAGCAGGTTGAAGCCGACGAAGTAGACGGCAAAGTTGATCTTTCCGAGCGTCTCGGAGTACATCTTCCCGGAGATCTTCGGCCACCAGTAGTAGAGGCCAGCAACCAATGCGGTGACGCCCGAGACCATCACGTAGTGGAAGTGGGCGACAACCCAGTAAGTTCCACGGAACTCGTAGTCCAGCACGACTGCACCGAGGAACACCCCGGTGATCCCACCGAGGATGAACAGTACGAGTGCGCCCAGGCTGAACAGGAACGGCGTCGTAAACCGGACGCGTCCTTTCACCATCGTGTAAATCAACGCAAAGACCATCAGGTCGAACGGCAACGAGATTCCGATCGTTGTCGCCATCATCAGCGTCTTGATCTCTAAGTTGATGGTCGTCAGGTACATGTGGTGCATCCAGACGAGGAACGACTGGACTGCCACCAGAACCATCGCGATGATGACCCACTTTCGGCCGACTAACCGTCGACCGGTGAACGTCTGGAACGTCTCGAACATGATCCCCAACGCGGGGAAGAAGACGATATAGACCTCCGGATGGCCGAAGAACCAGAACAGGTGTGCCCACAGCAGGCTCGAGCCCTGTTCGGTCGCGAAGTACTGCGTAAGGAAGATCCGGTCGGTCGCGAGCAACAGCAACGCGGCGAGCAGCGCCGCGAACGCGAACAACATCATCCAGACCGTCAGCAGCCACGACCAGGTGAACATCGGCATGTTCCAGAGGCCGAGGCCCTCCGCGCGCGACCGGTGGATCGTCACCAGGAAGTTTACCGTACCGATGGTGATCGAGATGACGAACAACATCAGCCCGAGGATCGTCGCGTTGCCACCCGTCGTCGCCTCCATCGCGGGCGTGTACGTCGGTACGTTCAACGGCGCGTACATCGTCCACCCGCCGGCGTACGCCCCGCCCTGGAAGAACGAGAACGCGATGAGAACGCCGGAGAAGAGGTAGAACCAGTAGCTGAGTGCGTTCATTCGGGGGAACGCGAGGTCCTTTGCACCAATCTGGAGCGGAACGAAATAGTTCGCGAACCCGGATGCGATCGGCGAGAGGAACCAGAACACCATCAACAGGCCGTGAGCCGTGACTGCCTGATTGAACTCGTTACCGCTCAGGAGTCCGATTCCACCGGATTCCCACAGATGTGCGCGAAACGCGAGCGCCATTACCCCTCCAAAGAGGAGGAAAAACAGGGCCGTCACGATGTAGAGAATCCCGACGTCCTTATGGTTCGTCGTAACCAGCCACCGTTTGACTGACGTCATCGGGGGAAGGTCACTCATTCGTCGTCACCTCCGTCGTTGTTGTTGTTGTCATCGTCTTCGTCGTCTGCATCAGGGTCCTCAAGTTCGTAGGTTTCGTCGGTTGGACCGGTGAAGTCGATCGTGTCTTCGATCGCTTCGAACTCGTCGTCGGTCGGCGTGATCGTCACGTCGTACGCACCGCCCTGCTCGAAGTCCCCGAGTTCGACCGTTCCGTCCTCGAAGTCGTCGGGTCCGAGCGTCGCCGAGAGATCCTCGTCGAACTCGTCGTTCTCCTGGTGTTCGATGGAGAGTTCGAAGCCGTCGGTGACTGGTTCTTCGTTCTCGTCCTCGAGAGTGATCGTCAGCGTGAGCTGATCGTCCATCCACTGATCGAACTCGTCTTGTGGAAGGACGGTTACGTCGGAGTCCATATCCGAGTGACCGGGTCCACAGAGTTCGAAACACTCGGCGGTGTACTCGCCGGGTTCCTCTGCCATGAACCAGGTTTCGTCGACTTCACCCGGGATCGCGTCGGCTTTCACCTTGAGTTCTGAGATCCCGAACGTATGCCAGACGTCGGTGCCAGTCACCTCGAGCCAGACCGGGGTGTCCGCCGGAACGACCATTCCCTCACCGAGGGAGTTCGTCTCGACACCGTTTTCGTAGGTGAATCCCCAGTCGAACGCCCAGCCCTCGACGTCGACTTCGATGGCGTCTTCGGGAGCTTCCTGTGGACCATCCTCGACGTACAGCAACCAGCCGTACGTCCAGATGATCAACGAAATAACGATGATGGCGCTCAACCCGAAGGATACGAACAGTTTCTTTCCGCCCTTTCCACCCGTCGGTAGTTCCCCGAGAGTCGGTGCATCGTCGTCGCTCGACGTGCCCTCGTCGCGGTACTTGTACGCGTTGTACAACGTGTACGCGATGACGACGGCGCCAACGAGCGTCCCGAGTCCGAGGAAGACGAGGAAAATCATCTCGAACACGTCGACGCGCGTCTGCACCTGCATCGGGATCGTGAGTGCGCTGTAGATTGTATCCACCTCTATTGAAGACCGCTTATATGTCGGACGATGGTTGCTGGGGGCACTTATCTATTTGGAAACGAGCCGATAGTGGCTTTGTCTCGAAACCGGCCGAAACCACACGGGTACCGCGGGTTTTCCCCGTTTGCCCGCTTCCGTCCCTCACCGATTCGTAGGATTCATCGACCTTGTTTCTATCGCTGATCGATCGGCTTCATATATTCGGGTTGACAGCTATTCGATCGCGTGCCGACTCGAGTCGAACACCTTCGGTTCGAACGCGGGTACGGTCAGGACGGACGACGTTCGACTGCCGTCACGACGGACGACGTTCGCTTCGCGCGCGCCGGTCACGGCGTAACGCTCTATACCGTTCGGCCCAACGTTCAGGTATGCCGGAAGAAGTTCTCTTCAAGTTCGAACGCCGAATGGACCGGACGGAGATCGCCGACTACCTCAGAACCGTCGCCGACAGCCTCGAGTCGGGTGACGACCTCACCCTCGAATCCAGTGGTGAGTCGGTGACACTGGCGCCGCCGTCTCGACCGACGTTCGAAATCAAAGCCGAGCGGGAAATCTCGAGTTCTGGCGGGCCAGACGAACTCGGCGTCGAGTTCGAACTCGAGTGGGACGAAGGCGAGGACGGAACGGACGGCGACCTGCACATCGGATAACCACACAGAGGGCGATTAGATTTCGACAGCCCAGACGCGAAATTCCTCGGGGAGGTCGTACACGCGACGGAAGACGCTGTCGACGAACTGAGCGATGCGGTTCGGATCCGCCTTCGCACTCACGCGGGCGTTCACTCCTTCGGCCTCCTCGGGACGCGTCAGTTCGTCGATCTTGAACGCGGGAAACTCCGCGAGCAGTCCCTTCAGGGTCTCGAGTTCGTCCTCTGTACAGTCGAGATTGATCGTCCCGTCACCGAACTGGATCCACGGGGGGGTAGCGAGTTCGGCGTCATCGCTGGCGGTCGACGCCGTCCCCCGTTCGTTTCCGTCGGACGGACTCGCCATCATATCGCTCTCGAGACGGTCGCCGTCGGCTTCGAGCGTCAGGAAGTGGCTCCCTCGAGTCCGATGAGCCGTAATGGCATCGACGTAGAGTTTCTGCCGCTCGGTCGGATCGGTGGCCTCGAATCGAGTCATACGATACACCTCGGCCTCGTTTCTTTAAGCCTTTATGCGCTGGCGGTCAACGCAGCGACATGGCACAACCACGAGTCCTGATTCTCGGCGCGCCGGGAGCAGGGAAGGGAACCCAGAGTTCGAAGATCGCCTCCGAGTTCGACGTCGAACACGTGACGACTGGAGACGCACTCCGTGCGAACAAGGAGATGGACATCTCCGAGATGGACACCGAGTACGACACGCCACGCGAGTACATGGACCAGGGTGAACTCGTCCCCGACGAGGTCGTCAACGCGATCGTCGACGAGGCACTCTCCCAGGCCGACGGTTTCGTGCTCGATGGCTATCCCCGAAACCCCGAGCAGGCCGAAGAACTCGAGGAGATGACCGACCTCGACGTCGTCCTCTCCCTCGACGTCGGCGAGGAGGAACTCGTCCACCGGCTGACCGGTCGCCGTCTCGACCCCGAGACCGGCGAGATCTACCACGTGGAGTACAACCCGCCGGAGGATCCCGAGGTCAAGGAGCGCCTCGAGCAACGCGAAGACGACACCGAGGAGACCGTCAAAGAGCGACTCCGTGTCTACCGCGAGAACACCAAGCCGGTTATCGACCACTACGACGAGCAGGGGGTACTCGAGCGTGTCGACGGCGAGCAGGCCCCAGACGAAGTGTGGGAAGACGTGAAGGCGACGATCGAGGACGCGGCGTAACGCTTCTTTCGATTTCGACGTACAGGGAAACAGCTTTAAGAACTGGTATATTTTGCCGATCGAGGAACCGAGAACGGCGGCTTGGGTGACGTTATCCGATGATGATTTCGTCCGTCCCAACGTCGATGTCGCTTTCGGTTATGTTGCCCTGTTCTCGGTGGGATTCGTCGCCTGGACCGAAGTCGATCCTGTCACCGCTCCCGGGCTCGAAATCCACCTGGAGAGCAGTCGACTGCCGGTCGAACTCAATGTGAGCTAGCATGTCGTTGAAGTTCGGGTCGCTATGTTCACCGTCGAACGCCTCTTGCCAATATCGTTCATTGGTCCATTCGGTATTCTCGTCGAGTTCAGGATTTGTGTTGTACTGCTCCGGATGATGCGTGATTTCGAAGAGGAACACTGCTTCGTCGTCTTCGAGATCTAACGTCCCGGAACCGTCCGGATCTTCGGAGACGCCGATTCCGACTTCTTCCCGCTCGAGAATTTCGTCCACACTGTACTGTGGTTCGACACCGGGGTCAATCTCCGGTAACGCATTTCTGGATTCGTTCAGAACTCGCACGTTCGATTCCTCAGTCCCTGCATCGGCGGTAAGCTCTACAAGTTGGTTGTCTTCGTCCCCAGTGGGGCAATCGAAGTACGTAATTCCGTCTTTTGTCTCTTGACTTACCCATCCGTCCCATTCCCACTGGTCTCTCTGATAATTATAGTATCGATCACCACATCCACCGTACGATGTTGCTTGCAACATGAAACTCACCCGTTCTTCCGGAACAAATTGATATTCCAGAATGTCATCTCTAAGCTCATGTCTATTTACGTTTGAATCCGCCCAAGAAACCCCGTCACCCTGACCGTGCCGAACGGGATCCTCTATCGGATTCCCATCGTCGTCAACCCGTTGCGTATAGACGTCGACGAACGCTGGCGCCCAATTGTTCTCTCCGTAATAGGAACGGTACGAACTGAGTTCTGAGCCGATAATTCGAACCGTAACCTCGGTACCTGCATCGACGATAACCATGCTATCTTCGACATTGATACCATCATCGACCGTGAAATAGCCGGTCGCTTCGTTTCCGTTCACCGCAGAAACAGTAAATTCGTGATCTCCTTCGTGTAGCTGATCTCGTTCGAGAGTCCACGTCGCAGTTCCGGTCTCTCCAACGGTCCGTTCCGAAACTTCGGGGTTCGTTGTGCCCTCAAGGTCGTACGGATCATCATCGGAAACACCGTCGACTTCGAGACTCAGTTCGAGTTCCCCTGCATTTGGTCCGCCATCAGAGAGATTGGCTCCGCCGATGTTCGTGATGTCGATTTCGACCGTTGCATTGTCTCCAGAGAATTCGACCGGATCGTCCTCGTCACTGGCATCCATCCCGTCTACGCGCGGGACGTCGATATCGAGGTACGGTTCCGGTTCCGGGCTAAAGTAAAACGAACCCGGCTGTTCGAGTTCGTCCTGATCCGTATAGATCTGGTACTCGTACTCTTCTCCCTGCTGTAAGTGATCGTGGGGGTCCGCAAGCGTGAAGGTGACGTTCTCCTCCTGGCCGCTAGAGAGTTCGATCGGTTCCGTTATCTCGGGACCGCCGATGATGTCGAGTTCGACGTCCTGTTCTTCCTCTACTTCACCGACGTTCTCGAGGGTCGCTTTGAACTCGAGGTCGTCGGTGCCGACGTGTTTGTTCTCGCCGTCCTCGCCGCTGACGACGCCGTGGTCCTCTTTGATCCAGAAGTCCGCACTCGAGTCGGTGACGTTCTCCATGATGACCTCGACGGTTTCGTCGCTTCCGGTGCCGACCACGGGACTCGTCTCCCCGCTGTTCACCGTGAAGTTTTCGCGGTTGTCGAACTCGGAGGTGAGAAACTCTGACCAGCCGTCGTGGTACTCGCTTTCGATCACGAGTGCCATATCGTTGTAGCCGTCTCTGGTCGCGTTTTCGCTGGCCTCCTCGAGTCGTTCGGAGAGATCGCTGTCGGGGTTTGGCTGTGCAGTCCCTTCGCTTTGCTGGACCTCGTCTTCGGTCAACGTCAACAATCGAAGCTGAAGGGACTCGTCCTCGTACCCGATGTCCGGTTCGGAATTTACGCGGTACTCACCGTTGCGATCCACCCAGCTTCCACCACCCTGGAGGATGACCGTCATGTCGTCTGATTCGTCCACCAGTGCACCGAGTGGATCGATTTCGACCGTTTCGTTCCCGGCTTCGACCGCATCGTGTTTAGTAGCACCAGCGGAGGCGTTGTACCACGCGATGTGAACGGTGCCATCGGGCCGGTAGTTGTCTATCGGAATAGACGTCGTCTGGTCCGTAGATGCGGTCGTCTCGATACTGTGTTCGGTCGTATCGATCGCGGAGTGCGTAATCTCCGCTTCGCTGTCGTCCTCGAGGGACTCGAGTAATCCGATCCCCAACACGAGAACGAGCACTGAACCCATCAGCACGATCCCGAGTAACAGCGTAAACCCCACGACGTGAGACACCCCCCGGTCTCCACGCAGTGTCTGACGGAGTCGGTCAGCTCCCGGAGTCATTATTTTGTACTGATTTAGTTTTCGAGATAATAAATGTTGTCCAAATCACTGTGCGGAGGCAATGTCCGAAAAGAATCCCCCGCAAGCGGTCGAACGTCGCCGACGGAGGCCACCACTGGTTCGTTCGTCGCTCTTCCGACGAAGATAAACACTTGTATACCGAACGGCCGCTAGAACAATCAGATGACGCGTACAGCCGAGAAGATCAACTCCCTCGTTCGTGAGGATTCCTCGCTCGCCGACGGCCTCGAGACGATCCGCGAGCAAGCCGACGAAAACGGCGGCGAGGTTACCTGGCAGGACGTCAACGACGACCTGACCAGCGGACAATGGGGACGACTGATCGAGAAGGGAGTGTTGGTCGACGGGGACGAGGGGTTCGAGATCGCCGACAGAGAGGCGTACGACGAAGCGCTGGACGGCGACGGCGAGACGGGAGTGCCGGACGTCGACATCAGCGACGAGGAGTCGAAGTGGTCCCAGTGGGACAAGATCGCCGCAGTCGGCTCGGTCCTATTGATGATCGGCTACTGGCTCGATTCGGTTCGGAACACGGTCGGCGGAGCGATCGACTTTCTGCTTGCACCGCTCGACGCCGCGCTCCCGTTTTACGCCGTGATTCTCTCCGTGGCGCTGTTGACCGGCCTCTACTCGACGCTGTTGCAGGCCAACCTGATGAATCCGGAGATCATCGGGAAGTACCAAAAGCGGATGAAGGCGATGCAGGAGAAACAGAAAGACGTCCGCGAGCGCAAGAAAGAAGCCGAAGAACGCGACGCGAGCGACGCCGAGATCGAACGCCTCGAAAACGAGATGGACCGCGTCCGCGAGGAACAGATGGAGGCGATGGCCGACAACATCGGAATGTTCAAAGAGCAGTTCCGACCGATGGTCTGGATCATGTTGTTTACCATCCCGCTGTTTCTCTGGATGTACTGGAAGATCCTCGACGGTCACGTCAGCGAGGCCGAATTGACGATGATCATGCCGATCGCGGGCGAAGTGCGGCTGAACCAGGGTCTCGTCGGCCCGATGTGGGCGTGGATCGTCTGGTATTTCCTCTGTTCGATGGGCTTTACGCAGCTGTTGCGCAAAGCGCTGAACATCGATATGACCCCCGCAGGAACCTGATCGAGCCCCGACGGATTCAAAACCCCTTTTAGTCACGCCGTCGCAGGTCGAATATGTTACTCACCGTCTCCGGTCCGCCGGGTAGCGGGAAGAGCACCACCGCCGGGTTGCTCGCCGAGGCGTTCGACCTCGATCACGTCAGCGGCGGCGACATCTTCCGAGAACTTGCGGACGAACGGGGCTACACCCCCCTCGAGTTCAACAAGCTGGCCGAGGAGAACGACCAGATCGATCGCGATCTGGATCGACGGCTCCGAGAAATCGCCCTCCAGGAGGACGATCTGGTCCTCGAGTCCCGACTCGCAGGGTGGCTCGCGGGCGACGAGGCGAACTTTAGATTCTGGCTCGATGCGCCGGCCCGAGTCCGTGGCGAACGGATCGCCGAACGAGAGCAGAAAGATCCCGACCGGGCAACCGAAGAGACGAAAGCGCGTGAAGCCAGCGAGGCCCAACGGTATCAAGAGTACTACGGCATCGACATTCGGGACCTGACAATATACGATCTCTCGGTGAACACCGCTCGATGGGAACCCGATGCGGTCCTCGACATGCTCGTGACCGCCGTCGACGAGTACGAATCGACCGGCGACGAAGGAAAAGCGGACGTCGCCCTCGAGTACGAGTTCGAATGACGCTTCGTGGCCCGCCCGACGATCGATCGCCGGCCGAACTCCTCGCGTTCGGCGTCGTCAACCTGGACAAACCGCCGGGTCCATCCTCCCATCAGGTCAGCGGGTGGATACGTGACGCCGTCGACGAGAAACTCTCGACGCTCGAGGGGACCGAACCGATCGATCGTGCCGCACACGCGGGGACGCTCGATCCGAAGGTAACCGGCTGTCTTCCGGTTATGCTCGGCGACGCCACCCGTCTCGCGCAGGTATTTCTCGAAGGCGAAAAGGAGTACGTTGCTGTCCTCGAGTGTCACGGTCGGGTACCGTCGGACGCAGAATCGATCGTCGCCGAGTTCGAGGGACCGATCTATCAGAAGCCGCCGCGAAAGAGCGCCGTCTCTCGTCGGTTGCGAGTGCGAACGATTCACGACCTCGACGTTCTGGAACGAGATGAGCGACGACTCCTGTTGCGGATCCGGTGTGAGAGCGGCACCTACGTTCGAAAACTCTGTCACGACCTGGGGCTTGCGATGGGGACGGGTGGTCACATGGGCGCGCTCCGCCGGACGATGACGGAACCGTTCGACGATACGGATCTTCACACCGCGACCGAGTTCCTCGATGCGCTCGCGTTCTGGCTCGAGGACGACGATCCGGAACCGCTGTACGACGTCGTCGACCCAGCCGAGCGAATTCTCGAGAATCTGGCGCGGGTAACGATCGCCGAGAGCGCCGCACACGAAGTTGCAAACGGCGCACCGGTCTACGCACCCGGCGTACTCGACGTCGGCAGCGACGCCAGCCACGGTGACCTCGTCGCCTGTTTCACACCCGCAGGTGCGGCAGTCTGTCTCGGTGAACTCGTCGGCAGCCGAGAGGCCGATTCGGGTGTCGTCGTGGATCTCGAGCGCGTTCTCGTCTGACTCCGGCCAACGACTCGAGTTCCGATCCGTGTGGGCAAAGCGAAACGACACGCTTAAACAGCAGACGGCCGTCGATCCACGTGCGGGACCGTGGGGTAGTGGTATCCTCTGCGGATGGGGTCCGTAGGACCCGAGTTCAATTCTCGGCGGTCCCATCAGAATTTTAATAAGACGAGGACAATAAGCACCTCAGATACCTCTCCGTTCAACGTTCTCGTAACCGAGGTGTGCAATAAATAATGCGCTGGAAATCCAGCGTATCGGCTCGAAATCGGTATCAGAAATGTGGTAGTCGCGTCACTGGTGAGTTCCGCCGCGCGTACGGGTCACTTCGAGTTGGATACTAGAGATGACCCTGTTTCCAGAGGAGTCAGTTACGGCCCTACACAAGTTTGCGACATGACCAATAATTGAGTCCGACCCACTAGAATCCTAGTAAATATGACTCCTTCTGGGAGCAACTACCCCGAGCGGTCCGCTTGGTTTGTTCACTCATCGGCTTGTTCACGGAGATACCTCCGTTTGTGTTCGTCTATGACTGCCTGTCGCCGCTGTTTGGCCTGCTCAGTCATCATGTCAGGAGACCACTCGAACCCATTGTCGGTTTCCAACTCGATCGTTTTAATCTCCGAGAAGTCTTTCAGGCAATCCTCGACTTCCTCCATAAAGTATGGAATCATGTGACAGGACGGTGTAGTAAGCCGCATCTGGATGAGTGCTTTGCCTTCTCTAATTTCGATAGATTTGACAAGCCCCATCTCGACGATGTCGAGGTTCGAACCAGTCGCAGCACTACACGGATCGACGATCTCACGCAGGGAGTCACGGACCCGTTCAGTCGTGCTCATGTTGTGGCCACCTCGAAGTTCGTTGTTGACCACGGATCCGCGACCTCACCGTCAGACTCATCAGCTTCGGTTTGTGCCCTGAGTTCGTCGAGGTCAAATCCGTGTGCCTTAGCAAAATTCTCGCCGAGGATTTTTTGTTTGTCTTCCTGAGTTATTGTGAACGTTCCGGCAAAACCATCCATCTCCGGGAAATCGAACTCCCAGAACCGCTCGAGAAGCAGTTGCGGATGGAAGTGCGGAGCACCCGTGCCCCAAATGAGTTTGTCTATCGCCTGTTTTCCACCTGCGTACAGTAATTCCTGCATCGTGTCTGCGAACGTTTTCGGCGTGGTTACAGCTTCGGAGAGCGTCAACTCCAGATTGATGTAGACGTTGGGATGTCGCATGATCTGCCAGCCAGTCTCCTCCGCAAAGGTCAGACCACCGTGAACTATCTCGAAGTTCAGATCTGGGAAACTGATCGCGGCTTCCTCAATATCATCGACCTTATACGGTTTCATCGGAACCGTACCGAAGGGGAACGCTTTGTGTACGGCTACGACATCCAGTCCAAGATCGGCGGCGTGTTCCCATAGTGGAAATGCAGTTTCTGGATCGTCCATTCTGAAACCCCGATGAGTACCGTCTGCTTCCCAGTATGATGGGTATATCTTCACACCGTGTGCACCTAGCTCTTCGACCTGTCTCGTCAACTCTTCTTTCGGATTATCCATTCCAATCGGATCGATTCCGGCCAGGGCTGCCCCCCGATTCGGGTTCCTCTTTACGAATTGTTTTGCTTTCTCGTATGAGGTCAACCCGTCCTCGAAGACCATGATCGTTTGCGGGTGGAAGACACTGAAGTCGGTAGCACTCTCCTGAAATAGCGTGGACTCAGTGTCTGCGAGTTGCCAGTCGTCGAGGAACGTCTCTTCTGTTCGAACGTATTTGTCTGGCATCGACGATTCCAACCCGTATCCGTTTCTGGCGACCGGCTCGGCTTGTTCGGCAACCCGATAATTCGAAGGGGACAGGTTATATGAATGTGATACGGCGTCGACTACGAGAGTATCGTTCAATGATACCATGTACCACATATGGTGAATACCCTTCAAAATTCTTTCTCAAATGGACATTGGATAAATAGGTAAGAAAACATACATTTCCACATACCTTGATAGCCTCGCACAAGAAATAACTGTGATGAGTTAACTTACACCAATCATGGACGCTGCACGCCTGCATGAATACACGGACGATATGTCGATGGCGTTTTCGTTCGAGGAGTTACCAATGCCGGAACCGAAACGATCAGACGATATTGTCGTTCGTATCGAAGCAGCAGGGTGGTGTCACACCGACAACCATATCGTCCACGGAGATTTTGAAGGGGTTGCGGATATCAATTTGCCGCACACCCCAGGCCACGAGAACGCTGGCACCGTAGAGTCGGTCGGTAACGAAGTGACAGCAGTGGAGCCCGGTGATGAGGTAGTCCTTCATCCAGCACTCACGTGTGGAACCTGTCGCTCCTGTCGACTCGGTGAAGAAATGTACTGCGATGAACACGTGTTTTGCGGTATGGACACGGACGGTGGATTCGCAGAGTATATGCGAACAAGCGAACGGAGTGCAGTCCAGCTAACCAACGTAGATCCCGTCGAGGCGGCACCTCACGCAGACGCTGGACTTACCGCCTATCGAGCAGTCAAGCGCGCACGTGCCAATCTCGTACCAGGTGATACGGTGCTTGCAATCGGAGTTGGTGGCCTCGGACACATCGGCATTCAATTGCTCGATGAACGGACAGCAACTACAATAATCGCCGCAGACATCAAAGATGAGGCGCTCGCGTTAGCAGATTCTGCCGACCATACTGTAAATCTCAGAGACGAGGAGATATCTGAGCTAGTCGATACAGTGACTGATGAACACGGTATCGATGCGATACTCGATTTTGTTGGTTCCGACGAGACGCTTGATCTCGGCTTGTCGTTGCTGAAACAGGGCGGGGATCACTACGTCGTCGGCTATGGCGGTCACGTGACTGCACCGGCCCAGGCGATGGTGGGTCTCGAGATCAATTACTGTGGAACGCTGTGCGGATCATTCACTGAACTCCAAGAATTAATGTCGTTGGTAGAAGATGGAAAAATTGACGTTCGGACCACCGAGTATCCGCTCGCGGAAATAAACGAAGTCGCCGCAAAACTGGAAGACGGTGAAATCCAAGGGCGAGCAGTCCTCAAGCCCTGAAAGAAAAGCGGATTATCGATACTTCATGTCAGGAGACGCCACCGTACGTCAACGTTTCGTTCTCGCAAACGACGAACCTCGCCAACTCCCGCTTCGAGTGGCTCTCGAGCAAATGATTCTCGAGTGTCAGCGTCGGCTCGACGACTCGACGACAGAGGGGACACTCGACGGGAGTTTTCGACGCCATACCATCGAATCGGGCCGTGGACCCAAAAGTGTGGAGCAGGCACTGTACGGACCGAAACGGTTCCGACTCGAGGGGTAAACTGACACAAAGATTCAAGCGGCCGGCCCGTTCAGATACCAGTGTACGTTCAATGATCCCAAGGGACGGCATCACTCCCACAGATCGACGGGTCGTTCGGGAACACCGGTCTCGTTCGGCGACCTCACGACGACGTGTGCGTTCGACGGAAACGCGGCCACGGATCGGACGGTGAGTCGATGATCGGCGTACTCGAGAACCGACTGCCGCCGGAGGTCACGAGGACGACACTGTATCACGTCGTGCGTCTCGTGTTGCGGCTGTACGTGGGAAGTTTGCTCGTCGCCGGGGTGTACAGTCTGCTCTGGGTCGCTGACGTCGCGGGACTGATCCCGGAAGCGCTGTTGTCGACGATCTGGATCGGAATCGCGGTCATGGGATCGCTCTTTCTCGTCCTCCTGATTCCACTGTTCTACACGTCACGCTCGAGCCACCGGTAATCTGCTCAGAATTCGGCTCGAGTCGTCCGTACCTTCCTCGAAATTCGAGGCGTTTAACCCGTCGTCATCCGGATCTAGTACTATGACGGTGGTTCTGGCAGGTGTCGGCGCCGATAGCACCAATCTCGGGGCTCTCGGACCGCTGTACGACGACGGCCGGTTCGAGTACGTCCCGATTCCGGAGAAGACGGCCGAGACGACCGAATCCGCGACCCTCGGGAATTGGTCTTTATCAGCAGACGGTCGCGTCGCGGCCGACCTGACGACGCGAATCGAGCCACAGCCCGTCCGCGGAGGGGTCGACGCCGTCAGCGGTTCCGAACTCGAGTCCTGGCCGCTTCACCACGACCCGAACTTCGAGGCGCTCACCTACGGCGAGCACAGGACCAGCGGCTACGTCTCTCGGCTCCAGTCGCTCGATGACGGGGACGTCGTGGGGTTCTACGTCGGCCTGCGCCGTCCCGATGGCGACAGGGCACACCGGTACCTGATCGGATACGCAACGGTCGACCGGGTCGACGTCGTCACGCCCGACACCCCACGAGCCGAGCGAGAGGCAATCCTCGAGCGACACGCGGAGAACGCTCACGCGAAGCGCGCTCGAGACGGGACGCTCTACCTCGAGGAGAAGACGGTCGTCTTCGTCAACGGGCGCGAACCGGGTGGCCTCTTCGATCGTCATCCGATCCGCCTCAGCGAGTACGAGGTGAAACCGGGTAACGTTCGTGCACAGTACTATCTCCGCGAGTCGATCGAGGCGGGCTGGAACGTACGGGCGGGCGGGTCGAACATGATGTACAAGCCGGCGTACCGCTGTGGGCTCTCGGCCGAAGAGTTTCGCTCTCTCGTCGGTCCACTTCGTGGCCGGTCGGCGACGGACGCCGACGTGGAATCGGGTCTCGAGTCCGTGCCGGAACGGTCGGTTTCTTGTAACGATACGTCGAAGGACCGACAGTGACCGAGGACAGGACCCGACACGACCGTATTAGCCGCCACGCCACACCAGGGGTTGGAAACTCGCTTGCCTCCTGGACCGCGGCGAAACACCCGATACGGATCGCGATCAACTACGTCGTCGTCTGGCTCGTCCGCATCTCGCCGAGCCTCCGGCTCAAACGCTGGCTCCTTCGGCGAATCGGTACGACCGTTGGTGAGGGCGTTTCCTGGGGACTTGAGGCAACGCCGGACGTCTTCTGGCCGGAACTGCTCACGGTCGAAGATCACGCTATCGTCGGTTACGACGCGACGTTGCTCTGTCACGAGTTCCTGCAAGACGAGTACCGAACCGGCCGAGTCGTCGTCGGCGAACGGGCGATGATCGGCGCCGGGGCCATCGTCTTGCCCGGCGTCGAAATCGGGGCAGACGCACGGGTTGCGGCCAATTCGCTAGTGACGAAAGACGTCCCCCCAGGGGGGACCGTCGCCGGCGTTCCCGCCAGACCGATGGGGTCGGACGACGGTAACGAGTGAATCGGGACGTCAGATCGAACGTCTCGACGATAGCGTCGAACACTCGGTTCGACTCAGCCTGCTGGTTCTTCCGCAACTGATTTATCGTCCGACTCGTCGATGTAGGTGCTCTTCCAGGTTCCTCGAGCGAACCAGGCGACGCCGACGATCGCGCCGAGAATGTTGCCAACGGCCATCCCGGTCCAGATACCGGTCTCGCCCCAGCCGAGGCCGAACACGAGGACGAAGACGGTTCCGACGCGACCGACCCACAGGGTGATTACGGAGATTGTCATCGCGATTTTCGTGTTGCCTGCCCCGCGGAAGGCCCCGAGCATCACCTGCGAGACGCCGATGAACGCGAACTCGACCGACCGAATGCGGACGTACTCGACGCCGTAGGCGATCGTCGCCGGTGCGTCGGGGACGTCCCCCAGGAACACGCCGACGATCGGCTCGGTGAACGTCACGGCGACGACCGCGACGAGGAACATGACGCCGGCGCCGGTCGACGCGGCGAGCCACGCCGAACGGGACGCTCGATCGGCCCGACCAGCGCCGAGATTTTGTCCGACCATCGTGTCGATCGCCCGACCGAGCCCCATCGCCGGCAGGAACACGAGCGAGATGAGCCGATTGCCGAGCCCGTAGGCGGCGACGACCGGCGGCGAGAACGTGACGACCATCGCAGTCAGGGCGATCATCGCCAGCGCGCTCGTGCTCTGTTCGATCATACTCGGCGTTCCGAGGCGAACGATGTCCTCGATGAACGCGAGGTCGGGTTTGAGGTGAGCGAGAGTGGTGGTTGGTCCGACAGTCGTCCCGAACAGTAACCACAACCCGATGCCGGTTCCGACGCCACGCGCAACGATCGTCGCGACCGCCGCTCCCTCGATCCCCCAGCCCGTAAAGCCGGTCACCGAGAACAGCGATCCCTCGAGCGTTCGGAGCCCGAGCCAGCCGAACAGCGGATTCTCCTGGAAGCCGAAGATCAAGAACGGATCGAGGACGACGTTTACGATCACGGAGACGACCATCACCAGCATCGGCGTCCGCGTATCGCCGTAGCCTCGCATCAGCGCGGAGAAGACAAAGAAACCGAACATGAGTGGAATTCCGAGGAAGAACACTTCCATGTAGTCCGCTGCGAGCGGGATGACTGCCGCGGACGTTTCGGGATCGCTCGGCAGAATCTCGAGGGCCGGACGAGTATAGAAGTAACCACCGATCGCGATCACGACGGACAGTAGCCCGACGAACGAAACCGTCTGCCCGGCGACCAGTCCGGCCGACCGGTTCCCTTCGGCGCCCATGTACTGGGCGACGAGGATCGCTCCGGCGGTCGTGAACCCGCCGGCGATCGCGATCAACAGGAAGACGAGTGGGAACGCGAGACTGATCGCGCCGACAGCGTCCGCGGAGAGTCGGCCGAGATAGAGCGTGTCGACGACGTTGTAGGTGACCTGCAACAGCTGAATAACGACGATCGGCCAGGCGAGGTGAAACAAAGGGCGGATGAGACTCCCCTCGGTGATCGACTCGGTCGGATCGTCGAACGCAGACTCCGACCCCTCATCCGCCGTGTCGCGTTCGAACTCGCCACTCGAGTCAGAGAGATCGTCGGGGTCGGAGGTGGGATCGTCTGAACTCATGCGTAAACGCCGTCGGCGAGTCCGTACCCGAAGGCCCGCGACAGTTCGCGGCCATCCCGAGTGCGGACACCACAGGATGTGCCTCGACTGGTTGGAGAGGGGCCAGAGGCGAGAACCGCAGTCACTGACCGAATAGTCAGTTACGGGCGGGAAAATCCTTTCGAAACGATATTTCGATTACCGGAGACAGGCGGCGACGACTTCGAGCATCCCCTCGCCGCGAACCTCGTCTGCGAACAGCGGGACGCGCTTGACGTCGGTCCCGCGGAACAGTTCCTGTGCCTCCGAGAGTGCCGATTGCTGGACATCCCACCGACGCTGGCAGAACGCACAGTCCTCGAGGTTCGGCTGGAGGAACTCCCCCTCGACGTCGTCGGTGACGTCCGAGAGTGGCTCCATGACGCGGTTGACGACGATCGTCCCGACCGGAATGTCGAACTCGTCGAGACGCGTGCGAAGCCGCTTGGACTCGAGGACGCTCATCTCCTCGGGGATCATCACGATCCGGAAGTCCGTCCGCGTCGGATCGCGCAGTGCGGCTCGAAGACGCTCGATCCGCTCGCGAAGCACCTCCAGATCCTCGAGGCCTTCCTCGTCGGGTATCTCCTCGCCGCCGAACATCCCTTTGACGTTCTCGAACATCCCGCCGATCCGCTGGCGAAACTGGAGGAGACGGCCCGTCATGGTGTCCATGAGTTCGGGCAACTGAAGCAGTCGAAGCGTGTGGCCCGTCGGTGCCGTGTCGACGACGACCCGCTCGAACCGGGGGTCGTCGAGGTACTCGAGAAGCAGTTGCATCGCCGCCGCCTCGTCGGCACCGGGCATCGCGCCGCCAAGGAGAGCGTCCATCGGATTCCCTTCGCCGAGCATCTCGCCCAGGCCGCCGAGATCGCCGGGCATCTCGGGACCGCCGGCCCCTCCGGCCTCACTGCCTCCACCTCCGGCTCCGCCGAACGCCGCCTTCCCGCTCTCGATCGCCGCGTCCGGATCGATCTCGACCCCGTAGAGGGGCACGTCCTCCCGAATGCGACCGGGTTCCGTGGGAACGGGGGTCTCGAAGGTATCGGAGAGCGAGTGTGCCGGGTCCGTCGAGACGACGAGCGTCGAGGTACCACCGCGGGCGCTGTCCAGCGCGGTCGCCGCGGCCATCGTCGTCTTCCCGACACCGCCTTTCCCGCCGAAGAGGACGTACTCCGGTCCCTCGAGTGGCTCGTCTGAGGGTTCGACTTCGATCGTTTCGCGGTCGTCGACGGAACCGGCGTCGTCCGTCGGGGTGACCTCGATGGTGTGTGCACCGCCGTCGCCATCGTCCGCGTTCTCCTCGACCGGCTCGACGTCGATTCCGCTCATGGTCGTGATACCTCGTCCCAACACCTGTATTCGTCGGTCCAGATCGATCAGGTGCGCAATGACGTGCAGTGGCTTCGAGCGCCGCCACGGTACCCGGCCGGGTCTACCGCTACTCGAGGCCGTTCGAATTACCGACATTGGAAATGGTAATTTAACACCATTATATATTTAGTCGGCATATTATCGTTTAAGCCACATCATTAAATACGAGATCGCCGTTCGTTCGGTCAAGAGATCCGATCCGAGATCGGGTCACCGACAACACGCCTCACGACCATGTCACTACAAACCACGCAACGGACGGCGACGGAATCGACACTCGAGGAGACCACACCGACCCGCCAGGGCAACACCGAATCGTTCCCGTACGAAACGCCCGCCACCGGTGTCGCGCTTCCGACGCCAACCGCCAGCGGCGTCCTCCGGTCCGAAGACGAGAACCAACCGACGGGGACGACAGGAACGACCGACTGTCCCGTCTGTGGCGAATCGACAGTCAACGGTGCAGGCCTGTTCGCCTGTACCGACTGTTGCTGGACCGGATCGCTCCGGTAACTCGAGAAGCGGGCAGTTTTCGGCGTCGATATGACGATTATCTTCGATCCCGCGCTATTCACGTTTCCGCGGTTCTCACTCACTTCGTTCGTTCCGAACCGCGCACGCTCCGAACCGCGCACACAACCTACACGAATCGAGTCGCCAACCGTTCGGCGGCTTCCTCGACCCGTGGCGTGACGAGTGCAAACCGGAGCCACTCCGTTCGCGAGTCGCCGAACGCCTCGCCAGGCATACCGGCGACACCGGCCTCGTCGATCAGTTCGAAGACGTTCTCGAGTGTTCCCGGATACCCCTCGAAGCGTGCCATCACGTAGAACGCGCCCTTCGGTGTCGTGTACTCGGCGCCCGCTTCCTCGAGGGCGTCGGTGAACGCGTCCACCCGCTCGCGGAGGAGTTCGCGGTTTCGCTCGTAGTAGTCGGGGTCGGTCTCTCGGAGCGCGTTCAAGACGGCGTACTGTGAGGGGCGACTGCCGGCGACGTTGACCAGCATGTGCCGGCTCCTCGCGTTCTCGACGAATTCCGGCGGGAAGATCGCGTAGCCGACGCGAAAGCCCGTAATCGCCAGCGACTTCGAGAAGGCGTTCGTGACGATCCGGTGCTCGGAGTCGACCGAGAGGGCGCTCGCGAACTCCCCGGAGAGGTCGAAGTGGTCGTACACCTCGTCGCTTATCAACAGGGCGTCGTACTCCTCGGCGATCGCGACGAGTTCGCGGACGGTTTCGGCGGGATAGACCGCACCGGTCGGGTTGTTCGGTGAGTTCACGACGATCGCCGCTGTCTCGTCACTGGCGGCCGCGCGGACGTCAGCCGGATCGAGCTGGCCCTCGTCGTCGGTCGCGACGAACTGCTGAGTTCCGCCGAGCATCGTCGTCTTCCCCGGATAATAGGGGTAGACCGGATCTGTCAGGATCACGTCTTCGCCCCGGTCGCGCTCGAGTGCCCGTGCCATCGCGAGGTAGTTCGCTTCACCCGCACCGTTGGTGACGACGACCTGTTCCGTCTCGACACCGCGACGGGCGGCGATCTCCTCGCGAAGCTCGAGCAGTCCGTCGCTCGGCGGATACTGAAACGCAGCGGGTTCGAGGTCGGCGTACTCGTGGAGTCCGTCGCGGAGCGCCTCGGGCGGCTCCCAGTCAGGGTTGCCACTCACCATGTCGATCACGTCTCCGTCGGCCCGCGACGCGTACTTCATCACTTGGAAGAAAAGTGGCGTCTCGTACTCCATGCGTGCTACTGTCACCGGCGATACGTCGTTCTTTCCGTCCGCAGATCTCGGCTCTCTGCGACCGTCGTCACCGAGAGTTCACTCTACCGGTGAGGGTGGTTGGCGTTACGTCCGTCGACGGCCCGCTCCCTCGACGTCGACGGCCCGCTCCCTCGCCATCGACGGCCCGTTCTCTCACCGTCGGTGTCCACTCTCCGTCGATCGTGCGTTGGGAGGGCAGAGGTCACTCGAGGGAAATCGAGACCAGCGTTCCGTCGACGAGCACGTAGAGATCGCCGGCGGCGGCGAACAGCCCGTCGATCGTCTCCTCGAACCGGTGTCGCCAGCGGCGTCGTCCCCGCGTTTCGTCCCACAACTCGAGCCCGTTGGTCCCGACGAACGCCGCGGCGAAGGCATCTTCGAGGGTGACGATCTCCGGCGGTGTGTAGACGAGTTCGCCGGTTGCCGGGCTACTGACCCGCGGGACGACCTGCATGTTGCCCTCCCACTCGAGCGATCCGTCTGGCTGGATTCCGACGAATGCTCCGTCGTCGTTGGTGAGAACGAGCAGGTCGTCGGTCGTCCCGACGAGGCCGTGGTCTTCCCTGGTCCACTCGAGTTCCCCTGTCACTCGATCGACCGCACAGGTGGCGGGCAGTCCCTGACCCCAGGGTGTGCTCACGACGACGGTGTCGTCGACGACGGTCTCCGGAGTCGTGGTTCCCCGGTCGAACGCCTCCTCAAGCGTGACCGTCCACCGGTCCCGGCCGGACTCGAGGTCGATCGCGGACAGGCGCTTCGACCCGGTGTGGGGAGTCGCCGCCGCGTACAGCGTACCGTCGATCACGCCCCCAGCCCAGCTCCGCGCGTGCACGGCGTCGAACCGCCACGTCTCGGTTCCGGTCTCGCGTTCGAGGGCGACGAGCGATCTGTCCTCCGACCGATCGAGTTCGGCTGACAGGACGACGACGTCGTCGGCGACCGCGATCGGCGTGTGTCGATCCCCGTCGCGAAACGACCACTCGATGGCCCCCGCGTTCAGATCGAAGGCGCGGTAGCCGTCCCCCGGCACGAGGCCGAACGACGGGGAGTAGGTGTAGATCATGTTTCCCTCCCACGTCCATCGCTCGTCGCCCGTTTCGGGGTCGAACCCGACCGTCTCGCGCCCGTTCGACGCATAACAGACGACCGCGGAGTCGGCTCGGAACAGCCGCTGGTAGCTTCCCCTCACGCGCCACAGTTCGTCCCCACTCGAGCGATCGACCGCGAGCACGCCACCGTCGCCGTAGGCGTACCACCCCGAGTCGTCTTCCTCGAGTCCCCGGATCGATCCGTGGACGTGGCGTCGGACGGGACCGCCGTTCGATCGTGAGAGGACGAGCAGTTCGCGCTCGGTCGCGACGACCGTCTGATCCGGGGTCGCCTCGATTGCCACCACATCCGCGGAGACGCCGCGTTCCCAGGCGACCGTCGGGCCGTCTTCCAGATAGAACCCGACGTCGAGGTCCTCCTCGAGGGAATCGACGTCGAGACAGCCCGCGGTGAGCCCGATGCCGGCGACGCCGATCGATCCGAGAAGATCTCGACGGTTCATCCAGTAGAAGTCATTCAGTCCTCTATATAATCCAACCGGAACGTCGAACGGTACGATCGCCGGTACCGGTGGCGGGTCCCGACCATTGACAACGACCGACGCCGTTCGTTCGGACGATGAACGACCAGATCGATCGCGACCTCCCGATGGCGGTCGCCGACGCGCTCCGTGAGACCGACGAGACGCTGGCGGTCGCGGAGTCCTGTACCGGCGGGCTGATCGGGGCCGCGATCACCGCCGTTCCCGGCGCGAGCGACGTCTTCGATTCGGGTGTGACGGCGTACGCCTACGGCGCAAAGCGGAGGTTCCTCGGCATCAGCCGTGAGTCGCTCGACGAACACGGCGCTGTCTCCGCGCCGGTCGCCCGCGAGATGGCCCGCGGCGTCCGCGACGTCGCAGACGTCACCTGGGGACTCTCCACGACTGGAATCGCGGGACCGACCGGCGGAACGGAGGAGAATCCGGTCGGCACCGTTTACATCGCCGTCGCCTACGCCGGCCCCTGGGGGAGCGGGTCCTCGTTTGCGACCGCGACGCGGTACGAGTTCGACGGCGACCGTGCGGAGATCCGCGCACGAACGGTCGACCAGGCGCTCGAGGACCTGCTCGCGGCGATCGACGAGCGCGAGCGCGAATAAACGGTTCGGGTTCGAAGAGCATTCCAGTCGGGGAACACTCTCGAGAGAAAGGTATTCGTCCGTCGGTTCACGAGTAGGGGGTGGATGAACAAGAAGGGACACGTGCTCAACGCCGTGTTGTTGAGCATCGGGCTGGGGTATATCCTCGAGCCGGCGACGGAGCTGTCGGCGGTGCCGGAGACACTCTGGACGATCGTAGCGATCACGGTTCCGGTCACGCTCGGTGCGATGGTTCCGGATATCGACACGGCCTTCGGCACGCACCGAAAGACGCTCCACAATCTCCCGTTGCTGATCGGGTTCGTCGCGTTCCCGTTTTACTTCGGGAACCTCGAGTACGTCTGGATCGGCGTCCTGACTCACTACGTCCTCGACATGGCCGGGAGCAGACGCGGCATCGCGCTGTTCTACCCGCTGCTCTCGACGGAGTACGATCTTCCGACCGGCGTCCCCGTCAGCAGCCGGTACGCGACGATCGTCACGGTGCTCGTGACGGGTGTCGAACTGGCGGTCGCCGCGGCGATCGTCTTCGACGTGCCCCAGTGGGGACTCGAGGTCGGTCGCCAGACGCTCGGGATCTGAAAACGAAACGGACCGACGCTACCGCTTGTTCGGAACCCACTGCTCGCAGGCGTCCATGTCGTCCATCGCCCGTTCGTGGCGGGCGCAGTACGGAACCATGCCCGAGGAGGACCGAACGTACTCGAAGTGTCGGCAGTTCCCACAGTAGCGGTCGGTCGGATCGGGGTCGGGTTCGGCCGGGGCGTCGACGATCTCGGCGTCGTCGCCACCGTCCATGGGCGAGGAGACGTCGTCAGTCGTCGACCCGCCGTCGCTGGTCGGTGTCGGCGTAGCGATGCCGTTTCCGGCAGAACGGCCCGACGTCCCGCCCGTCGAAGACGGACTCGAGCGAGCAGACTGGGAACCGTCGTTGTCGGCGGAGAGAACAGTTCCGTCGTCGGCTCTCGACGCCGTCTCGGTCGTCCGTGCCGATCCAGTCGAATCGGCGTTCGTCTGCGTCTCGACATCGCCGTCGGGCGTTCCGCCCAGTAGACCGATACCGCCGAATCCGCCAGACGACTGCTCTTCTTCAGGGACTTCGACGATCGTTTGGTTTCGGCGGGTGACGTTCATCTCGAGCATTCCCCCGGGGTCGTTGCGCGTCTTGAAGTTGACGACGGCAGTGAACAGACACCAGACGGCGGTGAACAGGCCGAGGAGGTAGACCGCAGAGACCTGCAGGGTGAGGTCGTCGCCGACGCCACGCCAGTGGTAAGGGTAGGCATACCAGAACAGCGCGACGCCCAGCAGACAGAGGCTCGCGCTGATCGCGGCTGCCGCCCGGACCCGACGGCTCGCGGGTAGTACCGTGAAGACGCCGACGAGCGCGACGGGGACGCCGAGGCCGGCGAGCAGGCCGCCGATGCGAACCGAGGCGTACGTCTCGCCCATCTCCCAGCCCAGCGAGCCGACGAACCCGCCGAAGAGATCGGTCGCCGCCAGGAGGACGGCGACGACGGCCAGGAGCGCGCCGACCAGGACGAGCGCCGTTCCCGCGTACAACCGCCGGGGAGTGGTTACTCCCCGTGCGTTCCCCTCGTAGACGTCCGTCAGGCTTGTCATGCGGGGTCATTCGACCTCCCTCCACAAAACGGTACGTCAGACACAGGTCAGTTCACAGAGGGGAACGGGCGTTCGTCGGACCCGTCTCTCACCGGTTGCGAGCGCTACTCGAGATCCCACCACGCCGCGTAGTGGTCGACGACCTCGTCGACCGCGGCGACCGCAGAGTCGGTGTCTCCCTCGAGCCAGACGAACGGGTCGTCGATCGTGGAGTCGATGCCGAGTACGCCCTCGATCGTGCCGAGCGTCGCGTACGCGAGGTGGCTGGGGTGGTAGCCGCCTTCCTGGATCAGTGCGAGCCGACCGCTCGCGGAGGTTTCGGCGATCCGACGCGCTCGCCGACCGAACGACTCGAACCCGGCTTTCGTCACGACGTTCCGTCCGAGCGGATCGACCGTTCCGGGGTCCCCACCGGCGCTGACCAGCAGGAGGTCAGGGTCGTACTGGCCCACGATCGGGTCGACGAGGCGGTCGAACGCCGCCGCGTAGCCGTCGTCGCCGGTCCCTGGTGGGAGCGGAACGTTCACATTGTAGCCGACGCCGTTGCCCGTCCCGTGTTCGTCGACGTCGCCCGTCTGGGTGTGAGCCTCGGGGTTCCACGAGACGTGCTCGTTGTGGAGGCTGATCGTCAGGACGTTCGTGCGATCGAAGAAAATTTCCTGTGTGCCGTTACCGTGGTGGACGTCCCAGTCGAGGATCGCGACGCGGTCGACGTCCTCGTGTGTGAGCGCCTCCTCGGCTGCCACCGCGACGTTGTTGAAAAAGCAGAAGCCGTCGACCTGTGCCGGCTGGGCGTGGTGTCCGCTCGGTCTGACCGCCGCGTACGGGACGTCCTCGAGTTCGTGCGCGATGGCGTAGTCGGCGGCTTCGGCGGCGGCACCCGCGGCGTATCGGGCGGCCGTGTACGTCGCCTCGTTGGCGCCGGTCCCGCCGGTGATTCGGCCGCCGCCCCCAGCGCAGAACGTGCGTAACTCCTCGACGTGAGACGGATCGTGGACGCGGTGGAGCTGTTCGTCCGTCGCTTCCGGCGCGTCGCGCCACCGGACCCGCTCCCCCAGTTCGTGGCGAAGGACGTGGCGGATGTTTCGCAAGCGGACCGCCCGATCGGGGTGGGGCTGTTCGACCGCGAGTCGTCCCGTCCACGGTGCTTCCCCTTCCCCTGCTGGCGGTTCGTGCTCGAGAAACCGCTCGTCCCAGAGTGCGGTTACCTCCATCGTCTCTGAACAGAGACGACCGACGAGTTAGGGGTACCGATTGCGGAAGTGTACTTCCGCAATAGCCCTCGCGCTCGTCACTGGAGTGTTCGAATAGGTGGTTGGTTAAACGACTGTGGCGCCGATAACGAGGACGAACGGTCGATCGATACGAACATTGCCTGCGATAGTTATATGAGGATCCGCTTCGATAGAGCAGATAACCGGAAGTCTATTTCCGGGTTTTGTGATGACCGAGAAGAACTCGAGCCCCGACGCGGCGACCGACGAACTGCTCGCTCGTGAGTACGAACGGTACCGAGAGCGGACGCCGAACTCGAAGACGATGGCCGACGAGCTTCGAGAGATCGTCCCAGCCGGCGTCTGCAGCACGTTCCGGGCGTACGATCCGTACCCGTTCCACGCCGAGCGTGCGGAGGGAACGACGATTCACGACGTCGACGGCAACGAGTACCTCGACTTCGCGCTGAACAACGGAACCCAGCTCGTCGGTCACACCCATCCACGACTGACGGACGTCGCCACCGACCAGATCGAACGAGGGACACTCTACACCCGGCCGAGCGAGCTGCTCGAGTTCGCAGCGACTCCGCTGATCGATCGGTGGGAAGCGATCGAACAGGTCCGCTTTACGAACAGCGGAACGGAGGCCGTGATGCACGCGACTCGTCTCGCACGCGCGTACACCGGACGCGAGAAGATCGTTCGAATGGAAGGTGCCTACCACGGCGCACACGACCCGGCGCTCGTAAGCAAGATGCCGCCACTCGAGCAGGCTGGTCCGGCAGGCGATCCGCGGCCGGTCCGCGAGTCTCAGGGGATCCCGTCGTCGGTTCCCGACGACGTCTTGCTCGCTCAGTACAACGACGCAGAGAGCGTCGAAGCGTTGTTACGCGAACGCGGATCGGAGATCGCCGCGATCCTGGTCGAACCTGCCTGTCTCAACCTCGGGCTCGTCGAACCGGAAGACGGATTTTTACAGCGCCTGCGCGAACTCGCCGACGAGTACAACGTCGTGTTGATCTTCGACGAGGTGAAAACCGGCGTCAAACTCGCGCCCGGTGGCGGTGCGGAGTACTACGGCGTCCAACCGGACCTCGTCGCGCTCGCGAAAGCCATCGGTGGCGGCTACCCGGTCGGCGCGTTCGGCGGCCGACGCGAGATCATGGGGCTGATCGCCGACGATCTGAACGACGGCGTCGCGACCGGCGCGGCACACTACGGGACGTACAACGGAAACCCACTGTCGCTTCGCGCCGTCGGTGTCACGCTCCGGGAAATCCTGACAGACGAGGCCTACGACCACGTCGCCGACCTCAACGCTCGGCTGGCTACCGGCTATCGCGAGGTCATCGAAGACTCGGGCCTCGAGGCACAGGTGAAAGCCGTGGGCTCTCAGGGGATGGTTCACTTCACCGAGGAGCCGATTCGCACCTTCCGCAACTGGAGGCACATCGACGAGGAGTTCCACGAAGCCTACTGGATCGGGATGGTAAACAGAGACGTTCTTCCACACCCCCACGACGCCTCCCAGCAGTGGACGGTAAGCGTTCAACACACTGTCGAGGAGGTCGACGCTCACGTCGACGCGTTCGCGGATCTCGCCACGCATTTATCCGACGCCCAACACTAGTCGGGCGATGACGACCGATCCCGACCGGCGGACGTACGACGTGCTTCGGCTGCTGGCAGAGCACGAGCCGATCGGTAGCGTCCGCCTCACGGACCACCTCCGAGAGCGGGGCTACTCGATCACCGAGCGAGCGGTTCGGCTCACGCTCGCCGACCTGGACGACGCTAGCCTGACCGAGAAGGTCGGCGGTAAGGGCCGACGACTCACCGCGAACGGACGCGCCGAACTCGAGCGCGGCGGCGTCCGTGGCCGGGTCGAGCAGGTGCGGGAGAAACTGGCCGACATGACGAGTCGGGTCAGCTACGATCCGGCGACCGATACCGGGGACGTCGTCGTGGGAACCGTCACCGTCCCGCAGGCGAAACGCGACGAACTCGAGGCGGTGCTCGGACGGATCGACGACTCACCGCTGGGGCCGGTCGTCGCCGGTATCGAACCCGTCGACAGGAACGGAACCGACTGTCTCGAGGTGGCCATCCCCTCGAGCATGACGATCGACGGCGTCTTTCTCTCACACGGGATCGAGAGCTATCCAGACACGATCGGCGTCGTCGAGTACGACCCGGACCCCGACGGCGTTCCGTACGAGGGTCCAGATCAGGCGGAAAACGGTGGGGCGATCCGACGGTACACGGACGTGATCGGCGACGAACGAGCGACGCTCGACGTCGTCTCCCTGTTGATCGAAGCCCACCGGACCGACGTGACGAGTACACTCGACGGAGAGATCGGATTGCTCGTCGCCGACAACAGGGAGTTCCCGCTCGCACATTACGAAACTGCCCGTGAACTCGCAGTCGGAACCCGCAACGCACTCGGTGGTTCACTGGACGTTCGTCGACCGCGTGAGTCGGGGCCGTTCCCCTGGGGAGATCCGGGCTGGGCGTTCGGCTCACTCACCTACGCCGGGGGGTCCGAATGCGTCATATCGTCCTGTATAGAGGCTGACCTGGCAGTCGAGTGGGAGACACTTCGAGGCCTCCGATCGCGTTCTAGCCTCTCTTCTACGAGTAATTAGGTGTGGATATCTTCAAGGAATCAGATCTAGTTATGTGCTAAGTTGCCCTCGAACCGGGCTCTACAATTAATATATAAACAATTTCTGAAGTACCGTGAGAAGGTTTATGTATTGGAAACGTAGATAGTGTGATACGGTGGCAAGAGTATGCCGGGACAAACACACGGACGACGGACGTTTCTCGAGCGAGCGGCCGCTGGCGGAACTGCGGTCACGCTCGCCGGGCTCGCAGGGTGTACAGGGGTCCTCGAGGAAGATACGCTGACGGTTGCCGTCTACGGCGGCGTGTTTCAGGACGTGATGGACGAAGAGCTGTTCGCTCCGTTCGAAGAGGAGGTCGACTTCGAGGTCGAATCCGAAGCGCAGCCGACCTCCGAAGAGGCGCTCACCCAGTACGAAAACGCCGTGGGGGCGGGGGAGGCACCAGTCGACGTCGCGATCATGGCGGAGACGGGGGTCAGACAGGGACTGAACTCCGACCTCTGGCACATCTGGGACGACGGGGACTTCGACAGCGTCGAGTACGTCAGCGACGACCTCGTCCACGAAGCCGAGGGCGGAATCGCGAGCGTCGGGGCGCTGTCGTGGTACATCAACCTCGTCCAGAACACCGACGTCATCGAGGAACCGGTCGACACCTGGGAGGCGCTGTGGGACGAGGAGTACGAGGACACGCTCGGTCTGCTCGGGTACGCCTCGAACTCGTTTTTGCTCGAGGTCACCGCCGAACTGCACTTCGGCGGACAGGACATCCTCGACGACCGCGACGGCGTCCTCGAGGTGTTCGAAGAACTCGAAGGCGTGACCGACCAGGCGAACTTCTGGTACGAGAACGAAGCGGAGTTCCAACAGCGCCTCCGGGACGGCGAAGTGCCGGCGGGGATGCTCTACAGCGACATCACGCTCGTCATGCAAGACGACGGTGCGCCGGTCCAGTCGAACTTCGTCGAGGAGGGATCGATCCTCGACTCCGGGCTCTGGGTCACCCTCGAGACCTCCGAGGTCAAAGAGGAGGCGAGACAGTTCATCGATTACGCGAGCCAACCCGAGGTACAGGACGTCCTCGCGGAGAACCTCTATACGAGCCCGACCGTGGAGGAACAGTACTCCGAGATCGACGACGAGTTGTACGAACGGATCGCGGGTCCGGGACCGGACGAGGCGATCACGCCGAAGTACGAACTCTACGTCGAGGAGGAAGACTGGGTGAGCGAGCGCTGGGAGGAGTTCATCATCGGCTAAGCCAGAATGAGTGGAATCTCACTCGAGGGCGTCACGAAGCGGTATCCGGGCGGCGTCCTCGCCGTCAAGGGCGTCGACATCGACATCGAAAGCGGCGAGTTCGTCACGCTCGTCGGCCCGTCGGGCTGTGGAAAGACGACGACGTTGCGGATGATCGCCGGCTTCGAGACGCCGACCGAGGGGACCGTCGGCATCGACGAAGACGACGTCACCGACGCGCCGCCGTACGAGCGCGACACCGGGATGGTGTTTCAGGACTTCGCGTTGTTCCCGCACATGACCATCCACGAGAACGTCGCCTACGGCATGGAAGCGGCGGGCGAGTACACCGACGAGGAGATCGACGCCCGCGTCGCCGAGATGCTCGAACTGGTCGAACTGCCGGACGTCGGCGATCGAACGCCCGATCAGCTCTCGGGGGGCCAGCAACAGCGGATCGCGTTGGCTCGGGCGCTCGCTCCGAAACCGAAGGCGCTGTTGCTCGACGAGCCACTCGCGAGCCTCGACAAGAAGCTTCGCGAGCAGATGCAAGTCGAGTTGCGCCGGATCCAACAGGAGATCGGCATCACCACGGTGTTCGTCACGCACAACCAGGAGGAGGCGCTGACCATGTCAGACCGACTCGCGGTGATGAACGACGGCCGTTTCGAGCAGATCGGGCCGCCGGAAGAGGTCTACGACGACCCCGACTCCCGCTTCGTCGCCGACTTTCTCGGAACCGCCAACATCTTCGACGGCTCCGTCACGTCGGTCGAAGACGGCTACGCGACCGTCGACTGTCCCGACGTGACACTCCAGTCGACGAATCCGGCCGGCGTCGAGGCCGGAACTGAGGTCTCGGTCGTCGTTCGACCCGAGCGGTTCCGACTTCGGGACGCGAGCACCGACGGCGGCGTCGGTCTCGACGCCGACGGGACCAACGTGTTCGAGGGAGAAGTCACGTTCAAACGACACCTCGGCAGCAGCGTCGAGTTTCGCCTCGAGACCGACGGCGGTCGCGAGATCGTCGTCGTCCGCCGGAGCGGGCTCGACGAACTCGAGCCCGGCGACCGGACGACGGTCGCTATCGCCGCCGAGGACTGCCGGCTCGTGGAGGCGTAGATGGCGACGGAGACGCCCACGGACGACGGTGCCGGCGAGCCGGGCCGTGCGGGCCTGAAGGCGAACGCGAAGTGGTACGTCCTCTCGTACCCGCTGTTCTGGCTCGTCGCCGTCTTCCTCGTCCCGCTGTCCATGCTGGTCGTGTTCAGCTTCTGGGTAAACATCCCCGGCGGGCAATACGAGATGGGCTTTACGCTCGAGAACTACGTCAGGTTCCTCACGAGCAGCCTCTATCTCGGCCAGACGTGGCTGACGATCGAACTCTCGCTCGTCACTGCCATCCTCTCGCTGGTGCTTGGCTATCCGATCGCCTACTACCTCGCGCGGATGAACCGTCCGTGGCTGCGGAGTCTGCTGTTGCTCACGATCATCTCCTCGCTGTGGGTGACGTACGTCATCCGGGCGTACGCCTGGCAGGTCATCCTCGCTTCGGGCGGCTTTCTGAGTTCCTTCGGCGTCGCCGTCGGAATCCTCTCCGAACCCCGGTCGTTCTACCCGGGCTACTGGGGGCTGGTGGTCGGCATGGTGTACGTCTTCTTGCCGTTCATGATCCTCACGCTGTACAGTAGCATCCGCAACATCGACGACGAACTGCTCGAGGCCTCGAGGAATCTCGGCGCAGGGCCGGCGAGGACGTTCAGGAAGGTGACGTACCCGCTGTCGAAAAACGGCATCGCGAGCGGCACCGCACTCGTCTTCATCCTCGCGCTGGGTTCGTACGTCCTGCCGCGACTGCTGGGGAGTTCCGCCGAACGGACCCTGCCGGTGTTGATCGAACAGCAGATCATGAGCGAGAGCAACTACCCGTTCGGCGCTGCGATGAGTATCGGGCTGATCGTGGTCGTGCTCGCGTTCCTCTGGGTAATGGTTCGTTTTACCAACGTAACGACCGCAAGCCTGAGCGGAAGCGACGAAATCGCAACCGACGGCGGATCCGAGGCTACACCGGCGGTCGGCTCCTCGAGTTCCCCCATAGGGATGCGCATCCGGTCTGCAGTCGTCGACGCGGCCTCGGTTGTCGGTCTCACGTACGTCGTTGCCCGAATCGCGGGGGGCGTCGACTCGCTCGTGACGACGGTAGACTCCTCGACCCGGGAATCGATCATCTGGGTGACGTTCAGAGCGTATGTCGTGGCGGCGATGGCCTTTATCGCCGTTCCGCTCGCGATCATCGTCGCGGTCTCGGTTACGCCCGAGGAGTTCCTGACGTTCCCACCGGGTGGCGTCTCGGGACGGTGGTACGTCGAGTTCTTCACCGACACAAGCTGGATGGGCGCACTCGCGAACAGCCTCGGGATCGCTCTCGGTGCGGCGATCCTCAGCACGACGATCGGTGGCGGTCTCGCGTTCGCGCTCGATCGATTCGACTACCGCTTTGGCACGATCTACGGGACGCTCGGCGTCCTCCCGATCCTCGTTCCTCCCGTGATCATCGGCGTCGCCTTCCTCGTGTTCTTCCTCGAGATCGGCTTCGCGGGGTCGCGGACGGCCATCGTCGTCGCCCACGGGATCTTCTACGCGCCGTTCCCGTTCATCCTGATCTCCCAGGGACTTCGCGAGATCGACCGAACGTACGAGGAGGCCGCGATGAACCTCGGAGCGTCGCCGGTGCGGACGATCCGGACGATCACGTACCCGCTCTTGCGCGCGAACGTGATCTCCGGGGCGTTGTTCGCCTTCATCCTCTCGCTCAACGAGTACATCATCGCGTGGCTGCTCTCGTTGTTCCTCGTCGAGACGATCCCGATCGAGATCTTCAACCAGCTCCGGTACTCCTATCCGCCGACGATCGCGGCCGCGAGCGTGGTCTTCATCGGCCTCACCGTCGTCGTGATGACGGCGATCGATCGGCTCTCCGGAGGGATCTGGGAGTAATGTCCGTTCGAACGGAGATGAGTGGCTGATGGCCGACAAAACCCGAATCGTCGTCGCCCAGACGGTCCCCGAGTTCGGCGCGGTCTGCGACAACCGCGAACGAACGCTCGAGATCGTCCGCTCCCATCCGACGGCCGATCTCGTCGTGCTTCCGGAACTCGCGACGTCGGGCTACGTGTTCGAGTCGGCCGACGAACTGGCGTCGATGGCCGAACCCCGGGACGGGGAGACCGCTCGAGCGTGGTCCGCTGTCGCCGCCGAAACCGGTAGCTGGATCGTCGGCGGCGTTCCCGAGCGAGCGGACGACCGGTACTATAACAGCGCCTTCGTCGTCTCGCCGGACGGCCTGGAAGGCGTCTTTCGTAAGGTCCACCTCTGGAACGAGGAGAAACGCTGGTTCGAGCCGGGTGATCGACTGCCGGTGTTCGAGACGCCGTTTGGCCGACTCGGGGTCCAGATCTGTAACGACCTGTGGTTCCCCGAAGCGACGATCACACAGGCCCGACGCGGTGTTGACCTGATCGCCGTGCCGACGAACTGGGTTCCCGACCCCGGTGTGGCGAGGGAGAACCGAGCCGCAGACTGGACGATGGGCGTCCATCAGGCGGTCGCACACGCCAACGCCAATCGAGTCTTCGTCGCCTGTGCGGATCGCGCCGGCCTCGAGCGCGGCGTTCCGTTCGAAGGCCAGAGCGTCGTCCTCGGTCCGAACGGGCGACCGCTTGCCGGACCCGCGCCGGCCGACGGCGAGTACGTCCTCGAGGTCGACTGCGACCTCACGCGGGCGCGGGACAAATCGCTGACCGACCGCGACGACGTGCTCGCGGACCGTCGACCCGACGTCTACGACTTGTAAGTACTAGCCGTTCGGCTCGGGGACGCGAGCGATCGACTGAACTGGCTCGAGTTTGTGCCGGGAGACCATCCCGTACAGCGTCTCCCAGGAGGTCGTAAGATCGTACTCGTACAGCGCCGACAACAACAGCTCCCCCGTCCCGGCGTACGTGATCGAGCCGAACGCCCACCCCGAGTTGCTATCCTGAAACTGGGTTCGCTCGCGTGGCCGTTGAAAGTCGACGACGCCGCCGAGTTCGCCACGCGTCGATTCGGCGAGGTCGCGAGCCTCCTCGAATCGGTTGATCGGAAACTCCCGGTCGTCGCCGAGCAGGAATCCGGTCTCCGACGACTCGAGGACGCTTTCGACGTCGCTTCGGTTCGCCTCGATGAGGAGCGTGATGACGTCGATCGACGACCCCTTCCCGTTCAGGACGTCGACGTGGCGAACGATTCGACCGTCTCGGTCGCTCGAGTCGTCCGTCCCGTCCGCCGGGGGCTCGTACTCGAGGACGGCGGCGTTCGTAAGCGTCGCGTTGATTCCGTGGGTGAGTAACACACCGTCGAGTGAGATACTCGAGGGGACGAGCAGACGGTAGTCGCCGGGCTCGTTCTCGGCGCTCTCCTCGAACGACGCGGGGATCGGACCGAACGACCGCGCGTCGAGCCGTGCGAGCAATGACAGCGCGTCTGCCACGTCGTCCTCCGCGAGGAACGCGCCCGACGCGATGAGTACTCCGGCGTCTTCGGTCGGATCGTAGGTCACGCGGCTCGTGAGCTGTGCGATTCGCGCTCGGATCTGCTCGAGTCGGCCACTGACGTGGCCTTGCTCGAGTTCTTCTCGCCCCTTCTCGGTGAGTCGACGGCCGCGTCCCGGAACCTTCGTGGTCAGCCCCAGATCGTCGAGCTCCGACAGTGTGAGCCTGATCGTCCGGCCTTTGATCTCGTAGCCGTGTACCTGCATCAGTTCGACGAGCTGAATGCTGCCGATCGGGCCGTGGCGGTCGACGAGCCTGAGAATGTCGTACGTCCGTCGATCGAGATCCGGGGGCATTCAGGCGAATAAAAGGCCACGGGATACACTAATGTTTGCGTTCGGTGGCGAGAGGCGAACCTCTCGCGGAACGACTGCCATCGAACCGTTCACTCGCCGACCCGTCCGTGGAAACTGCAGGCTCATCGCGGTTTCGACTCGGTGAGGGAGGGCTCCGTGGGTAAGCTTTTATTTGCTGTAGACCGTCTCATAGGGTGGCAACGAATTGCCATACTGTGTGACAATGGCACCCAATACGACGTTCACGGATAATCGGGAAGTCGAGTCACGGTACGACGAGTACGTGATGTCAGTGTGGAAAGACCTCGACGTGCCCGTCGAGCGGGCCGAGGGCTGTACGCTCGAGGATTTCGACGGAAACGAGTATCTCGACCTCTTTTCGGGAATTTCGGTGGCGAACGTTGGCCATAACAATCCAGCAGTCGTCGAAGCGACACAGGACCAACTCGAGGAGTTCGTCCACGGCTGTTCGTACGTCCACCCGAACGCGCCCGTCGCGGAACTCGCCGAACGGATCGCCGAGATCACGCCGGGCGACCTCGAGAAGAGTTTCTTCTGTAATTCAGGGACCGAAGCGGTCGAGGGCGCGATCAAACTCGCCCGGAAACACACGGGCAACACGGAGGTCGTCGCTCTCGAGATGGCGTTTCACGGCCGGACGCTCGGTAGTCTCGCGCTGACGGGGAACGAGGCGTACAAAAAGGAGATGGCACCGACGATCAACGACGTCGCCCACGCGCCGGCACCGTACGCTTACCGGTGTTCGTCCTGCGACGGCGAGTGTACGACGGCGTGTGCCGACCGCATAGAGCACGTCATCGGCACCCATACCTCGGGAGATCTGGCCGCGATCGTTGTCGAACCCGTGATGGGCGAGGGGGGGATCGTCGTTCCGCCGGCAGGATGGCTCGAGCGCGTCCAGGAGGTCGCCCACGACCACGGCGGCCTCCTGATCGCAGACGAGGTCCAGTCGGGGTACGGTCGCACCGGCGAACTGTTCGCCGTCGAGCACTTCGACGTCGAACCGGACATCGTGACCCAGGCTAAGGGGATCGCGAACGGGCTTCCGCTGGGTGCGTTCACCGCCCCAGCCGAGATCGCGGACAGCTTCGAATCCGGCGACCACCTCTCGACGTTCGGCGGCAACCCGGTCGCCTGCGCCGCCGCGCTCGCGACGATCGACGAACTCGAGGGCGGAATCGTCGACGACGCACGCGAACAGGGCGAGTGGCTCTCCGATCGACTCGAGGGGCTCGAGTCGTCGTTCGACGTCGTCGGCGAGACCCGCGGTCTCGGCCTGATGCAAGGGATCGAACTCGTCGATCCCGACGAGGAGGGGCCACTCGGCGTCGCGGCGGCCCCGGACGACCACCTCGCGAAGGCCGTCTCGAAACGCCTGCGTGAAGAGGGAATCGTCATCGGCGTCGGCGGCTACTACGGCAACATCTTGCGGTTCCAGCCGCCATTGACGATCACGCGGGACCAGCTCGAGCGAGCGGTGGAGTCGCTCGAAGCGGCGCTCGAGGCGGAGGTCGAGACGAATGCGTGAGCGCGATCGAGCCGGGGCGTTTCGCGAGTCGGTGACCGGCGCTGACGTCGAACTCGCGTACGCCGGCTTCGATCGGTTCCTCAAAGGCGAGGAACGCGCATTCGACGACGTCGACGACGTCGACGCGGCGGTCGTCGGCGTCCCCTACGACGGCGCGGTTTCCAATCGGCCGGGCGCCCGGTACGGTCCGGCGGCGATCCGGGAGGCCAGCGGCTGGTGGGCCTACATCTCCGACTACAAGGGCGGACTCACGAACATGCAGACCGGGAAGAACGTCGACTTCGGGAACCTCGAGGTCGCCGACTGCGGCGACGTTCCCGTCTTCCCGATGGACCACGAGACCACCGCCGAGAGCATCACTGCCCACGTCGCCGCGCTCGCCGCACAGACGTTCCCGGTCCTGCTCGGTGGCGACCACTACTGTACGTTCCCCTCGGTCCGCGGCTTCGCCGAAGGCAGGGGATACGACAGCGTCGGCTTCGTCCAGATCGACGCCCACACCGACACCGTCTCGGAGAGCCCCGTCTTCGGCACCGAGTTCCACGGCTCGAGTACGGCCCAGATCGCCGACACTCCATACGTCGACTACGAGAACGTCAGCCAGGTCGGGATCCGTGGCTACGAATCCCCCGACTTCTTCGAGTTCGCCGACGAAACCGGTCTCAATCTCTACACGATGCGCGAGGTCGAAGATCGTGGAATCGGCGACGTCGTCTCCGACGCCGTCGAGGCCGCGGCCGACGGTACCGACGCGGTTTACGTCAGCTTCGACATCGACGCGGTCGACCCCAGCGTCGCACCGGGAACTGGAACGCCGATCCCCGGCGGGCTCTCCGCACAGCAAGCTCTCGAGACGATGGAGGTCCTCGGCGCACACGACGCCGTTTCCGGTGCCGATCTGATGGAGGTCTCGCCGCGATACGATTCGACCGAAGGAACCCAACGGCTCGCGGCGTATCTCCTCGTAACGTTGCTCGAGCGCGCGTTCGCGGAGTGAGCACAGATCATGGACACACCACACAACGGCGGACTTCCCGACGGCGTCGTCGGCACCGGCCGGACCACTGGCGTCGCCGAATCGGTCATCCGCGAGATGACCCGCGAGGCGATCGACCGGGGCGCGATCAACCTCTCACAGGGCATCCCCGACGAGGACGAGACGCCCCCGGAGATCAAACGCGCCGCGAAGGAGGCGATCGACACCGACAGTCAGTACACCATCACCTGGGGGCTGCCCGAACTCCGGGAGGCGGTCTCCGAGCGCTACGCCGAGTGGAAGGGGATCGAATACGATCCCGAGACGGAGGTAACCATCACCAACGGGACCAGCGAGGCGATCATGTCGACGATGCTCGCACTCGCGGGCCCCGGTGACGAGGTGATCTACTTCGAACCCGTCTACGAGAGCTACATCCCCGCGAGCCAGTTCGCCGGCGCGAATCCGATCCCGCTGGACATGACCGAGGGCTTAGCGCCCGATTACGACGCGCTGGCCCAAGCCGCGGAGCGGGCACGAATCCTCGTACTCAACACGCCGATGAACCCGACCGGGAAGGTCTTTACCCGCGAGGAACTCGAGCGGATCGAGGAGATCGTCTTCGAGCACGACCTGATCGTCCTCACCGACGAAATCTACGAGCACATCGTCTACACGGACGACTATGTCAGCCCGGTCGAGATCGGCGACCTCGCCGAGCGAACCGTCGTCTGTACGGGCATGTCGAAGACGTTCAGCGTCACCGGCTGGCGGATCGGGTTCTGTCTCGCACCGGAGTATCTCTCCCGGGAACTCCGGAAGATCCACGACTACACGAGCATCTGCGCGCCGACGCCGTTCCAGCGCGCTGGCGTCGAGGCGCTGTCGCTCCCCAACTCGTACTACGAGGAACTCTCCGACTCGTACGAACGGCGTCGCGATCAGCTCTGTTCGGGTCTCCGTGAGGCCGGTCTCGAGCCCGTCGAACCCGACGGCGCCTACTACGTGATGACTCGCTACCCGACCGACGAGACCGACCTCGAGTTCTGTTATCGGCTCATTCGAGAGGCCGGCGTCGCGCCGGTTCCCGGCAGCAGCTTCTACACCGATCCCGACGCCGAGGCCGACTGGGTCCGATTTACGTTCTCGCGCAACGAGTCGACCATCGACGAGGCGATCGATCGGCTGCTGGAGAACCGGTGGTGGTGACGACGGACGGTCTTCGAGCGGCCGTGACCGATCCGTCGGAAGCGAAACCTTGAATCGACGCGCTCGCGAACCGACGGCCATGAGCGACGACGAGGACGAGGAACCCGCCGTCTCACTCGGAGAACACACCCCCGTCGAGGGTGCGCCCCTCGCGCGGATCACCTCGAGACTGAGCTGGCCCACGGAGAAAAGCGAGATCGATCGCCTCGAGGGGGACAGCGTGATCCGAACGCCCGACGGACCGAGAGAGTTGGCGTCGATCCTCGAGGAGGTCGAGGAGACGTACTTCGAACGCCACCAGGAGTTCGAAACCCACGTCCGCGAGGTCATCGGCACCGGACCGATTCCGACCGCGGACGAGTAATCAGCCGTGGCGACCGAGAGCGAGGGGGGCGTTCTCGAGGGCGTTCGTGACCTGTTCGATCGACTTTCCTGGGTACAGAAGTCGCTTCTGACCGGCGCGGTTCTGACGATCGTCTGGATGCACTGGGTCCCCGGCGAACTCGATCGTCGAGTCGTGTTCGAATCGATCTTGATGATCGGCGGGCCGCTCGCGCTCGGACTCACTCACGGACGACACATCGGCTGGAACGTCAACCGCATCGCGGTCCGAAACGCCGTCTTGCTCTCGATGTTCGTTCTCCCTTTTTATCTCGTGGGTTCGACGCTTCCGACGATTCGTGCGTTTTACCCGATCTGGGAGACCTCCGCCGCACCGGGCGGGTTTGTCCCACACGCGATCCAGCTGTTCGTGCTCGCGTTGGCGACTGAGACCTACTACCGGGGACTGCTCTGTGTTGGCGTCAAGGAACTCGGATTCAAGGCGGTGTTCATCAGTCCTATCGTCTACATGATCCACCACTCCTCGAAGCCGCCGATCGAGTTCCTGCTGTCGGGGCCGACTGACGTCCTCTTCGGCGCGGTCGACTACAAATCGAACTCCATCCTCCCGTCGGTGATCGCCCACGGCGCCGGCCTCGTCTTGCTCGACTGGCTCGTCCTGCACGATCCGCTGTTCGATCCCACGGCCGCGTTACGATACCTTGAGTGGCTCCCGATCCCGCTGTGATCACCGTCGCGTTCGGACCGATCGATCCGAACCGTCGACCGGCAGTATATACGGGTTACTGTCAATCGGTTCCGCCGAGCCCGCGACCGGTCTGTGGTTTCATACGGATCGTTGTAGCGTTTTACCGGTGATCGCTCCGACGGGGACGGCGATCACCGGTAAAGAACTACAACGGACCGTATCAGCGGTAACACGGTACAGCAATCCGTATAAGACGCCGGACGACGAACCCTCGTGTATGAGTCTCCCGATCGACCCCGAGACGATCGATCCCGACGCCTTCGGCGAGAAACAGGCCGTCCTCGAGATGGACCACGAGGAGGCGATCGAGCACGTCCGCGAGGTCTGTGAGGATGTTGGCTTCGGTATACCGGTCGAGTTCTCACCCTCCGAACTCTTAAACGAGAAAGTCGACGCCGATCGCGACCCCTACTACGTGCTCGGGGCCTGCAACCCCGAAATCGCGGACCGGGCGCTCGACGAGACGATGCGAATCGGCGGCCTCTTTCCCTGCAACATGATCGTTTACCAGGAGGAACCGGGTCGACAGCGCGTCTACCACGTCTCGATCATGCGCATCGCCCGCCTGCTCGGAACTGCACCCGATAACGAGGCCTGGGCAGAGATTATCGACACCACCGGCGACCTCACAGAGGAGGCCTTCGATCGGTTCGACTCGGTCGAACGCGAGACGCGCGAGTAAGGTTCTGTCTATTCTCGAATCCTCGAGACCACCCAAACCGATCCCCATCTATCGCCTCGAGTTTCCACCATCGGCGGGTTCGCGGAATTGTCAACGTTTACGTATCCGCCCTGGGATAACGGAGCATGGACGTCCGAACCGCCTTCTTCGCCCTCCTGCTCGTCGTCCTCGGTGCGATCGCGACGCTGATGATCGCACCGCTGTTACAGTACGTGCTGGCCGCGGCACTGCTAGCGTTCGTACTCTTCCCCGCGTACGAACGTCTCGAGCCACGTCTGGGCTCGAAGATCGCTGCGCTTGCACTGACGATCCTTGCGGTCGTCGGAGCGGTCGTTCCACTGTTGTTCGTCTCGCTGATCGTTCTCCAGACGGTCGCCTCCTTTCTCGGCGACATCGACGGGGCGAGCCTCGTCACACGGGGTCGCGAAATTGCTCGAGACGAGTTCGGCCTTGAGGTCGAACAGATTCAGGCACTCGAAATGGCCGTCCACACGGAGATCGACTCGTCGCTGTCGAACGCCGCCGAACTCGCGTTGCTCGAGTTACTCAATCTCGTCAACACGAGCATCGAGATGGGGCTCGGACTGATCGTCTTCGTCTTTCTCCTGTACTATCTGCTAGCCGACGGCGAGACGTTCGTCGTCTGGCTCCGAGAGGTCGTCCCGCTCGAGGAGGAGGTCCGCGAGGAGCTGTTCGCGGAGATCAACGTCGTCACCTGGGCGGTGATCAAGAGTCACGTCCTCGTCGCGATCGTCGAAGGGCTTCTCGGCGGACTCGGACTGTACCTGCTCGGCGTTCCGAACGTCGCGTTCTGGACGATCATCATGACCGTCGTCGCGTTTCTCCCAGCCGTCGGCGTCTGGCTCGTCTGGGCACCCGCGGTGGGCTATCTCGCGATAACCAGTGGCCCGGTGCCAGCCCTCGCGTTGTTCCTCTATGGCGTCACCGTCCTCTCGCTCGTCGACAACTATCTGCGAGCGATCTTCGTCGACCGAGACTCGGGGCTCCATCCGGCCGTCGTCATCGTCGGCGTCATCGGCGGGATCTATCTGCTTGGAATCATGGGGCTGTTTCTCGGCCCCGTCCTGCTCGCGGTGTTCAAAGCGGGTCTGAACGTCTTTAGCCGATACGACTTCACAGCGGCCGACACCGAATCCGACCGACCGGTCAAGACGGGAGAACCACTCGCCGAGGACAGCTCGCCGAGCGCAACCGATTGATACGGTTTACTGTTAGTCGGTACCGGTCGACGGCCGGCCCGACCACAACTCGCGGACGATTGTGACGGAGCCGACAGATAGCGTTTCGGTTCCGCGAGAACTGACGAACGTCGATCCGTCCGATCTACTGGTCGTTCGACTCAGGAACGCCCTCGTCCCCGTGTTCGTCGACCCTTTCCTCCGCTTCAGCCTCGAGTTCCTCGAGATACTGTTCGGCGTCGTAGCGCACGTAGCCGGTGTACAGCAGGACGATCGAGAACAGGATCAGCGGAACGCCAAAGAGCATGAACAGCGCTGCCAGAAGCGTGATGAGATCGGGTGGGAGCGCCATAAGGTGGCTCGGCGCCGATCGATTAAAGGCGTTTTCCTCGAGTGCGCCGACCGATACCGCCACAGCCATCGCCCGAATTTGGACGATATGATGACCCGATCACGGCTCGTTCGAGCGAGCGAACGCGTCCAGACTCGACTGCAAGCCGGCGGCCAGTTCCGACTTCCGGCGCAAGCGTGCGTGCGAAACCGGAAGCTGTGTCGTCACCTCCGAGACGGCGTCGTGGAAGGTTTCGGCTTCACCGTACTCCCCCTCGAAGGCGTTTCGGACGCTCTCGCGGACCTGCCAGACGCCGACGGGTGCCCAGTAGTCGTCGCTCACCTCACGTAAGACGAGACACTTCGCCTGCCGACCGACCGACTCGAGGTACTCGAGGACGCCGAGGCGGGCGGCGTAGTACGCGCCAGCGGTCTCCTCGACGTAGCTCGAGCGTCCCTCGTAGCCCTCGCTGGCGCTGGCCATCCAGACGTCGTCGTGGGGATCCGGATTCCAGATGCTCCCCGGCGCTTTCATCTCGACGAGTTCGAACTCCCAGCGCCCGGGGGCGAGGATCACCCAGTACCGATTCCCCATATACTCGTTCGCCCACACCTGTACCTCGTCGACGCTGGGCTCGTTCCGGATGCGCCCCCGGAGGAACTGCCCGATGGTGTCGTCGACCGCCGTGATCGACCACCGCGTCGGAACGAGTCGTCGCTGTTTCGCCTCGCCCAGCGCGCCCGCAGAGAGGATCGAGTTGATCTCGTAGACGTCGAACCCCCGCCGGTAGAGGTAGGTCATCGCCCCCCGGGCCTGCCAGTCGTCGTCCTCTAAGGTCTTTTTGATGGGCTTCGGAACGTACGGATTCTCCCGCAGTTCGGCGTTGCGCGCATTGGCGCGGGGGCCACGCGGGGTCGCGACGTCCGTTCCCGCCTCAAGTCCGAGGTCGGGTTTGTCGTCCAGACCGATCTCGAGGTCGACCGGCCGGTCCGCGATGGCGACCTCCCGCTGAACGCCGACGAAGCCGCCCCAGGTGTCGTGAACGGAGGGTGTGAGTCGACTCGCGATCCCCGGTGAGTCGACGTTCGCACGCTTGCTCGAGTTCAACAGTCCGGTTCTGCGCTGGAGGACGTCGTCGATGGCGTACCCCTGACGATACCAGTTTCCATCCGTGACGTACTCCTCGGCGGCCTCCTCGTCGCCGACTGGCGAGAGCAATCCGACGGGGATGTCGGGATAGTTCGATCGCCCGACGAAGATCGACGGCGACGTCGAGCCGACGAGGGTATCGCCCGAGAGCGCGTCGTCGAACCGGCGCTCGAAGTCCGCCAAGTGGTCCGTAATCGCGTAGGACTTCTCCTTCGCGAGGCGGCGGCGCTCGGCCTCCTCGTCGGGCTCGAGTTCCTCGATGTAGTCGTCGAGGCGCATTCGGTCGGTGTACGGTGGCGGACCGCTTGAATGTTGAGTTCCGGCTTCGAACGCCACTCGGCTCACCGATAGTACAAACACGGTCGGTACTCCTGGCTCCTCATCAGTCTGCGATGACTGATGCGGATCATTGCCGTATCACTCGATCCACGACAGAAGTGTCAGAGGCACGGCCCGATCGGCGACCGGCGCTTCACCGACGTGGTGGGCCGCACCCACACATTTCGAACGGGAGATAAAATACCTATAAGGGTGTTTTCTGGCTCAGAAAACACCCTGAACCCAGAGTCAACGGCCGTCTCGAGACATATCGGCTCGCCGGCGGTGCCGGCGTCGAGAGCTCGCAAAAGACAACGGTTAAAAACGACGGGCGGAAAGGGAGGAGTATGAGTACGACCGACGACCAAGGGACGCGATCCTGCGTCTCCTGTGGGATCAATATCGCCGGAACGAACGCCGCCGCGTTCAAGTGTCCCGACTGTGGGGCCCAGATCTACCGCTGTGCCAAGTGCCGCAAGCAGAGCAACCTCTATGAGTGCCCCGACTGCGGATTCATGGGTCCGTGAGACGATTACTATGGGAAAAGTAGCTGCCAAAATCAAGGTCATGCCGAACAGCCCCGAGATCGACCTCGACGCGCTCCAGGAACGCCTGGAGAGTTCGCTTCCCGAGGGAGCAAAGATCAACGGCGTCGAACGCGAGGAAGTCGCGTTCGGTCTCGTCGCGCTCTACCCCACCGTGATCGTCCCCGACGGCTCCGGCGGAACCGAAACCGTCGAAGAGAACTTCACGGGTGTCGAGGGTGTCGAGAGCGTCGGCGTCGAGAACGTCGGCCGTATCTGATCGGATAGCCGTTTTTCACCGCTCGAGGTACACCGCTTCCAGTCTGTACTCCGTGGTTGTGAACGGGTGAGTTTGCGCTCGTTACGTGTCATCGCGGCCGAACCGGGAGTGAGCTGATCGATCTCTCCGAGTGGACTGTTCGGGCACACCGAACCTGGACTCCCCGATCCGATCACAATTCTTACTGTCGCGAACGGGAAACGACTCGAGCGTGAACGCGCTGTCGGACCCGCGAAAGCGTCGGTGGCTCGCATGGGGAGCGCTCGCGGTCGTCTTCTTGCTCGTCAATCTTCACCGACTCTCGACGGCCGTCCTCTCCGAGCGGCTGACGGCGGATTTCGCCACGACAGCGGCCCAGCTCGGAACGCTTCACGCGTCGTTTTTCCTGATCTACGCGGCGATTCAGATCCCGACCGGTGTGCTCGCGGATCGGGTCGGGCCGCGCCACGTTGGGTCGATCGGCGGCGTCGTGCTGAGCGTCGGCGCGATCGGCTTCGCCGTCAGCGACGGCTACGTGCTCGCACTTGCCTCTCGGGCGCTGATCGGTCTCGGAAGCGGCGTCATCTTCGTCTCCATCCTCCGGTTCTGTGCGAACTGGTATCGGGCGGGCGAGTTCGCGACGATGACGGGGTTGACCGCCGGTGTCGCGGGCCTCGGTGCCATCCTCGCAACCACGCCGCTCGCGATCACCGTCGACTCGTTCGGCTGGCGGCCGACCGTCTTCGGACTCGCGATCGTCGGCTTTCTCGGCTCCGCCGGCGTGTACGTCCTGGCGCGGAACTCTCCGACCGACGCCGGCCTCGAGCCGATCGAGGGCGTGCCAGAACAGCCGTCGATCACCCTCGCGGAGACCGGTCAGTACCTGCGTCGGCTGGCCCGTGATCCCGACCAGTGGCTGTTGTCGATGATCTTCTTCGCCGGCAACGGGACGATCCTGACGCTGATCGGGCTGTGGGGCGTTCCCTATCTCGTCGTCGTCTACGACCTCGAGGTGACGACGGCATCCTACTTTACACTCCTCGGCTCGATCGGGATGCTCCTCGGCGCGCCGACCGTCGGCTGGATCTCGGATCGGCTCGGACAGCGGACGCTCCCGCTCGTCGCCGGGTTAGGACTGTTCGTCCTCGTGCTCTCGATCGTTCCCGCGTTCGGTCGTCCGCCGCTTCCCGCCGTCGGCGTCGCGTACTTCGTCTCTGGATTCCTGATCGGAGCCGTCATGCTCTCGCTGTCGATCGTCAAAGAACGGTATCCGGCGGGTGCAAGCGGCGTCGCGACAGCCACAGTCAACGGCGCGGGCTTCGTCGGCGCGACCGTCCTTCCGACCCTGATCGGCGTCATACTCGACGCGTACCGGACGGGCGACACCGTCGGGGGAACCGTCGCCTACACCGAGTTCGGCTACCGACTCGCGTTCGGCCTGCTCGCGGGGTCCGTCGCCGTCGCGTTCTGCTGTTCGCTCGTGTTGTACCGCCGAATCGACGCCGGAGCATAACCGTCCTCCCCGTCGACGTACCGTGTCTCGAGCATCGGCGTCGATCGTCGACGGGACATAACAGGAGATGCCGAGGTGAGTCGGGCGTTCGGGATCGACTCGAGTCGTCCCTGGAGTGTCTTCGTGGGCGATTCACCCTCGCGGCGGATCTCATCCGTGCGAACGTTTCACGAATAGGGCGAGCTACGTTATCCGTCCGGGTTCCGATTGGCACCGAGGTTCGCCTCTGAGACGATCTTCGCGCCCGGTTCCGACAGGTCGACGGTGACGTCTCCGGGGACGGCTTTGCTGATCTCGTCGACGTTGCCTGCGAGGACGGTCAGAATGTCGTTCGGATGCGCGTACAGGAGCATGTTGCCGTCCTGTCCCTCGGCGACGAGTTGCGTATCGTTGAGGACGATCTGGTCGTTCTGGATCGTCGCCGCGACGACCGGTAGCGCCTCGGGTTTGCCGGGCTCGTCGTCTCGAACCCGCCGAATGTGGACCGCATCGAGGTCGATGACGTCCTTGTACTCCTTGATCCGCTCGGCACAGTTGACCATGTCCTGTAACAGCGCGGTTTTGTGGTGACCGCTGCCGTGGTCGCCCTCGAGACAGTGCTGGCAGACGCGGAGTTCGATTCGCATTAGTGAACGTTGTCACTCGAGGCCGATGAGAATTCCGCTTCGGGTGCCAACCGGACGACCTGGGCGAACGGTCGCGACCGGATGCGACCGATCCGAACGGATCGGAGAAGAACCGAGTCGGATTGTCATCCAGTTGGGACGCAGCTTCCGTCCGGGCGGTGTGTCGGCCACGACAGATGTTATCGAGTACTACGAACCGCTCGGGATCGGTAAATCCGTGTTCGGCGGTTTCGAGAAGTGTACGGCCCGTCTATTCGCTCGCGCGCTCGGAGATCTCCCGGATCCGATCCGAGCCACGATCGATGTAGCCGCCGTGGTAGCACACCGTGTGCTCGACGTCGAGCGTTGCGAGTTCGGCGACCGACTCGAGCGCTCGGTCCATCTCGGGCGTGTACTCGGGTTTTGGGCCCGAGAGTGGTTCGTCACCGTCGGCGACGAGCGCGTCCCCAGCGACCAGGAGCGCCCCGTTCGAGAAGTAACACGAGACGTGTCCGGGCGTGTGACCGGGGGTCTCGAGGATCTCCATCGGCCCGGCGAGCGTCGGAATTCGAACGCCGCCGACGAGTTCGAGGTCGACGGATGCCGGCGGGTACCGGTCACCGTCCGCGCTTCCTTTCAACGGATCGCGCTCGCCGGTCACGAACGGCGCTTCCGCCCGGTGAGTCGCGACGGCCGCGTCGGTCCGCTCGAGGAGCTCCGCGAGCGCGCCTGCGTGATCGGCGTCGTGGTGCGTGAGGACGACCAACCAGACGTCCGCGAGTTCGTATCCGAGGCTCTCGAGGTGGACTGTAAGAGAGCCGACTGCACCTCGTGGCCCGACGTCGATCAACACCAGTCCGCGTTCGGTCTCGACTGCCGTGGGCGACACCGTCAACTCACGCCCACCGTGTTCGACGGAGAGCGGAAGGACGTGGACACCCGGATCCTCTCGGTCTGGCATACGTCACCGTTCGCACCGAGTGCGTATAGTAGCCACTGACTATCCAGACCACATCGCCGATACTGTCGACCGAGACGCAGATTCAAATACGATTACCGTCCCAGATCGTTCAGAAAAGCCATGCACGGAACAAACTCGTTCTCGGCACTCGAGGAAGACACCGATCCCGTTGCCGACGTCCGAGAGTAGACGTTTCCCGCGGACGTCGAAACACACGTCGAACGGTACGAACGGATCGTCGATGATAGGGACAGGGAACTCTGGCAGTGGCTGTACCGGGTGTTCCCCGGAATCACGCTCTCCTGTGTCGATCCCGGGTCAGTTCGTCGCGTCCGGAACGCGAAACTGCTCGCGTCGATCTACATCACGGTGGTCGACGACGTCGCAGAGCGCTACGGCGACCGGGCGACGTTCGAGGAGTTGGCGAACGTCCCGTTCGAACGGAGGCGTGCGAACCCGGACCACCCTGACGTCGACGGCAACCGGATTCGGTTCGCGATCGACCTCTGGGACGGGTTTCGGACGCTCTACGAGGGTCTCCCTCGAGCCGACGAGTTCGCGGAGCGCCTCCAGTTCGATCTCGAGCAGTCAGTTTCGGGCGTCGAGTACTCCTCCCTGCTCAATCGGTACCCCACTCTCGGCACGGAGCGTGAACTCTGGGCGTACGACGTCCACAACATGCTCGTGTTCGTCTACGCAGACATCGATCTCGCCGCCGCATCGTCGTTCGACGGCTGTGAACTCGCATCGCTGCGGCGTCTGTGTTGGCGAACCCAGCGGATGGCACGGATCAGCAACTGGATCTCCTCCTGGGAGCGCGAACTCGGCGAACAGGACTACAGTTCCGGAATCGTGGTTCGCGCACTCGAGACCGGGGTCGTCTCGACCGACGACCTCGAGCGTATCGAACGAAATCCCACGGAGACGAACGTCGAATCCGTCGTTCGTGCGATCGACGAATCAGGGGTCGAAGCCTCGCTTCTCGAGCGCTGGCGCTCGGAGTACCGGGAGGCCGAACGGTTCGACGGCGAGTTCTCGAGTATCGGCGTCGAGTCGTACCTCGACGGGTTCGAGACGATACTCCGATCTCACGTTGCCCGCCGTGGAAGCTGATCGGTCGTTCCGCAGACCGGTTACGAGAGCACGACGTCGATCGCCGACTCGAGGTCCGCGATCAGGTCGTCGACGTGTTCGATCCCGACGGAGACGCGGATCAGCCCATCACGCAGGCCAGCCTCGAGTCGCTCTTCTCGCGGAATGGCCGCGTGGGTCATCGGCGCGGGCTGTTCGATCAGGCTCTCGACGCCGCCCAGGCTCTCGGCGAGGGTGAACACCTCGGTACTCGAGACGACCTCGCTTGCCTCCTCTAAGCTTGCGTCCAGTTCGAAACTCAGCATGCCGCCGAAGTCGTCCATCTGCTCGCGGGCGATCTCGTTGCCCGGGTGCGACTCGAGACCTGGATAGTAGACGCGGTCGACGTCGGGATGACCCTCGAGCCACTCGGCGAGCCCGCGAGCGTTCTCGCAGTGACGATCCATCCGTACCGGGAGGGTCTTCGTCCCACGGAGGACGAGAAAGCACTCGAAGGGGCCGGGCGTCGCGCCGACGGCGTTCTGATAGAAGCCAAAGCTCTCGTCGAGGTCGGCGTCGTTCGTCAGGAGCGCCCCGCCGACGACGTCGGAGTGACCGCCGAGGTACTTCGTCAGCGAGTGAGAGACGATGTCGGCACCCAGCTCGAGGGGGCGCTGGAGGTACGGCGTCGCGAACGTGTTGTCGATCGCACAGAGCGCGTCGTTCGCGTTGGCGATTTCGGCCGCACCCTCGATATCCACGATCGACATGAGCGGATTCGTCGGCGTCTCAAGCCACAGTAACTCAGTTTCGGGGCGGAAGGCGTCCTCGATCGCCTCGAGGTCGGTCATGTCGACGAACGAAAACTCGAGGTCGTACTCCTCGTAGACCTGGGTGAAGATGCGGTGGGTGCCGCCGTAGATGTCGTTGCCGGTGACGACGTGATCGCCCGCGGAAAGCAGGTTGAGTACCGTGTTGATCGAGGCCATCCCGCTCGAGAACGCGCGGCCGTAGTCTGCGTTCTCGAGGCTCGCGAGGTTCTCCTCGAGGTCCGTCCGCGTCGGATTTCCGGTCCGGGAGTACTCGTAGCCGCGGTGGTCGCCCGGCGCGTCCTGTTCGTACGTCGAGTTGGCGTGGATGGGCGTCATCAATGCACCGGTCTTGGGGTCTGGCTCTTGGCCGGCATGGATCGATCGGGTTTCGATCCGGTAGTCGCCGTGCTGGTCGTGGTGCTCCTCTCGGTCGCGGCCGCCGTCCAACTCGTCCATACACGGACCGAGAGCGCCGATACACGTTACGTTTGCCCTGGGTTCGAGTATCGACTCGACGGTGCATCGTAGCTAAAGACGATCCGAACAGCGTTCGTGGCGAAAAAAGCAACAGTTTGAAGCCGACGTACGTCACACAATCGTCTGGATTTTCTCGGCTATAGCCGTGGTTCGGCAGTTCGAGTCGGGCGATAGCCGTTCGTCGCACGTAACGCGACGAGACACTCATGACGACGGAATCCACGCTTCGAACCGCACTCGAATCGACGTTCGACGACTACGACGTACAGGAGCGGTTCCGGGTTTGAGAACGGAACACCGTCTACGACGTGACCGTCGACGGCCGTCGTGCGGCCTGTAAGATGACGAAGGATGAAAGAGCGACCGTCCCGAGCAGAGACTGGCGAACGCGGAACGTGCGTTTTATAACCATCACCAAGTAAGAGGGTCGTACGACTATGCCCAACTCTAGTGGACCTCGGCAGGGAACCCGGAAGAAACTCTCGAATGATCCTCGAGATCGGGGTTCGTCCCCGCCACAGCGTGCGATTCAGGAGTATGAAGAAGGTGAGAACGTCCACCTCAAGATCGACCCGAGCGTACACAAGGGTCGGTTCCACCCCCGTTTCGACGGCCGAACCGGCGAAGTTGTCGGCAAACAGGGGAACGCGTTCAAAGTCAGCATCAACGACGGCGGCAAGGAGAAAACGCTGATCGTCACTGCGGCCCACCTGCGCGCCCAGGACCGCTCCGAAGACCGCGTCTGAGAACGGATGACGATCTTCAAGCAGACCGTCGACGAGGAGTTCCTCACGGTTTCGGAGACGAAGGAGCTACTCGCCGACATCGAAGCCGAACGCGCACTGGACGAGGACCGGGAGTTGCCGTACGAACTCGCGCGCGCGATCGAACACGCGAACCGCTTTGCCGTCCTCGAGCCGGCAGAGGCCCAACAGCTCGTCGACGACCTGCAGGACCTAGAGAAGGTCGACGAACCGTCGGCGTACAAGATCGCGAACCTCCTGCCGCGCAATCGGGACGAACTGCGGTCCGTCTACGCCCAACAGCGGTACTCGCTGTCCGGCGACGAACTCGAGGAAATTCTCAACGTCGTCGCCCGCTACGCCTGAACGGACCGCGAGTCTCGCGTGGAGATGAGAGCGAGCCGACTATTTAAGTATGGCCTCGCCGTATCAACTGACAATGAGCGAAGCCGACAGCGACGGGACGGACGTTCGGCGCGCAGTCGTGTTGGATTACCTCGCACACGGTCTGTCGGACGACGGACGACCCCAGTACGAGAAATCACCGGCAGGGTACGCACTCGACGTCGAGAGCTTCGAACTCTACCAGGTTGCATTCGACGAGGACGAGCGGTTGACGATCGGAAACGAAGTGATCGTCGAACCGGCCGACGAACGCGGCGTCGTCACCGAGAGCCACCGCGTGGAGTACGACGACCTCTCTTCGGGGGCCCGATCGGAGCTCGAGTACGTCGTCCAGGACGTCGTCGACGAGAACGAGGGGCGGTTCGTCGACTTCTACAACGAGGCACAGCCGATCACCCTGCGGCTCCACCAGCTGAATCTGTTACCGGGTATCGGGAAGAAACTCCGAAACGGTATCCTCGACGAACGAAAACGCAAACCGTTCGAGAGCTTCGACGAGCTTTCCGAGCGCGTCTCGGGGCTCCACGACCCCGACGAGATCCTCGTCGAACGCATTCTCGAAGAGCTTCGCGACGACGATCTCAAATACCAGACGTTCGTCGGCCAGAGCAACGACTGATACGGATTGCTGTCCCGATGGACCGGCACATCCGTCCACGGGTCACGGGTGCGCCGGCACTGACGGACAGGAAACCGTATGCGACTGCCGGACATGACGCCGACAGCGCGAGCGGAGTACCACCCGGTCGATACGAGAGGCGGAATCTCCGCTCACATTACATTTAAGCCCGTTGGAACTGAACGGAGAGTGATGATCGAAACCGTTCTACTCGCGGTGGGTTCAGGCGACGGCGACCGGTTCGAAGAGCTGACACAACAGACGATCGACGTCGCCAAGCCGACCGGTGCGACAGTCGTTCTCGCACACGTCATCTCAGCCGACGAGTACGAAGACGAAGTCCAGAGCTACCACGACGCCATCGATCGGATGGGGCTCGATCTCGAGCAAGGAGGTGTCCCGCCGGAGTCGCTGGCACAGGAGACCGAACCGGTCGGCGAGATCGCCGAGGAACTCGAGGCGGCGAGCGTCGACGTCGAGATCCGTGGTATCGTTGGCGATCAGGCCGACGAGATCGTCTCCCTCGCGGACGAAGTCGACGCGGACAACGTCATCGTCGGCGGTCGGCGACGGTCGCCGACCGGGAAGGCGGTGTTCGGTAGCACCGCCCAGCAGGTGATGCTCAACGCGCCCTGTCCGGTGACGTACGTTCGGCAGGGAACTGCCTGATACGGTCTGTGATACTGATCGCCGGTCGATCGCTCGCCGGTCTGTGATCGGCCGCGACAGTTCGTACGAACGGGCTTCGGTACTGATTTTCGTCACCCACTCGCGATCGGACGGAGACGGTGCGTTTACCCGCGTTGGCGCTCAACCGCGGGTAATGAGAGACCCCGATCGACTGCTCGCGAGGGCGGGCGTCCGCGGCGATCCGGATCGAGACCAGCACTTTCTCGTCGACGATCGCGTCCTGGATCGGCTCCCGACCTATCTATCCGACGATGCGGAGATCGGCCACCTTCTCGAGGTCGGCGGCGGCACCGGTGGGCTGACCGACCGACTGCTCGCGAAAGCGGGAGACGACGGCCAGGTGACGGTCGTCGAACGCGACCGCGATCTCGCGGCGTTTCTACGCGAGGAGTTCGCCGAGGAGGTCGACGAAGGTCGGCTGACGGTGATCGAGGGCGACGCGCTCTCGGTCGAGTTGCCCGAGTTCACCGCGTCCGTCTCGAATCTGCCCTACGGCGTCTCGAGTGAGATTACCTTTCGGCTCCTCCCAGAGAAGCGACCACTGGTATTGATGTACCAACAGGAGTTCGCCGAGCGAATGGTCGCCGAACCGGGCACCTCGGCGTACGGCCGGCTGTCGGTGTCGACCCAGCACTACGCGGACGTCGAAATCGTCGAGTCGATCCCGAAGGAAGCGTTTTCGCCGCCGCCGGCCGTCCAGAGCGCCGTCGTTCGGGCAGTGCCTCGTGAGCCGGCCTACGAGGTCGCCGACGAGGAGTTCTTCCTCCGGTTCGTCAAGGCGCTGTTTACCCAGCGCCGGAAGACGATCCGCAACGCGATCCGGAATACGGCCCACATCTCCGGACTCGAGGAACCGGAGGCGGTCGTCGAGGCGGCCGACGAGGACGTGCTTCGAAAGCGCGCCGACGCGATGTCGCCGACGGCGTTCGCGCAACTTGCGGGTCTCGCACTCGAGGTTGGTGAGCCCGAAACCGACGGCTAGCAGTCTGCTTCCGGCAGTGGTCGAGTAGCATCACCGACCGACGGATACTCAAAGCTGGGCGGACGACAGGCCGAGAGGCAACGTTCACTATGTCAGAGGTACTGGCGATGCTCGAGTGGTTGGCAGAAACCGTCGAGCCGACGGAGCTGAAACTCGCCGCTACCGTCGCAGCAGTTGGTACCCTGTTGATCGTTTTGCTCTCGTACAGTCGGCTGCAGGCGACGATCAGCGATCGAACTAAACCGCTGTACGGCGACGTTATCTCGACCGCGGTGCTTACGACGACGTTCCTGCTCACCCTGATCGTCGTCGTCGGCGTCTGGGATCAGGCGGATACGATCCGTGAGGGGTACGCAGAACTCGACCTCGGTGGCGAGATTCTGGCTCGAGCGATCGTCTCGTTCATCCTGATCGTCGGGACGCTCATCTTCAGACGGTTCGTCAAGCGGGTGATCGACGAACTGCTCGGATCGGCCTCGGCAGTGACTGCCCACCAACGCGAGATCAGTCACCGGATCGCGCAGGTGATCATCTGGTCGGTCTCGCTCGTCGTCGTTCTCGGCGTCTGGATCGATGATCTGGGTGGCCTGCTCGTCGGGGCCGGGTTTCTGGGGATCGTCGTCGGGATGGCCGCCAGACAGACTCTGGGGACCGTCCTCGCGGGTTTCGTTCTGATGTTCGACCGACCGTTCGAGATCGGCGACTGGATCGAAGTCGAGGACAGGGAGGGAATCGTCACCGACATCTCGATCGTCAACACCCGCATCCGGTCGTTCGACGGCGAGTACGTCATGGTCCCCAACGACGTCATCTCCTCGAGTATGGTGACGAACCGATCGAAACGCGGCCGACTTCGGATCGAGATCGACGTCGGCGTCGACTACGAGGACGACGTCGAACGAGCGACCGAGGTCGCCAAGTCGGTCATCGCCGACCTCGAGTACTCTCTCTCGGCGCCGGGGGCCCAGGTCGTCACGAAGGAGTTCGGCGACTCGGCGGTCGTTCTGGGCGTTCGCTTCTGGATCGATCGGCCGAGTTCGAAGCGCCGGTGGCGCGCCCGAACCGCCGCGATCAACGGTATCAAACGCGAGTTCGCAAGCCAGGGGATCGGCATCCCGTTCCCTCAACGCGAACTCTCGAGTCGACCCGGAACCGACGTTCGGATCGACGAACACACCGAACCGACGGACGTCAACGAAACCGACGGAACGAGACCGGACGACGGAGAGATAGCCGACGATCAGACCACCGATGGAACCGAGTACCGGATGACGGAACGGAGGAACGATGACTGACCTCGCCTCGAGACGGGGCCTCGAGACGGACGTCTACCAGCCGGCGGAGGATTCGGAACTGCTCGCCGGGACGGCCTGCTCTCGTCTCGTAGAGGAACGAGACAGGGACGGCGAGGGCGGCGACGACGGTGAGCGATCGCTCGTCCTCGAGGTCGGGACCGGGTCCGGCTACGTCGCCGGTCGCGTCGCCGACGAGACGGAGGCTCGAGTGGTCGCAGCCGACATCAACCCACACGCCGTTCGCCAGGCTGCTGGCGGCGGCGTCGAGACCGTTCGGGCGAATCTCGTTTCGCCGTTCGCCGACGGAGCGTTTGACGCCGTGTTGTTCAACCCGCCGTATCTCCCGACGGAGCCGGACAACGAGTGGGACGACTGGATGGAACGTGCGCTCTCGGGGGGCGAGGACGGCCGTGCAGTGATCGATCCGTTCCTCGCGGACGTCGGACGCGTGCTCGCGCCGGACGGGTCGGTCTACCTGCTCGTCAGCAGTCTCACCGGCGTCGAGGCGGTCGTCGAGCGCGCAGGCGAAGAAGGGTTCAGCGCGGCCGCCGTCGCCGACGAGTCGTTCCCCTTCGAGACGCTGACCGTCCTCGAGCTGTTTCGCTGAGAGCGAGTCTGGCGATCCCGGCAGGACGATCCAGACGTTCCCGACGACGACCTACAGGGTATAGTCGTGTTCGCCGTTTTCGGTCTCGAGAAACGCCTCGAGGAGGTCGATCGTCGCGGCGATGTCGTCGACGTGGGCGGCCTCAGTAACGGTGTGGAGATACCGCGTCGGAACGGAGATCGCGCCGACCGGCTTTGCACCTGCCGTACGTTGGAACCCCGCCGTGTCGGTGCCGCCGGCGGGCAGGATCTCGAGTTGGTAGTCGATCTCCTCTCCTTCGGCGACGGCTTTCATCCGCCGGTGGACCTTCGGGTTCGTGATGACACTCGAGTCTTTGAGCTTGATCGCGGCTCCCTCCCCCAGTTTCGTGACGTGTTCTCCCGCGTCGAAGCCGGGGACGTCGTTGGCGACGGTGACGTCGAGTGCGATCGCGAGGTCGGGATCGACGTCGACGCCGAGCGCCCGCGCGCCGCGGAGACCGACTTCCTCCTGGACGGTCGCACAGAAGTGGATCGTCGCGTCGGGCCTCTCGAGTCGGTCGGCAGCCTCGAGCATCGCGAACAGACAGACCCGATCGTCGAGTGCCTTGCCAGTGACCATCTCGCCGACGCGTTCGGTCGTCTGATCCATCGTCACGAGGTCGCCCGGTGAGACGCGCTCCTCGAGTTCCTCGGTCGGAAGACCGACGTCGACGAAGACGTCCTCGACGTCGGGAGTCTTCTCGCGCTCCTCCTCGTCTAAGGTGTGGGGTGGCGGCGAGCCGATGACCCCTGGAAGATCGCCGTCTTCGGTGTGTACCGTCACCCGCTGGGCTTTCAGCACGCGGGCGTCCCAGCCGCCGAGTGCGTCGAGTTCGAGAAAGCCGAAGCCGTCGTCTTTTCCGCGGACGTGACGAACCATGAAGCCGATCTCGTCCATGTGGGCGGCGACGGCGACGGCGTACTCGGAACTCCCCTCGAGTGTTCCGACGACGTTTCCCATCGCGTCGGTTCGGACGCGGTCGACGCTCTCCTCTAGGTGGTCGACGACGAGGTCGCGGATACGATCCTCGTAGCCGGGGACGCCACTCGTTTCTGTCAGTTCCGCGAGAACGTCGATATCGAATTCCGCTGGATCCATACTGGACGTGACGGCCGTTCGATGATAAACGCGTGGGTCGTACTGTCGGAGAAGTCAGTGAGGTGTCGGTTCCGAACTCGCGGAGTCCCCAACGATGACGGCCCCAGGAGAGCGATCGGTCTTCGAACAGTTCTGTCCGCATCATCCTATCGTGACCCGTGGATGACGTACTGGTGGACCGAAACCCTGGAGATATTAACCACGGAGTATTAACCGATCGGGACGTTACCTCTGTGTATGAGTAACGTACGCGTTGTAGGAACGGGGATTACCCCGTTCGGAAACGTTCCCGAACGGACCGGGCGGGACCTCTTCGCCGAAGCGAGCATCGCGGCATTCGAAGACAGCGGCGTCCCCAGAGACGACGTCGACGCCGTCTTCTACGGGAATTTCATGGGCGAGCTCGCGGAACACCAGGGCCACCAGGGACCCCTGATGGCCGAAGCTGCGGGTGTCCGTGCGCCGGCAACCAGATACGAGTCAGCGTGTGCCTCAAGCGGCGTCGCAGTCAGGGACGCCGTCTATCGGATTCGAAACGGAGAAGCGGACGTCGTCCTCGTGGGAGGCGCCGAGCGGATGACAAACCTCGGGACCGCGGGCGCGACGGAGGCGCTTGCGATCGCCGCCGACGACCTCTGGGAGGTCCGGGCTGGGATGACGTTCCCGGGTGCATACGCGCTGATGGCCAAGGCGTACTTCTCGAAGTTCGGCGGCGATCGGGAGGATCTTGCACACGTCGCGGTCAAAAACCACGAGAACGCCCTGCCGAACGAGAAGGCCCAGTACCGAAGCGCGATCACCGTCGAAGACGCCCTCGAGGCGCCGTGGGTGTCGACGCCGCTCGGTCTGTACGACTCCTGTCCGATCTCGGACGGCGCCGCTGCACTCGTGTTGACGAGTGAGGCGTACGCGGAGGAAAACGACCTCGACGCTCCGGTCGCGATCACCGGAACGGGGCAAGGGGGCGACCGGCTGGCGCTTCACGACCGCGAACACCTGGCTCGTTCGCCGGCAGCCCGCAAAGCGGGCGAGGAAGCGTACGCCGACGCCGGCGTCGGCGCAGGCGATATCGACGTCGCGGAGGTCCACGACTGCTTTACGATCGCCGAGGTGCTGGCCATCGAAGCCCTCGACATCGAGGGAGTGGGCGAAGGCATCTCGGCCGCTCGAGACGGTCGGACGACCGCGGACGGCGAGACGCCGATCAACCTCTCGGGTGGCCTGAAAGCGAAAGGCCACCCGGTGGGCGCGACCGGTGCCTCACAGATCGCGGAGGTGGCGTCGTTGCTCGCGGGAGAACACCCGAACAGCGAGCACGTCGAGGACGCGACTACTGGCCTCGCCCACAATGCGGGTGGCACGGTCGCCAGTGCGACCGTTCACGTACTGGAGGTGGTCGCATGAGCGACGAGCGTGGCGTACAGGACGCCGGCTACGACGAGTGGCTCGACGCCGTCGAGGACGGCAACGCGTTCTACCTCGAGTGTCCGAACGGGCACGGATCACTGCCACCGCGACGGGTCTGTGTGGACTGCGGTTCGACGGACCTCGAACGTGTCGATCTCCCCGAAACCGGAGAGATCGAGACGTTCACCGTCACACACGTTCCGACCCCTGCGTTCGAGGAAGACGCACCGTACGCGACGGCGATCGCGAACTTCGGACCGGTGAGAATCACCGGTCAGGTCGTCGGTCTCGACCCCGACGCCGTCGAGAACGGACTCGAGGTAGAGCCCGAAGTTACGATCTCCGAGACGACCGACGAGCGCGTTCTCGGCCTCGAGCCGGTGTAACGCGAGACGGCAGTTACTCTCCGACGTCGGTTTCGGCGCTCGTCAGCTCCGCGCTCAGATACTCGGCGAACGTCTCGGGGTGTTCGGCGTGTGGAAGTTGCGTCGCGTAATCGATGACGACCAGCTCGAGGTCGGCGGCCTCCGCGAGGTCCCGACCCTCACGCAGGGGAACGAGTTCGGCGTCCCGACCCCAGACGAGCGTCGTCGGGACCTCGAGTTCGGCCAGTTTGGTAGCGAGGTCGACGTCGGGGTCGAGCGTTCCGGCGACGAAGGAGGCAGGCGCGTACCGGGAACCCGGCTGATGAGCGCCCTTCCAGGCGTAGGCGACTTCGGTGTCGTCGATTGCTGCGGAATCGTAGTAGCCGTCCCGGTCGTAGAAGTACCGTATCGAAGGTTTGCTCGCGAGCAGGTTGTAGACCGTCGTGCCGACTATCGGCGTCCGAACGAGGGTGCGAAGCCACGGCCGTTCCGGCGCGGTCTCGTCGGTCGGGCAGATCAACACGAGTGCGGTCACGTCGGTTTCGCCCGCGGCATCGGCTGCGAACGAGCCGGTCAGCGACGAGGCGACGACGACGGGGTCGTCGGTGACGTCCGCCGCAAAATCCCGGACGAACTCCGCATACAGCGTCGGCGAGTAGACGAGTGGCGGCCGCTCCGACCGGGCGAATCCCGGGAGATCGACTGCGACGACGTGGTAATGTTCGGCGAGCCGTTCGAAGACTGGTTCGAACTCGTTGCTGCTCGCACCGGCGTGGATTCCGTGGAGCAAGAGCACATCCTGATCGTCGGGGTCGCCGGCGACGGTGTAGCGCACCTCGATCCCGCGCCATCGGAACGTCCGTTCGACGCCGGGAAGCGGGTTCTCGAGGTCGCCTGCGCGTTTCGCGAGAAGGCGGTTTCCGACCACGGCAGCGCCGACGGCACCAGCGGCTGCGCCGAGAAGCGTTCGAACTTTCATACGACGGCTGTTCGTCGGCGACGCTCTTAGATGTACGGTCGACCGATCGAAAACGGCGTTGACGACCTCGTCTCGCGCCCGGCATAGCCGACGCTCACGGCTCGCCTGAACCCTCGACGTCGAGTTCCTCGAGACAGCGTTCGACGGGATCGAGCAGTTCGTTCGCGATGGTGTACGGGTCGGTCTCGCCGCGACGGACGGCGTCGGCGAGTTCGTCGGTCCCGCCGGCGCGCTCGAGTTCGTCCTCGAGTATCGCGTGCACGTCCTCTCTGAGGAGGGTTCGAATCTCTTCCGCGTAGCGGTTTCGGGCCTTCGTAGCGCGTTCACCCGACTCCACGAGGTAGGTCCGATGGGCAGAGAGTTCGTCGACGAGCGCGTCGATCCCGTCGCCCGTCGTGGCGATAGTTTCGACGATCGGGGGCGTCCACTCCTCGACTGTTCCGTCGTCCACGGCAGTGCTCGAGTCGGTGTCGGTTCCGTGGCCGCCGCCGGTACCGGGACCGTGGTGGCCCGATGGATCGGAGCCGTGACCCTGGCCGCCGTCGTCGAGGCTGATCATCTCGCGCAGTTCCTGGACGGTCCGGTCGGCACCGTCACGGTCGGCTTTGTTGACGACGAACACGTCTGCGATCTCGAGGATGCCGGCTTTGAGCGTCTGAATTTCGTCGCCCGAACCGGGCGGGACGAGGACGGCAACCGTATCCGCAGTACGGACGACGTCGATCTCGTTTTGGCCCGCGCCGACGGTTTCGATGATGATCTTGTCCTTGCCGAACGCGTCCATCGCCTTGACGGCGTCGGCGGTCGCGGTCGAGAGTCCGCCGAGGGTCCCGCGGGCGCTCATCGAGCGGACGAAGACGTCCATGTCGCCGACCGTCGAGGCCATCCGAATCCGGTCGCCGAGGACGGCCCCGCCGGTAAACGGCGAGGAGGGATCGATAGCGACGATACCGACCGTCTCACCCCGCTCACGGTAGGTCTCGGCGAGTTTGTCGACGAGCGTCGACTTCCCTGCGCCGGGGCTTCCGGTGATCCCGATCACGTCGGCACCCCCGGTGTGTGCGTAGAGTTCGGAGACCAGCTCCCGATAGCCGGTCGATCGGTCCTCGATTCTCGAGATGACGCGAGCCAGCGCCCGATGCTTCCCTGCGAGGAGATTCTCGAGCAACGCGTCGTCGTCCGAATTCATCGTTCGGGTGCGTTCGTGCGGACGAACTCGACGGTTTCCTCGATCGACGTTCCCGGGCCGAAGATGGCCGCGACGCCCTCGTCGTAGAGGTCGTCTCGATCCTCCTCGGGGATGACACCGCCAACCAGGACCAGCGTGTCGGATTTGGCGTCGTACTCTTCGAGGCCGTTCATGACTTTCGGGACGAGCGTGTCGTGTGCACCCGAGAGAATGGAGATACCGAGGACGTCGACGTCCTCTTGAACTGCCGCCTGAACGATTTCGTCGGGCGCCTTGTGCAGTCCGGAGTAGATGACTTCGAACCCAGCGTCGCGGAAGGCGCGGGCGACCACGTGAGCCCCCCGATCGTGGCCGTCGAGTCCCACCTTCGCGACGAGACACCTGATCGCTCCCTGATCGTTGCTCATACACACAGTTTTACGGCCGTCTCTTTGACTCTAACGGAACTCCAGGTCCGTGAAAACATGTTTTCACCGTCGAAACCGATGAACCGACGGAGACTGTTAGATGTATTGACAGTCATCGACTCCGTCGGTATACCGAACCAAAGGCTAAAGAGCGAAACTACCGAACAATCAGTCAATGACTATCGTTCGTCTATTGCGGAGGGATCTCTCGTGGGCGTCGAAATAAAAGAAAACAGGGTACCCGATACCGAGTTCGAGGAGATGAAAGCGTTCGTCTTCGAGTACCTTGCGGCGAGCGTCGGGAAAGAAGAAGAAGGCGGCCGCATGCGGTGGTACCCGTGGCACTCCGCGGAGTATCGGCACAACCACATCCTCAACGTGGTCGATCTCGCCGAAGAGATCGCCCGGAAAGAAGGTGCCGACGCCGACGTCACCCGTGTCGCCGCGCTCTTTCACGACGTCGCCAAACTCGAGGCCGACCAGGAGCTCCACGCCGAGGCTGGCGCTCGCGTCGCCCGCGAGTACCTCGAGTCGCGTTCGGAGTACCCCGAGTCGTTCATCGACCAGGTGTGTCAGGCGATCGAACACCACTCCTACCAGGGCAACCTGAACGATCTCGCACTCGAGACGCAGTGTCTCATCGAGGCCGATCTGCTCGACAAGATCGGCGCCAACGGTACCGCGTTGATGTTGTTGCGGATGGGCTACGAGGCACGGACCCACATGGACGCAGACGAGATGATCGACCGCGTCCTCGAGCGCGGCTACGACGCGGCCTCGCGCGTTCGAAGCGATACCGCCGAGAGCATCGCCCACCAGCGGCTCAAACGCGTCAAGTGGTTCCGCGAGTGGCTCGAGGACGAGATCGCCGCTATGGGCTAACGCTTCGGCCACTCAGTCGACGCTCACGGTTGCCCCGGTTCGAGCGTCTCCGCCTATGTTGTTTCGACTGAGCGGTTCGCTCCTGGCTGGCGTGTCGGTACCGTGACCTGACGGAGTATCAGAAAGTACTTGCAGGCAGGCACTAGTTCGATACCCAACATGTATGCCGGGGACAATCTGAGTGACGCCTTCGACGTCACGAAACGGTATCTCAGTTCGCTCAGTGCGATCGGATGGCTCAAGATCGCACTGGTCGTTCTTCTCATCAGCGGTATCGAGCTCGGCTCGCAGCTGTTCGACGTCGATCCGACGATGGCGATCTACTCCGCCGAGGGGCCGATGGGGATTCCGATCGAGTACCTGCTCGGAGCCATCGGGCTCGCCGCCTTCGTCCTGTTCAGATATCTCTCCGCACTCTTCGAGTTCGTCTTTCTCGAGTCGCTGCGCTCGGAGGCGATTCACGTTCGCCGGTACGCTCGCGCGAACCTTCGACACGGACTGTGGCTGGTGTTGTTCCGTGCGGCGTTGTGGACCGCGTTGCTTCTGGCGATCGCGACCCCGGTTCTCCTGGCGCTTGTGTTCGGCGACGTCGGTGAGATCGGTGATCTCGCGCTTCCCCTCATCCTTTCGATTCTCTTCGTCGGCGTTTTCGGGTACGTCGTGTTGTGGGTCGTCTACACGCTGACGACGGCGTTCGTCGTTCCCGTAATGGCTCTCGAGGATCGCGGGCCGATCGGGGCCTGGCGAACCGTCGCAGCGACGATTCGGTCGAACGTCGGCGGGACCGCTGCGTTTCTCGCGGTCGCGTGGGTGATCGGATTCTGTCTGTGGGTGGTGTTCGCCATCGTCGGCTTTTTCGTCTCGATGATCGGCCTGCTCGTGTTCGGCCTTCCGTCGATGATGTTACTGGACGGCGACCAGAGCCTCGCGATTCTCGTCGGCGTAGCGGGGATCGTCGCCTACCTCGTCTACCTCTACATCAGGTCGTTCGTCGAAGCGCCGGTTCGAAGCTACGTCCGGTACTACGCGCTGTTGATCCTCGGCGACACCGACGGGAGCCTCGATCTGATCCCGGACCAACGCCGCGCGGTTCGGTCGGACCGCGGGACTTCGACAGGCGGTCGCACTCACGACGGCCACGCCGGCCGCCGCCGCACCGACGGTACGAGTAGCGACGACTCCACGTGGGGCAGCGATCGAACGGACGGAACCGACGGCGGTTCGCAGTGGTCGACGGATTCGTCTGGCCGAACGGACGACCCTGGCGAGACGCGATCCGACAGGTCGGGCACCGACGGCGATGGATCGGAGACCTGGAGCGGTCCGTCAACCTGGGAGGTGTCGTCCGGGTGGGACGAGGTGACCGATTCGAATCGATCGACCGGCGAAGCGGACGACTCGAGTGACGACTCGGACAGATAACCGCGGACGTCTCCGTATCACACGAGTCGAACCGCACCCATCGCGAGGAACACGAGTCCGAATCCGACCAGTACGACCCCGCTGAGCGCGGCGACCGCCGGTGCGAACGCGTCGACGCGGCGCCCCGCCGAGACCAGCGCGGCGGGGTAGGCGACGATCCAGACGGCGATCCCCGCGAAGAACCCGACCAGGAGCGTCGGGGATCCGGTCTGGACGACCAGTGTCCCCTCGAGGAGGTCGCCGACGGCGGGTGCGTACGCCAGGACATCGAGGTGTCCTGGCTCGAGGAGGCCGACGCCGACGGTGAGCCAGAAGCCGATCTGATACGGGTTCGACAGCGAGAGGACGAACGTCTTTCTGAAGCCGGTCGAGTCGGCGGAGCCGGCGTCGGTAAACGACGTAGCGGATCTGGCCTCGGCGAAAGCGCCAACGGCGAAGTACAGCATAAGGACGCCGCCGACCACGTAGAGGAGCGGCCGAACTGCAGGGTACGAATCGACGACGGCGACGACGCCGGCGAGTGCGAGCACGAAAAAGAGGACGTCGGCGAGCATCGCGCCGAGACCGGCACGAAACCCGGAAGACCATCCGCGAAGCACGCTCTCCTCGGCGATGATCGCGTTCATCGGTCCCGGTGGTGAGGCGAGAGCGAGACCGAAGACGATACCCGCAAGCGCAGTGACGACGACCACAGTGAATCGGTCGAGGTTCGGGGCCGAAACGTAAAAAAGTCGCCGTCTCGGCGACGGCGGTGGCTTTCCTCAGATCTCGACCGATACGTCGATCCGATACGCCGTTACTGAATTACGACGGCGCATCTCGCACTGCGCGATCGTGTGGTGTGCTTTTAGTTTTGGATTGCGTACGGTTACACGGAGCCGTGGATCCCTGTCACACGCTCCATGGCTCCGTCCCCATTATCACCCGTCATCGAGTCCGCTACGACTGTCCATCGAATCGCTACGTTCGAAACAGACCGTCGCGGCCCGGTTCCGACGACTAGTGTGTCGGAACTCACGATCGAACCGCTCGCGAACGACCCGTTCGCCTCTCGTACCAGTGAAGTCTTTGTAGCTCGTCACGAAGGATGTCGTATGAGCGGGGACCGACACGGCAACTGGTCTGGCCCACCGGATCGGCCGCGGGTCGATCGAGCCGCCCACCACGCGAATCGGCACGCCGGCCGAGACGTTTCCGTCGATGGCGTCGTGTCACGGGCGTCTTCTCCGAACGCCAATTGGGCCCCAAAACCAGGGAGAAATCCACGATGAAGCGACGAGAACTCGTCGCCGGCACCGCGAGTATCGGTGTACTCGCAGCTGGAGGCGGTGTCGTCCGGTGGGGTGTGCCGACGTTCGGTGGTGAGGATCGATCGTCGGACGACGATGAACCGGACGAAGACGATCAGGGTCCGCCGGAGATCAGCACGATCGACGCCCGTGGAAGCGACGCCGGCACCGTTACCGTCCCGAACGACGGCGTCACCGTCGCGATGTTCTTCGTCACTGGCTGTGGAAACTGTCAGGCACAGATGCCCCACCTCGCCGAGGCACGCGAGGCGCTCCTCGAGCGAGACGGCGACCGAGTGACCGTCCTCTCGATCACCTACCAGACTCCCGAAACCATGCCGGAAGCCGACCTTCGGGAGTGGTGGGCCGATCTGGGCGGAAACTGGTACGTGGGGTACGACTCCTCTCCGAGTCTCGCTGCCAGCTATGGCGTCGTCGGCTATCCGGCGACGATCGTCGTCGATGAAGCCGGCGACAAGCGGTGGCACGAAGTCGGCGTTCAGCCGTCTTCGGATATCGTCCAGGCGACCGAACCCGTCCTCGAGGGGGAGCCGACCGACTCCGATCGGTCGGCGAACGACAACGACGACGGCGGATAGCGGCGGTCTAACCCCGAGCTGATTGGTGAAACCGATGGCCGTCGTTCGGGTTCACCCATCGGCCGACGGGTGGAACTGTACTACTGGTGCTCGATACCACGACAGCGCGGACGAGGAAAAGGCCCATTAGCCGCCCGATACTTCTGTCGAACATGGGACTCGGAAGCACCGCAAAGAAGATCCAGGGACTCTCGGATCGAGCCGAGGCGATGTACAAGCAGGTACAGCAACTCCAAAAGCGGATCATCGGACTGGAAGAGGAGATGGACGACACCCACGAGACGGTCAAACGGCTCGATCATCAGCTCACCGAACAGCGGGCGCTGTTGGTCGCAATCGCCGAAGAACAGGGTCTCGACGGCGAACAGATCCTCGCCGACGCCGCGATCGACGAGGCCGAACTCGAGGCCGAACCCGACGACGAAGGCGACGCCGCTATCACGGAAGCCGAAGGTGAGAGCACGGAGGAATCGGACGCGGAAACAGCCACTTCTGCGGAGTAACACCAGGAACGACGCGATAGTCGTCTATCCGGCTGCCGTCGGCTCTCGTCGACAGCGGATTCTGCCGGTTACTGTCGCGTGATCGCCCTCGTCGCCGACTCGCCTTCTCGCTGTCGGCTAACTACCGGACTCACGCCCCGCCGTCATCTGCTCGGACGGATCGATTCTGTGCTCCCGGCCGTCGAAGACAACAGCAAGAGCTAACAATAGTGGCAACATTTGCCAGGACGATGACGACTCACGAGCGACCGTTGGATTCGGTACTCGAGACGATCGGACGGACGCCGCTCGTCCGCGTTCACGACGGTCCCGACGAAGTCCGCATATACGCGAAACTCGAGTCGTTCAATCCGGGCGCGAGCGTCAAAGACCGAATCGGCCGGTACATGCTCGAGCGAATGCTCGAGCGCGAGGAAATCTCTCCGGGCGGTACCGTTATCGAACCGACCGCGGGCAACACGGGGATCGGCCTCGCGATTGCCGCCCAGCAACTCGGGCTCGAGGCCATCTTCGTCGTCCCCGAGCGGTTCAGCGTCGAAAAACAACAGCTGATGGACGCACTGGGGGCCGAGATCATCAACACGCCGACCGACGCCGGTATGGGGGGAGCGATCGATCGCGCCCACGAGTTGGCCGCGGAGCTCGACGACGCCGTCGTTCCCCAGCAGTTTTCGAACCCGTTGAACACCGAAGCCCACTACGAGACGACCGCCCCCGAAATCTACGACGCACTCGACGGTGAGGTCGGCGCGGTCGTCGCCGGCTGTGGCACCGCAGGGACGCTCATGGGACTCGCTCGCTACGCCCTCGAGGTCCACGACGACACTCACGTCGGTGCCGTCGAACCCGACGGATCGCTCTACGGCGAACTCCTCGGTGACGACCGCGAGGAAGGCGAGTACAAAATCGAGGGGATCGGCACCCACGACACCGACACCAACGAACTGTTCGATCCCGGCCTCGTCGACGCCGTTTATTCGGTTTCGGACCGGGAGGCACACGACGAACTCCGACGGCTCGCCCGCGAGGAGGGACTCCTCGTCGCCTCGAGTGCTGCCGCCGCGAGCGTCGCCGCGAAACGGGTCGCCCGCTCGATCGCCGATGGCGAACTCGAGACGCCTCACGAGACGGTGGTCACCGTCTTTCCCGACTCGAGTGAGCGCTACCTCTCGAAGGAGATCTACCGATCGTTCGAGGCGTGGAGCACGTAGCGTGAGACGGTCTGGCGTCAGTCAGTTCCGGCGTGATCGCAGAACGGGTCGCGGTCGCACCGATACGTCGACACAGCACTCCGTACGAGCGGGCGCTCCGCGGGAGCGTGCCATCCCGGTGCGGGTCACTCGCCGGCTCCCGTGGAATCGATCGACGGCTCGACCGGCGACGCCGTGTCGTCGCCCTCCGACGTCGCACAGAGCGATCGTGCGTCACGAACGTCGAGTGCGTCGTCACGTTCGACCTCCCAGACCCGCAAAACGAGGTGAGCCTTGCAGTAGTACTCGACGACCTCCATGCCGGTGTTCCGGTTCTCGAGGACGAGTTGATACGTCCCGTCGTTCGAACAGCTCTCGAACCGGTTACACATGCGTATCGATACAACGTACACTTCTCCCGGGTAAGTCTCTGTCGGTGAACGGGTTCACGGTCGAATACCGTCGGCCTCCGGCAAACCAGTACGGGAGTTTCGCTACTCGCAGACGATGGGGGCTCGACTACTCGATCAGTTCGCGTGCGTTGTACCGCCACGTTCGAACGTGGAGGACGTCGAGATCGAGAAGACGAGCGACTTCCGCGGCGCTGATCGTCGCCAACCGCTCTGCCGAGATGATCCCGGCCTCGGCGAGTTCCTCCGCGTCGTCGGGGCCGACGCCTGCGACCGCCCGAACCGGCGTCGGACGTGGCCACGGTCGTTCCGTCTCCTCCTCGTCCGCCGATTCGATGGCACGAGACTTCGCGTGGTCGAACGCCTGCCACCCGTCGTCCTCACTCGCCGCGACCCAGGCGCGTTCGGCCTCGCCGAGTCCGCGCACTTCGTCCGACCGGCGATCCAGGTCGCCGTCCGTCTGGAACGACCACGGGAGTGAAAAGCGCCTTCGAAGCGTATCCGCGGTCGACTCGTCGACGCCGTCATCCAACAGTGTCCGATACGAACACTCCTTGGCCGCGACCGCGGCGGGATCGATACCAGCCGCCTCGAGGGCCTCCCGTTCGTCAGATTTGATCTCGGAGCCGCCGGGCGTTCGTTCGGCCTCGTCGGGATTACCAACGACCTGTTCGTCGTTCACGCGCGTCACCAATTACCGGTATCTCTCACCCTCCGGTCTTGAAACTTATCCTCGAGACCCCGTTCCGGGGAATTTCCCGACGGGTTCGGATCGGCCCCATCGATCGAGAGTCGTTCCGAGTTCGGAATCCGACAGTCTCCAGTACGTTTACGGACGTGACTGCGGAACTCGACCGTATGGTTCGAGAGCGAATCGATCGGATCGGCGTCGTCGGCGCGGGAACGATGGGCAGCGGAATCGCACAGGTCGCCGCCACTCACGACTTCGACGTCGTCCTGTGCGACGTCGAATCCGAACTCGTCGAGAGCGGTTTCGAGACCATCGAGGACAGCCTCGAGCGCCTCGCCACGAAGGGGGTACTCGAGGAGAAACCGGAGACGATTCGCGAGCGAATCGACGGCACGACCGACGTCGACGCGTTCGCGGATTGTGATCTAATACTCGAAGCCGTACTGGAGGATCTCGAGGTCAAAAAAGACGTCTTCGCCGACCTCGAGGCCGTCTGCGATTCGGATGTGATGCTCGCGACGAACACGAGTACGCTCTCGATCACGTCGATCGCGTCCGACCTCGACCGGCCCGAGCGGGTGATCGGACTCCACTTCATGAATCCCGTCCCGCTAATGGAGGGCGTCGAGGTCGTCGTCGGCGAGCGGACGACCGACGCGACGATCGACCTCGCCCACGAGATCGCCGCCGACCTCGAGAAGACGACCTGGGAGTCGGACGACAAACCCGGCTTCGTCACAAACCGAATTCTGATGCCGTGGATCAACGAGGGGATCCGGGTCTACGACGAGGGCGTCGCCTCGAAGGCGGATATCGACGCTGGCATGGAACTCGGAACGAACGTCCCGATGGGGCCGCTTACGCTCGCCGATCACATCGGACTCGACGTCTGCTTGCACGCCTCCGAGACCCTGTACGAAGAACTCGGGGACCGGTACAAACCCGCCTACCTCCTCAAACGGAAGGTCGAAGCCGGTGATCTCGGCAAAAAGACCGGACGCGGATTCTACGAGTACGAGTGATAGCGACTGACGTGGAAGACGGATGGTAGCGACCGACGTGACGAGACTCCGGACTCACTGATGGAGCGGTTCCTCTGCCATCTCGTTTCGAAGGTCGGCAAGTCGGTGGCGTGAGACTCCCTCCTCGAACTGCTGGAGGAGCGCGTACACCTCCGCTCGAGGGACTTTCACGTCACCTTCGCGGACGACGTCCTCCGGTCGCTCCCGGAGTTCGCGCATCGTTCCGACCGCGAGCAGGTAGGGAATCGCCCACGCGGAGAGGCGGTTCCCGTGTTGCTCCGGGACGACCTCGAGATAGCGCTGTGCGTCGTCGAGATAGGTCTCGGCGCGTCCGGTCACGCGGCGGATGACGTTCGTGACGCCGCTGTGGTTTTCCTCGTGGGTGACGCGTTCGATGTCGACGTCTTCCTCTGCGAGCCACTCGGCGGGGAGGTAGACGTTGTTCTCCTCGTGGTAATCGGAGTCGACGTCTTTGGCGATGTTCACGAGTTGCAAGAGCAACGCGAACGAGCGGGCGTTCGCACGCATCTCCTCGGCACGCTCGGGAGAGGCCCCGCGAGCGACGAGGCCAGTGATGAGCGTTCCGACGGTGCCGGCGGCGTACCAACAGTACTCCTCGAGTTCGTCGAGAGTCTGTAGACGCAGTCCGCCCTCGTCGGCGTAGCGGTCGGTAAACATGGCCATCCCGTCGACGAGTTCGCGAACCGGTTCGCGCATGATCTCGCGGGGCTCCTCCTCGAGGGATTCGAACGTGCGCAGGACCCGCGGCGTGTGAGCGACGACCTCCCAGTCGTCGGTGCGTGCCTCGCCCCTGGGGATCCAGGGCTTGACGTCGTCCATGAACGTCTCGACCGACTGATCCGCGTCGGGATCGAGCAGTCGGTCGTACGTCTCGAGCAGGTCGGTCTGGTCCCCCGGGGGGATGTGTCCCGCGTCCTCGATAGTGTCCGCGACACGACAGAGAAGATATCCGATACAGATGTGTCTCGCCATCGGCTCCTCGAGCCGATCGATCGTAATCGAGAAGGTCCGCGAAACGCCGTGTACCGCGTCGTAACACCACTCTAGGTCGGCGTCGGTTGTGAATTCGGGCTGGCCGGTGGTCATCTACTCGATGCTACTTTGGGGGCTTCCCAGAAAAATATCGTGGTCGCGGCGTAATGTTCCGCTCGCTGAATTGATCGCTAAAATTATGCGCTCGTGTGAGACGACTTATACGGATTGCTATCCCGATCTGTTGGCGCGACCACGACCTCTGAGGCGGGTACACCGGCACTGACGGACAGGGGAAGACGAAGGGGCCCAGTACCGAGCGGTACGACTCGAGCGTCCCGATACGCAATTCGACTCCTTTAGGAACCAGTAGGGCAAAGACTCGCGACAGTACGAATGACCGTAAACGGGATCCACCCATCCGGTGTCGCCGCTGTCGCTTCTGTTGGTTTTCGTCGACCGACCGGTGATCCGAGATGACCGTCGGCGTCGTCGGTGCCGGGATCTCCGGACTGACGGTCGTTCACGAACTCGAGAACCGAGGCGAGGACGTTCTCGCGTACGAAGCCCGCGACGAGCCAGGTGGGATCATGCGAAGCCGCCGCGTCGACGGTCGCGTCGTCGAACTGGGGCCACAGCGGCTTCGGCTGACCCCTGGCATCGACTCCCTCATCGATGACCTCGAGCTTCGCGACCAGCTTCGGTTCGGCGACGACGACCAGCCGCTCTATCTCTACTACGACGGCGAGTTGCGCGTCGTGCCGCTGTCCGTCCGCGAGGCGCTGACCACGAACCTGCTCAGCCTGCGCGGAAAACTCCGGATCCTGAAGGAGCCGTTCACCGACCCAGCACGGCCGGGGGAAACTGTCGACGAGTTTCTCGTCCGCAAGTTCGGCCCGCAGGCCGCCCGTCGCTTCTTCGGCCCGCTGTACAGCGGTCTGTACGGAACCGAGACCCATGAGATGCCGATGCAGTACTCGCTCGGCCGCGTCCTCGAGAAGCGGGGGATCGACGGCAGCATCCTCCTCTGGATCGTTCGAAAGCTACTCTCCGGCAGCGAGACGCCGCCGATGTGTACGTTCGACGACGGGCTGGGCGAACTCCCCAGACGACTGTACGAGGTCCACAGGGGTTCGATCTGCCTCGAGACGCCGGTCACGGAAATACGGAACTGCGAGCGCGAGGACGGCTTCGAACTCGTCACCGAGAACGACACCGCTGTCGTCGACGACGTCGTCCTGACCACGCCCGCCGGAACGAGTGCCGACCTCCTCGAGTCAGTCGACTCGCCGCTCGCAGCGACGCTCGACCGATTCAACTACAACCCGATCGCGGTCGTGTTCCTCGAGTCGGCGTTCGACCGCGAGGGGATCGGGGCCCTCGTGCCGTCGACGGAGCCGAGTCAGATCAGCGGCCTCACCTGGAACGCGAGTTTCCTCGATCGCGATGGGGTGTTCACCTGCTACATCGATCCTGGACGGTACCCCGACCTGACCGACGCCAGCGACGACGAACTCGCCACCGTCGCAGCGACTGAGTTCGAGCACATCACCGGCGCGGACGCGACGCCCCTCGACGTCCACGTCTGGACGCCCGGTATGCCAGCGTACGACCACTCGTGGACGGCGATGGACGACCTCGAGTTACCTGACGGAATCCACCTCTGTGCGAACTACGTCGGCCGCGCGGGGATTCCCGGTCGGATCCGAAACGGCACCCGTCTCGCAGACACGCTCGCGGGCGGCGAGTAAGGGGTACGGAGCAGGGGAACCGATTCGGCCGAACCCCGGTTTCGTTCCGGCTCCGAAGTATCTATACCAGTCGCGTCCTCAGCCCCTCGTATGGAAACAGGGATCGTTCTGCTGAACTTCGGCGAACCAGCGACGCCCGACCGTGACGTCGTCCTCGAGTACCTCACGCGCATCTTCTACGACAACGCCTCGCTCGAGGACGTCGAGTCGGACGAGGCGGCGTGGGAGCGCTCTCGCGAACTCGCCAAGCGCCGACTGCCAAGCCTGATGGAAGAGTACGAGGAGATCGGCGGCTCGCCGCTGCAAGAGCAAGCCGACGCCCAGGCGGCCGCTCTCGAGGAGGAACTGGCGACGCGTGGCCACGACGACGTGACCGTCTACCGCGCGATGCAGTTCATGGAGCCGTTGATTCCCGACGTCGCCGCGGAACTCGCGGACGACGACGTCGACAGGGTGCTCGCGGTTCCGATCTACCCGCTCTGTGGGCCGTCGACGACGGTCTCGTCGATCGACTCGCTCGAGTCGTCGATCGACGATGTCGACGGCTACGAGCCCGAGTTCCAGTCGCTGACCGGCTGGCATCGCTCACCGATCTACAACCGGCTCAGAGCCGACGGAATCAGGGAGTTCCTCGACGAAGAGGGACTCGATCCGAACGATCCCGATACCGTGTTCGTCTTCTCCGCTCACGGCACGCCGACGAAATACCTCGAGGAAGGCAGCCGGTACGACCAGTACGTCGAGGAACACGCCGAGGCGATCGGCCGACTCCTCGAGCTCGACGACTACGAGATCGGCTATCAGAACCACTCGAATCGGGATATCGACTGGACCGAGCCCGAGACCGAAGACGTCGTCGAAGAACTGGGCCGTACCGACGCGGCCGAGCGCGTCATCGTGGAACCGATGAGCTTCATGCACGAACAGTCCGAGACGCTGGTCGAACTCGACGTCGACCTCCGTGAGGACGCCGAAGAAGTTGGTCTCGAGCTCCACCGCGTCCCGGTGCCACACGATGATCCGCGCTTTGGGGAACTGCTTTCGGATCTCGCCGAACCGTTCGTGTCCGGACTCGAGCCGTCGTACTACAACCTCCGGCCGTGTCAGTGTCGCGACGAGCCGGGGACGTACTGTCTGAACGCGGGGCTACCGCCCCAGCAGTAGGAAATCGTCTTACTGCGACGCGTTTTTCGCCGTCTCGAAGAAGGCAGCGACGTTCTCGACCGGCGTGTTTCGATCGACTCCGTGACCGAGATTGAGGATGTGCCCCTCGTCGCCGGCAGCATCGATGACCTCGCGGGTCCGCTCGCGAACGTCCTCTGGATCGCCGTAGAGCAGCGCCGGATCGAGGTTCCCCTGAATCGCGACGTCGCCGACCGCCGCGAGCGTCTCGCGAGCCTCGGCGATATCGACCGTCCAGTCCAGCGCGACCACGTCGGCGCCGCTCTCGGCCAGCAACTCGAGGTTGGCCCCCATGTTCCTGGCGAAGACGATCGTCGGGACGTCGACGGCCTCGAGGATTTCCTGGTGAAGCGGGAGGAGGAACTCGCGGTAGTCCGCCGGCGAGAGCAGTCCAGCGTAGGTATCGAACAGCTGGAGCGCGTCCGCGCCCGCCTCGACCTGATAGGTGACGTAGTCGACGAGCACGTCGGTAAAGGCACGCAGCAGCCGTCGGAACGCCTCCGGGTGCTCTGCGCGGAGGCGTCGGATTTCCATGAACGTCCGCGAGGGCGTCCCCTCACACGCGTAGGCACCGAGCGTGAACGGCCCACCGGCGAAACCGAGGACAGCCGCCTCCTCGCCCAGTTCCGACGAGAGCCGCTCGAGGAGGTCGCCGACGTACCACAGTTCCTCGCGGACGTCGCCGCGCGGTCGGTCGGTGTCGGCCGGCGACTCGACGGGGTTCTCGACGACCGGGCCGACGCCCGACTCGAGGTGATAGGCGAAGTCCAGCGGCTCGAGGACGGTCAGAATGTCGGAGTACATGACGATTCCGTCGGGCTGGAACCGCTCCCAGGGCTGGAGCGTGATCTCGGCGGCGAGCTCGGGCGTCGAAATCGCCTCGAGAAAGGAGTACTCCGCCCGCAGCTCGCGATACTCGGGGAGGTACCGGCCGGCCTGTCGCATCATCCATACCGGTGGCCGGTCGGTCCGCCCGCCTCGGGCTGCCTCGATGAACCGTTGTTTCATACCCGCCCCTTGTTCGAGGCCGAGCCTAATAGTTTTGAAACCGGGTGAAACGGTGGTATCGGTCCTCGTGCGGTCGATAGATGTTGCCGGCTCCGATCGTAACGTCTCTTCGACGCCGACCGTCCCCTCGATTCTTCCCTCTCCGTACGATCGGGATGGTGACCGGAAACCGAAATAAACCCGCTCGAGGTGGTCGTTTTCGGGCGCTAACAGTAAAGGATGACCCGCCCGTTGGCCCATGTATGGACTTTACACTCTCGGCCGAACAGGCACAGATTCGGGATATGGTCGCCGAGTTCGTCGACGAGGAGGTCGTTCCCGTCGCAAGCGAGATCGACCACGACGACGAGTTTCCCCGCGATCTCGTGAGCGAGATGGCCGAACTCGGGCTCATGGGGATGCCGTTCCCCGAGAAGTACGGCGGCGCGGGGCTCGACTATCACTCCTACGCGATCGGCCTCGAGGAGATCTCTCGTGCCTCTGGCGGCCTCGGAACGGTGGTCGCGGCCCATATCTCGCTCGCGGGGAACATGCTCTACGAGTTCGGGGACGAAGACCAGAAACAGGAGTACCTCGTCCCGCTCGCGGAAGGACGTGATATCGGCGCGTTCGCGCTCTCCGAAGCGGGCGCAGGAAGTGACGTGCCCGCGATGGCGACTACTGCACAGAAAAGCGAGGCGCAAAGCGCCTCGGAACGGAGTAGCGCGGAACAGCGTTCCGCGGACCATTCGAGCGGGCAAAGCCCGCGAGAAGACGGCACAGCCGCGGAGAAAGACGGCGACGAGTACGTCGTCAACGGTGGCAAACTCTGGATCTCGAACGGCTCCGTTGCGGATACGATCACGCTGTTCGCGAAGACCGATCCCGAAGCGGGCAACGAGGGCATCTCCTCGTTTATCGTCCGGCCCGAGGAGGACGACGGCTTCATCGTCGAGGGCACGGAGGAGAAACTCGGTGACAAGGGCTGTCCCACCGCCGAGTTGCGGTTCGACGACATGCGACTCCCCGAAGACCGGCTCATCGGCGAGGAGGGTGAGGGCTTCGTGCAGGCGCTGAAAACGCTCAACGGCGGACGGATCACCATCGCGGCCCGTGGCGTCGGCATCGCCCGCGCGGCTTTCGAGGAGGCCCGAGAGTACGCGAACGAACGCGAGCAGTTCGGCCAGCCGATCGGCGAGTTCCAGTCGATCAAACACAAGCTCGCGGATATGGACACCAAGATCCAGGCCGCGAAAATGCTCATGCACAAGGCCGCAGACAAGAAAATCCGCGGCGAGAACTACATCAAAGACGCCGCCCAGGCCAAACTATACGCCTCGGAGATCAGCCGCGAGGTCGCCAACGAGGGAATCCAGATCCACGGCGGCTACGGCTATACGAAGGACTTCCCCGCAGAGCGGTTCTACCGGGACGCCAAACTCAACGAGATCTACGAGGGCACGAGCGAAGTGCTCCGGAACACGATCGGCGATCAGTTGCTCGAAACGTAGCCGACCGGTTCGAGGCGTGGCATCGGTCGCTCGAGGAATCTGGCATCGATCATCAGGTATGGCGTCGGGTCCTCGAGGAACGAACACCCGATCGAACTATCGGGGGCTGTACCGACCCGTTCGCTCGCCTCCTGGGCCGTGTCCGTCGTCGGGTCGCCGTCCGGTTCCGGCGTCGTCTGCGTCGCCGCCCAGACGGTCGTCGTCGAAGACGTCGATGTGGTGGATCGCACTCGGTGAGAGCAGTCGGTTGCCCTCGAGTTCGATCCAGCCGTTGGCGTGGACGATGATCGGCCCCTCGTAGAGCGGGTCCTGGGAGGTGGCCTCGTCGTAGACGACTGCCTCCTGGTACGCCGACGTGAACGGGAGGTCGTCCTCGGAGAGCATCGATTCGCGGGAGATCAGGGGTGGAAACGGGAGCACGGTTGTGAGAGAAGAATCACCGTAAAACCATATATGTTTTCTCGATTCGATCGGGTCTCTCTCCGAGCGCACGACCGACTCGAGGTTCGGACCCGTCCCGTCGGCTATCGAGTCGGATCCTCGGCGTCGACGCACTCGCGAACCCACGCGACGTGGTCTCGCATCCGGCGTTCACCCGCGTCGGTGAGCGCGTAGACGTCGTGGATACCCTGCGTCCGCTTCTCGACGAACCCCGCGTCCACGAGTGCCGACAGCGAGCCGTAGAACGACTTCGGCTCGAGGCGGTCGTCGTAGTGGGCTTCGAGTCGAGATTTGAGTTGCTGTCCGCGCAACGGCCCGTCGGCCACGAGAAGAAAACAGACGTCCCGGCGACGTCCGCTCTGGAGCCACTTGCTCATACCGCTTGACGGGCGGCGATCGAGTCGAACGTTACGGTTTTGCTCGAGATCGGTTTTCACCCGAACTGATGGTCTGCGGGGCCACAGCGGCGGATCACGCGGCCCGTCGTCGGAGTTCGGTGACGGTCGCCCAGAAGATAGCGCCAGCGAGCGTGATCGCGACGACGAGTGGGGTGCCGACCTCGAGGAGAGCGCCGCGGCCGTGGGTTCGAAGCTCGTGGCGGACGAGAAACCAGCGTCCGTCCGGGTCACCGATCACGACGGTTCCCGAGCCAAACGCGAGCGAGAGGATGACGATCCCGAAGAGAGCCGTCACGAGCAGGGAGAGCGTCCCGACTGCGCCCGCGGTCACCGAGGAGAGAAGCGACGAACCGGGTTCGGGTTCCATTCGCCGATCCGGTGGGGGGTAGATTCCAAACCCCTGCTCGTCGTCGGGAAGCCCCGACACGCGAACGTCGGCGGGGTACCGACACAGCGCGGCGGCGATCCAGACGTCTCCCACCGAACCGGCGACGTTGGCCGCGAGGACAACGAGGAGAAGCGGCGTCGGATAGACCGCCACGAGGGCCACTCCGCCCGCCGTAATCAGCGCGAGCGGCGCGAGCAAGACGACGATCAGTTGCGTTCGGGTGTAGTTCGTGCCCTCGGTTTCGGCATAGGCATACGGCAACAGGAAGTGTGACACGCCGATTCCGAATCTCGGCGCGTTCCCGAACCGTGTCATCGCGAATCCGTGGATCGTCTCGTGGAGGACGACGACGAGCGCGACGAGGACGCCCAACGCGAGAAGCCAGAGGACCGTGCCCGTGGGTGACGGCGGCGCGATCACGATCGGCTCGAGTGGCCGTCCGCGTGCCACCGCGAGAACGTGCCCGAACGCGTAGGCGGAGACGAAGAAGCCGACGACCGAGACTGCAAGCCACGCGATGGCGATCCGTGACGTGAGACGGATCGTCGCGAGCGGGCGGGCGGTCCTGTTGCCGGGCGATCGGTCCACGCACCCGACTCCAGAGGCGGGCGAAAAATCGGTATCGGTATCGATCGCCGTCGACGAAGACCGACAGATTCCCGGTGGTTGCCCACCGACGGTCGCGTATGACCGAGGAGCGAACGGCCGAAGAAAACGGGATCGTGGCGAGCTACGACGAGACCGAGACGGAGCGAGTGCTCGAGTTTCGGGCGGCAGGCGAGAGAAACCCAGACGACTCGAGTCAGCGAACCGATGCCCCGCCAGGGTCGACGGCGGCGATCGCCCAGAACCGCGACGGGTACGCCATGTTGAAGGTCAGGCCGACGGCCGAGGGCGACGAACTCGAGCGCTACTACGGATTCGACATGGCGCTCGACCACGTCGCCGACCTACTCGGCGTCTCCCCCCACGACCTCCCGGTACCGGAGGCGGCGAGCGACATGGGAATGTGAGCTGGCTGACGTCCGTCGAAGACGACCGAGTCACGCGAGCAGCGAGGCTCGCCGCCGGACTGGAGACGTCCTCCGATCTCGCGGGTTGGGGAATGTCCCGTTCCCACGGCTTTGGCCGTGTCCGTCCCAGCGGCTCCGTAGCCGTGACCACTAGCGAATCGCCAGTCGCGCTCGACCGAACCGGTTCGCCGATCGAAAACCGGATCCACTCGAGTTGACTCCCAGAAGGTCGTCAAAAACGGGAATCATAAATACGCGGAGGCGAAGGTTCAGACGAGAACAGTCGTGGCCCCAGATTCGTTTCCCCGACCGATCCACACGCGTCGGCGGTTCTCCGGACTGCTGGCAGCGACCGCACTCGGCGTCTACCTGCTGTTGATCGTCGGCGCGACGACGTCGCTGACGGACGCCGCCTCGGCGTGTTCGACCTGGCCGACGTGCCATCCCCCCGCAGATCCGTTGAACCAGACCGAACTGGCGATCGCCTGGGGCCACCGACTTACCGCCTTCGTCGTCGGCATACTCGTCGCGACGACCGCCGTCGCCGCCGTCTTCGGCGACGCGGCGACGCGAGTCCGCGTGGCCATCGTCGCCGGTGCGATTCTGTACGCAGTTCAGGTCGCCATCGGTGCCGCGACCGCGACGCTCGGCCCGGCCGCGATCACACCCGGCTTACACCTCGGACTCGGCGTCGTCGTCTTCACCGCCATCGTCCTCGCGCTTGCCTGGGATCTCGAGATCGCCACCGGTGATGACGACGACGCGATCACGTCCCCGGAGCCGGAACCGGTCGAACCCGACGCAGTGACTGGCGAACGGTCACTCCCCGCGGGGGGGCTCGCGAGAGCGAAACTCACCGCGTTTGCGTACTTCAAGATGATGAAGCCGCGGCTGATGTGGTTGCTCTGTCTCGTCGCCGCTGCTGGGATGGCCCTCGCTGCCGGCCCAGCCCTCGACGCCGCGACGATCGTCGCGACGCTCAGCGGCGGCGTGCTCGCGATCGGCGCGTCGGGGACGTTCAACCACGTCTTAGAGCGCGACGTCGACCAACAGATGTCCCGCACGGCGGATCGACCGCTCGCGACCGACCTGATCCCCGTCAGGAACGCGATGGTCTTCGGTCTGGCGCTGACCGTCGCCTCGATCGCCGTCTTCCTGACGATCAACGCCCTCGCCGCGGCACTCGGGCTGGCCGCGATCCTCTTTTACAGCGTCGTCTACACGCTGTTGCTCAAACCCAACACCGTCCAGAACACGGTTATCGGCGGCGCGGCGGGTGCGTTACCCGCGCTGATCGGTTGGGCCGCCGTCACCAACGAGATCGGGCTTCCCGCGCTCGCACTCGCGGGTGTCATCTTCCTCTGGACGCCGGCGCACTTCTACAACCTCGCGCTCGCCTACCGGGACGATTACGCCCGCGGGGGTTTCCCGATGATGCCCGTCGTCCGCGGCGAGACGGAGACGCGAAAGCACATCGTCTACTACATCGCGGCGACGCTCGTCGCGACGGTCGGACTCGCCTGGATCACCGACCTCGGGGCGCTGTACGCCGCGACGGTCGCAATCTTCGGCGGGATCTTCCTCTGGGCTGCCGTCACCTTACACTTCGAGAAAACCGAGTCGGCGGCGTTCCGGGCGTTTCACGCCTCCAACGCGTTCCTCGGCGCTGCACTCGTCGTCATCGTCGTCGACGCGCTCGTCCTGTAGCCCCGAACACCGTCGATTTCGGACGTCGAAGACGACACCTCTAACCGATCCGGTTTCGTAGTTCGAGACATGAATCGCCGCGCGTTTCTCGTCTCCGCCGCCGGCTGTGGAGTCACCGCGGTGGCCGGCTGCAGCTCGCTGTTCGAGGCCTCTCGACCGGACGAACTCGAGGGTATCGACCCAGAGAGTCAGCTTTCGACGCCGACGCTCGGATCTGGCGACGTGACCGTCGACGTCTACGAGGACCTGGGCTGTCGGTACTGTCACGAGTTTCAGGCCGACGTCTTCCCCGACCTCGAGGCGTCGTACCTCGAAACTGGCGGGATCACCTACCGCCACTTCGACTTTCCCGTCGAGGCCGCCGATGAGTCCGTCGCGATGGCAAACGCCGCTCGTGCCGTCCAGGCCGAGACGGGGACCGACGACGACTCGAACGGCCAGTTCTTCGAGTACAGATCCGCCGTCATAGAACACGACGACTGGAGCGACGAGGCGCTTGCAGAACTCGCCGAATCGGTCGGCGTCGATCCGGCGTCGGTCTCGAGTGCGCTCGCAGACGAAACCTACTATCCGACGCTGGCCGCAGACTGGGACCGTGGCGCTGAGGCTGGCGTTGAGCGGACGCCGACGGTCGTCGTCGACGGCGAGATCGTCGACGAACCGCTCGAGTTCGACGAAATTTCCGACGCGATCGACGACGCGTCCTGACGGTATCGCCGCCGATTCATACGGTTTATTGTAGATTATTTCCGGTGAGACCGCGACCCGGACGGCGGTCTCACCGGTACATCGCTGCAGTAATCCGTATCAGTTAGCCCAAAAGACAGCGTCGGTGAAGAACGGAGCCCTTATCCCTCGAGCTGGCGCGCCTCGTCGATCCGTCCGAACTGGTCGTCGGTGAGCTCGATCTCGACCGCGCCGACGTTCTCCTCGAGTTGCTCGGGCGTTCGAGCGCCGACGATCGGGACGCACGTGAATCGGTCCTGTTCGATGAGCCAGCGGACCGAAACTTGGGCAGGCGTCGCGTCGACCTCGTCGGCGACCGCTTCGACGGCCTCGAGGACGTCCCAGGCCTGCTCGGTCGTGTACCACTCGTCGAACATCTCGTCTAAGCTCCCCCGAGAGCCGTCGGGCGCCTCGACGGAGCCGTCCTCGGCGCGGTCGTACTTGCCGGTGAGGAAGCCGCCAGCCAGCGGCGAGTACGGACAGACCGCGAGATCCTGGTCGGCACAGACGTCGAGGTAGTCGGCGACCTCGTCGTACTGGGCCGCGTTGACCATCGGCTGGGTAACGTCGAAGCGCTCGAGTCCCTCGACGTCGGCGGTCCACAGCGCCTTCGTCAGCTGCCAGGCAGCCATCGTGCTCGCGCCGAGGTAGTGGACCTTCCCCTCCTCGACGAGCGTGGTCAGCGTTCGGAGCGTCTCGCGGATGGGCGTGTTCTCGTCCCAGCGGTGAATGTAGTAGAGGTCGAGGTAGTCCGTGTCGAGACGATCTAAGGTACCCTCGATCTGTGTGCGGATGTGTTTACGCCCGAGGCCGGAGTCGTTCGGTCCGGGTTCGCCCCAGCCGTCGAAGGGGAAGTACACCTTCGAGGCGAGGACGACGTCCTCCCGGTCGTGGTCGGCGAGCCACTCGCCGATCCACTCCTCGCTGAGGCCGTTCGGGTTGCCGTAGACGTTCGCGGTGTCGATGAAGTTGATCCCGTTGTCCCAGGCCGTATCGAGGAGGTCGTGGGCCTCCTCGCGGTCGGTTTCGACGACGCCGCCGGATTGCATCCCGAAGCGCCAGGTTCCGAAACAGATCTGCGAGACTGTCGTGCCGGTGTTTCCGAGCGTGGTGTACTCCATACACGACGGTCTCGTCGCGGGAAATAAAATGGGTCGGAAACCGGTGAATTCGTCGTGAAAGTGAGTACAAATGTAGTATATTTTCGAGAGGGTCGAACGCCGGGTGGCTCCGTACGCAGTCGTTTCCCTGGCCTACGGGAACCCCTACCGAACCGACGGCAACACGTCTTCCTCGTAGAACTCGAGGGCGTGCTCCTGGTCGGGGCCGATCTGGTGGACGTAGACGTGATCGTAGCCGGCGTCGGTCGCCTGCTCGATGCTTTCGACGTGTGCCTGCGGGTCGGGATCGGTGGTCGTGCCCGACTCGGCGACGTCCTCACGGTCGACCAGTCGTGCCGCCTGCGAGAAGTGAGCGGGGGTCGGGAGTTCCTGGGCGAGTTCGCCCGGCAGCGAGCCGTTGGGCCAGTACTCGAGGACTGTGTCGATCGCCTCGTCTTCGGTTTCGGCGTAACACGTGTGAAGCTGTGTGTACGCGGGCCCGTCCCCACCGGCGTTCCGATACGCCTCGACGACGTCTCCGTTCGGGCCGGAACACCAGAGACCGTCGGCGTGTTCGGCGGCCCACCGAGCCGTCTGTGGCCCGAAGGCGCTCGCGATCGTCTTCGGCTCCTCGTCGGGAACCGTATAGAGGCGGGCGTTCTCGACGGTGTAGTGTTCGCCGCGGTGACTCGTCGTCTCGCCGGACCAGAGGTTGCGCATGACCGCCATCGCCTCCTCTAACATCTCGAGGCGGACGTCGTGTTCGGGCCAGCGGTGGCCGGTGACGTGTTCGTTCAGATTTTCGCCGGTCCCGACGCCGAAGGTGAAACGACCGTCGAACATCTCGGCGACGGTGGCGACGGCGTGGGCGACGTTGACGGGGTGGATGCGCATCGTCGGACAGGTGACGCCGACGCCGACCTCGATCTCGTCGGTCGCCACCGCGATCGCGCCGAGAGTCGACCAGACGAACGGCGACTCCCCCTGCGCCGAGATCCAGGGGTGGAAGTGATCGGAGACCGAGACGAAATCGAAGCCGATCTCCTCCGCGCGGCGGGCGTATTCGACGAGCTCCATCGGTCCGTGCTCCTCACTCGAGAGGGTGTATCCCAGTTCGACCATGCGACACGGCTACGACGGACGCGTCGGTAACGGTTGAGCCTGCGACGGCACGAACGCACCTCGAGTCGCAACCGGGTGTGTTGCGGCGAGAATCGAACCCCTTACCCGCTCCGAATGGGTATCGACGCGCATGGAAGCCGTCGTCGAGGCGAGTGAGCTTCGGAAATCCTACGGCGAGACGGTCGCCCTTGCGGGCGTTTCCGTGGCGATCGAACGCGGCGAAATCTTCGGGTTGATCGGACCGAACGGAGCCGGAAAGACGACGCTGGTCCGGGCGCTGACGGGGACGACGGTGCCGGACGCTGGGACCGCACGAGTACTCGAGGAACACCCGTCGGCGACCGACCGAAACCGGCTTGCGGTCCTCCCGCAGGCGTTCTCGCCGCCGGATCGGCTCACCGCCCACGAGTTGCTCAGCTACTACGCGGGGCTGTACGACGACGCTCGCGATCCCGAGGAGGTACTCGCAGACGTGGGCCTCGCCGACGCCGGCGACACGTGGTACGAGAACCTCTCCGGCGGGCAACAGCGGCGGGTCTGCGTCGGGGCGACGCTCGTCAACGATCCCGACGTCCTCTTTCTGGACGAGCCGACGACCGGTATCGACCCCGCGGGTCGGCGGACGGTCTGGCGTCTGATCGAATCGCTCTCCGCGGGCGGGACGACCGTCGTCCTTACGACACACGACATGGCGGAAGCCGAACGCCTTGCCGACCGCGTCGGCTTGCTGGCCGACGGCGCGCTCGTCGCCGACGGAACGCCGACCGATCTCGTGGACGAACACGGCGGCTCGAGTCGGCTGACGATCGAGACGGCTGCGAAACCGGCGGCGTTCGACGAGCTAGCGTATCCGGTGGAACAGCCGGCCGACTCGAGAGGGGGCGAGAGCCGCTCGCCCGCGACGGACTCGATCGTCGTCAGGGCCGTCACCCCCCCGGAGATCGGCGACGTCGTCGATTACCTCGAGGAACGGGAAATCGCGTACTCGGGACTCGAGTGGACAGAACCCGGACTCGAGGAGGTCTATCTCGAACTCGCGTCCCGGGCCGAACTCGGCCGGACGGACGCGGCGGATCGGAACCGCGGCGGCGAGCGCGAAACCGAAACGCGGGACGACGAACAGACGTCGGCGGGTGAGACCGCGTGAGTCGGATCGATCGGGTGCGTGCGGAGACGAACGCCGGCTGGCGCTCGTTCGTCCGTCGGCGAACCGCCGTCTTCTTTACGTTTTTCTTCCCGGTGATCCTGATCGTCATCTTCGGCGCGTTAGTTCAGACCGACCCGACCGGCGGCGGGCTCTTCGCCGAGCCCGCAGCCTACTACGTGCCGGGGTATCTCGCCGTCGTCGTCCTCTTTACGCCGCTCTCGCGGATGGGAAGCGAGGTCGCCCGCCACCGGGAAGGGAACCGATTCGAGAAGCTCGCGACGACGCCGTTGACTCGCGGCGAGTGGTTGCTCTCTCAGACGCTCGTGAACGCGATCATCATCGGACTCGCGAGCGTCCTCATTCTGGTTCTCGTAGTCGTACTCACCGGCGCCGACATCGTCGTCTCTCCGGTACTCGTTCCCTACGTCCTCGTCGGCGTCGTCTGTTTCTGTGGCGTCGGTGCGATGCTCGGCAGTTACACCGACTCCCAAGACGGCGCTGTCGCTGCGAGCAACGCCATCGGCCTCCCGCTGCTCTTTCTCTCCGAAACGTTCGTTCCACTCGAGCAACTGCCCGGCTGGTTCGGACCGCTCGTCGAACTCTCACCGCTGACCTACTTCGCTCGCGGGGTGCGGGCGGCGACTTTCCCGGAAGCGGAGCCGGCCGGCGTCGCCGGTGTCGATCCGGCACTGGCAAACCTCGTCGTCCTCGCGACGATCGCAGTCGTCGCCTTCGCCCTCGGCGCGCGCTCGATTCCGCGAACGGACTGATTCGACGCCATCGCCATCGAAAGTTAACACACGGCTGATTTACCGCTGTCTCTCCCCGTGGATTGACGAACCATCGCACTCCGGGCCGAATCGGATCGGACGATTTACCCTTCGACATCGAAGGTTCTCACGTCGGCGGACACCCGAATCGAAACGGAGAAGGACAGTTTTATTCGATGGGGTTCGAAAGCAAGGATTACGATGGATGGTGGTGGCGATAATGCTGGCGAAACCGTTCGAAAACCACCGAGCCGTGCGGTCGTCGAGGCAGTCGCGGAGGCAGAGGGGGTTTCACCTGACGAGTTGCAACCGCCGGAGTACGAACCGCTCCACGCGGTCGTCGACCCGGACGCACTCGATTCGTTGTGCGCAAATCGGCCCACGACGGACTGTAACGTCTCGTTTCGGTTCTGTGGATACGAGGTCACCGTCGGCGAGGACGGGACGGTCGCGCTCACAGCGAACACCACCGACGGGGACTCCGACTGATCGCGTTCGGAAACAGCAAGACAGATACGACGTCCCGTCCAATCGAGACCAATGGCAACTGCGGGTGCGAGACGGCGACTTCGGGAGCGCCCGATCGGAGTTACGATCCTGTTGACGATCGTCGGATATGCGTTGGTTATCGGGACGTTCGTCCTCGATATTCCGATCTATCCGGATCTCACGAACGCACAGATAAACGCACTTACCCACGCGATCGCAGCCATTAACTCGGTGACGCTGGTTCTCCTCGTACTCGGTTGGTACTGGATCCGAACGAACGAAATCGAGAAACATCGGTTCGCGATGGTCGGTGGGTTCGTACTCATCATCTTCTTTCTGGTCGTCTATCTGATTCGCGTCGGCGGGGGCGGCGAGAAACTCTTCGTCGGGCCGGATGCCGTCTACTACACCTACCTGATCATGCTGGCGATTCACATCGTCCTCTCGATCGTCGCCGTTCCGGTCGTCCTCTACGCGTTGATCCTCGGGCTAACACACACTCCCTCGGAGCTTCGGGAGACCTCTCACGCTCGAGTCGGGCGCATCGCCGCCGGCTCGTGGATTCTGAGTCTCTTTCTCGGAATCGTCACGTACCTGATGCTCAACCACATCTACAGCTACGAGTTCAGTTCGATGCTCGTGTTCTGACTGTCCGGCGGAGCCTCTTTACGCGTGGCTCACGACTAGTTCAGTCAAAATGGCGTCGTCCAACGGAACCGGGTCGGAACTCGAGCGTCGGGACCGCCAGCAGCAACTGGTCGCGGACCTCTCCGATCTGGCGCTGTCGGAGGCCCCACTCGAGGAGCTATTCGAGCGAGCCACCGACGCGATCGCCGAAACGCTGTCGGTCGATTCGTGTGTAGCTCTCGAGTCACGGTCGGAAGGCCGGTTTCACGTACAGGGCGTCAGCGGTACGATCGACGAGGACACCACGTCGACGGTCGTCATCTCGGAGCCCAACACTCGCGTCCGACAGGCGTTGACGGTCGACGCCCCCGTCGTCGTCGAAGACGTCCGAACGGACGAACGCGTCACCGATCTCGATCGCGGATACGAACGCAACGTGCAAAGTGGCATCAGTGTGGTGGTCGGACCGGATGACGATCCCTGGGGTGTCCTCGACGTGCGCAACGAGGCGTACGCCGAGTACACGGACGCTGACGTGACCTTCGTCGGGATCGTTGCGAACGTTCTCGCATCCGCGGTCGAGCGCGAACGAGCGAACCAACGACACCACGAGGAGATGGAACTAACGGACGAAATCGTCGAAACGACTCCGATCGGAATCACGCTCGTCGATTCGGAAGGGACGTACGTGTTTGCAAACGAGCGAGCCGAAGAGCTGCTCGGCCGACCGATCGAGGAGGTGCGGTCGTACACACACGACGACGATCGGTGGAATCTCGTCGACGAATCGGGCGATCCGCTGGCCAGTGAAGAGCTTCCGTTTTCGATCGTCAAAGAGAGCCAAGAGCCAGTCTACGGCGAAGTCATCGGCGTCGACCAACCCGATGGAACCCGCGTCTGGCTCTCTACACACTGTCGTCCACTGTTCGACACCGACGGCTCGTTCGACGGCGCGGTGTACGCCCTTCAGGATATCACCGAACGAAAGCGTCTCGAGACCAGACTGGAGGAAATTCTCGGACGGATAGACGACGCCGTCTGTGCGTTCGACGAGGAGTTTCGGTACACGCACGTCAACGAACGCGCGGAGGAGCTTCTCCAGCGCTCGGAGTCCGAACTCCTGGGAGAGCAACTCTGGGAGCAGTTTCCGGAGGCAGCGAACCAGGAGATCGTCCGTGAGAGCTTCGAGACGGCGATGGGCACCCAGGAGCCGACCAGCTACGTCCACTACTTCGATCTGGCCGAGCGCTGGCTCGAGGTAACGATCTATCCCTCCGAGACGGGAGCGTCGGTCTACTTCCGGGACGTTACCGAGCGAAAGGAGTATCGCCGACGCCTCGAGGAGTCGAACGAACGACTCGAGCAGTTCGCATACGCGGCCTCTCACGATCTCCAGGAGCCGTTGCGGATGGTCTCGAGCTACCTCCGGTTGATCGAGGACCGTTACGGCGACGAGTTAGACGAGGACGGCGAGGAGTTCATCGCGTACGCCGTCGACGGCGCCGAGCGCATGCGCGAGATGATCGATGGCTTGCTGGCGTTTTCACGGGTCGAGACCTCGGGGAGACCGTTCGAACCGGTCGACCTGAACGACGTACTCGCGGACGTCCGACGGGATCTGCGATTTCAGATCGAGGAGAGCGATGCGGAGATTACCAGCGAATCACTTCCACGCGTTCGGGGCGACGGCAATCAGTTACGTCAGGTCTTCCAGAACCTGCTCTCGAACGCGATCGAGTACACGGACGACGAACCGCCCGCAGTTGACGTCTCCGCGAAACGCGACGGTGACAAGTGGATCCTCTCGGTTAGCGACGACGGGATCGGTATCGATCCCGCCGATACGGACCGGATATTCGGTGTTTTCGAACGACTCCACTCGGTCGACGAGCGCTCCGGGAGCGGGATCGGCCTCGCGCTCTGTGAGCGCATCGTCGAACGTCACGGCGGCGATATCTGGGTGGAATCCGAGCCAGGCGAGGGATCGACGTTCTCGTTTTCGCTTCCGGCCCATCCCGAATCGACGGTGACGAGGTCGGCCTGATACGGTTTCCTGTCGGTCAGTGCCGGCGCACCTGCGACCCCTGGGGCAGGTGTGTCGGTCCATCGAGATAGCAACCCGTCTGAACGATCGGTTCATCCCTCGAGAGAAACGAACCGGCGACCGTCCTCAATCGATTCGGATCGCCGGCTTCCCCGGGCGGGCTTTCGTCGTCTCCGAGCCCTCCGCACAGCGAACGACGACGTCCGCACCGAACTCGTCGGCGACCAGCCACCGGGCACGCTCGAGCAGCGTTCGCTCGTCGTCGAAGGTCAAGGGTTGATCCATGCCGCCTTTGGACGCACGATCGAGTAGCGTCCCGACGACCGTCGCGACGGTCTCTCGAGACGGTGTCTCGAGATCGCCGACGGATACGCGATCGACCACGCTCGGGACGTTCACGTCTCCGTCGGCCTCTTCTGTGAGCACCGCCGCGACGCGGTAGGTCCACGCCGGAGCGACGACGAGTTCGATCCGCTGGGGTTCGTCGATGTCGGCCACGTCGACGATGTCGCGGACGTCCTCGAGGGTTCGCTCGACGAGTCGACGCTCGCTCGCGTAGTTCGACGGCTCCGTTCGAGGCTCCGGCCAGTCGGCTTCGACGACCAGCCCTTCCCCCCGAAGCTTGTTCCACAGTTCCTCGCCGAGGTGGGGAGCCATCGGTGAGATCAACGCTGCGAGGGTCAACAGACCGTGACGATAGACCTCATCGTGTGGACGATCGTACGCCAGATACCGGCGAAGGAGTCGCGCGAGTTCTCGAATCTCGGTCGCAACACGGTGGAACCGGAACCGTTCGTACTCCTCGGTGACCGCGACGATGGTTCGATCGATTTCGCGTGCGATATACTCGTCGTGGTTGCGTCGTTCGACACGGGTATCCGCCGCCTCGACGAACTCGGTCGCCATCCGGTAGAGGTTCTGCTGGAGGTCGTACGCACCGCGAACGTTGTTCGCGGTCCACTCGAAGTCCTGTTCGGGATGGGCCGCAGAGAGGACGAACAGCCGCGTCGTCTCCGCACCGTACTCGAGGGGCGCGACGACGTTGCCCTTCGACGTGGACATCTTCTCGCCGTCGTAGAGCACCGTCCCCTGACTGACGAGTCGCTCGACCGGCTCTCGCTTCTCGATCAGGCCGATATCGGCGAGTGCGCGGGTCATAAACCGGATGTACAGCAGGTGGAGGATCGCGTGCTCGTCGCCGCCGACGTAGACGTCGATCGGGAGCCACTCGTCTGCACGTTCGGCGTCGAACGGTGCCTCCGCGAGATCGGGGGAGAGAAACCGCAGGAAGTACCACGAGGAGTCGACGAACGTGTCCATCGTGTCGGTCTCCCGACGAGCGGGGCCGCCACACTCGGGACAGGTCGTGTGTCGGAACGAGTCGTGTTCCTCGAGTGGGTTCCCCGTCGTGCGGACGAACTCCGGGAGTTCGACCGGAAGCTCCTCGTCGGGGACGAGCACGTGTCCACAGTCCTCGCAGTGGACGACCGGGATCGGCGTCCCCCAGTAGCGCTGTCGCGAGATCAGCCAGTCCCGGAGCCGGTAGGTGACGTCCGCCTGAATCGCGTCGTGGTCCGCGACCAGTCGGTCTCGCGCACGTTCGCTCTCGAGGCCGTCGTACTCGCCGCTTCCCTCGAGGATGCCCTCGCCGGTGTACGGTTCGTCCTCGAGCGTCTCGTCACCAGCAGTGTCGTCTTCGGTCCCGGAGACGACCACGCGTTCGATCGGCAGGTCGTGCTCGAGTGCGAACCCGTGATCGCGCTCGTTGTGGCCGGGAACGCCCATGACGGCACCCGTCCCGACATCCTCGAGTACGTAGCCGGCGACGTACACCGGCAGTTCCGCTCCCGTCAGGGGATGGACCGCCGTCACGTCAGTCTCGACGCCGGAGAAGCCGACCTCGTCGGGCCCGCGCTCGCGGACCGTCTCCACGTAGTCGGCGACGTCGTCGGTTCGGTCGGCGAGCGCTCGGGCGAGGTCGTGTCCGGGCGAGACGGCGAGGTACGTCGCCCCGTAGATCGTCTCCGGTCGGGTGCTGAAGACATCGACGGCGTCGATCGCCCCGTTCGGTTCGTCACCCTCGTCGTCGCCCGTGACAGGGGTCGACAGTTCGAAGCCGATTTTCGCGCCTTCTTGGCGGCCGATCCAGTTTCGCTGAATCTCACGGACGCCCTCGGGCCACCCCTCGAGGTCCTCGAGACCGTCGTGGAGCTCCTCGGCGTACTCCGTGATCGTGAAAAACCACTGGTCGAGTTCGCGTTGCTCGACAGGCGTATCACACCGCCAGCAGATCCGATCATCATCCCGTTCGTCGACCTGTGCGTCGGCGAGTACCGTCTCGCAGTCGGGACACCAGTTGACCGTCGCCGCCTCGTACTCGACGAGCCCCGCCTCGTACAGTCGTTTGAACAGCCACTGGTTCCACCGGTAGTACTCCGGCTCACAGGTCGTGATTTCTCGGGACCAGTCGTAGCCAAAGCCCAGCGTCTCGAGTTCCTCTCGCATCCGGCGGATACACGCTTTGGTCCACGACTCCGGATCGCTCGCACGCTCGTAGGCGGCGTTCTCCGCGGGGAGACCGAACGCGTCCCACCCCATCGGATGGAGGACGTCGTCGCCACACATCCGCCGATATCGGGCGTAGGCGTCGGTGATCGCGTAGTTGCGAACGTGGCCCATGTGAAGCGTCCCGGAGGTGTACGGAAACATCCCCAGGACGTACGTCGGGTCCGTCGCGTCGTCCGGAAGCTCGTAGACGTCGTCGCGCTCCCAAACGTACTGCCAAAACTCCTGTACCTGCGCGTGATCGTAATGACTCGGCATTGGGACCCCGTTGTCCACCACTCGGAGTGCCGGCTATATCATTGTTGGCCACTCGAGGCACGAACGAGCGGGCCGGATGGGAGAGTTCGTGAGAGACCGCCGACCGTTCACCGCGCCCCAGCGGGCGTTCCGGCCGGTGCCCTGCGTCCGGCAGCGTACGCGATGTACGCCGCCAACACAGCGCCGACGAGTCCCGAGACGACGTTACTCCAGACGAGCGCCTCCGCGGCCACCTCGAGGCCCTCCATCGCGAACTGGCCCTCGAGTGCGAACGGAGAGACCAGTATCCACAGCGCCAGTAAGGCGACGAGAGACATCACGCTCGTACTGGTCGGGTGTGCCGTGATGATCCGGTAGAAGTTGTAGCCAGCTAAGAGGAAGATCGCTCCGCCGACTGCGACGTTGTTCCACGCGAACTCCGCGGCCGCCTCGTAGACGAACGGTGAGATCGCGATCCACAGACCGACGAGGGAGACGACCCCGCTCAACCACTTCTGTCCCTCCGGTTCGCCCTGGTCTCGCATCTGTGCATCCCCTGTTTCCGGGTCGCTCGTCGTGGATTCACTCATGATCGATCGACAGGCCGGCGATAGCCCATCGTCGCTCAAAATGCGCGGTGACTGTTTCCAGCAACGCCCTCGAAACCCGCTCACGCGGTGATCTGTGCCGTTCGGTCGACTCGAGGTTGGGATCGCCAAGCCGACGTTACTCCGGGTCGATCGTCCACCGAACGGATCCCCATCGTGGGAGTAATCGCGTCTTACCTGCGTCGTCGACATTTACTGGCGTTCGGTATCAATTCGATCGACGTGTCGCCGATACTCGAGCGTTCGAACCTGGTGTCTCGGGACATCGTCGGTCCGTCTTACTTCGAGGGAAAAGCGGCAATCCGACTCGAGACCGGCGTCTCACCGGTATACTACCCTCTGGCGACTTCGGCAGAATAGTAGGAATCATTACATAGTCCCGGGCGGATTCGAACCGCCGTCCTGAGCTCCAAAGGCTCAGATGATTGGCCACTACACCACGGGACTGAATCCGACAACTACTGGTTGGAAACAGAGCGGCTTATGAGTTATTGTTTACTCTTGCTCGGTCGGTGAGAGCCGGTCAATCTGCGCTATTTCGGCATATCGGTGGCAGCTTCGACAGAGACAAACGACGTTATCGAGTGTATGTGCGAGTTGTGGATCGTTGAATTCCCGAACTGGTTTTATGTGGTGAACGTCTGGCTCGTGACCGATCTCCTCCCGGGTAATGCCACAGTGTTGGCACGTATGATCATCCCGTTCGAGTGCTTTCCGCCTTACTTCCCTCCAGCGTCCGTTATAAGGATTGTCAGTGTCTCCCCACTGATCGGAGAGCCAAAGATTGAGACAGTTTCGACTACAGAACCGTACCGGATCACGCTCAGCTTTCGATTTCAGTACTGTTGATATCCTTCCGCAGAATTCACAGACTCGTTTCACTCGTTCGATCTCATGATATTCGTAATACGGGGTGCCGAGAAACCGATTTGCATCTTCGACACAGGTTGAACAGTACAGTCCCGGTTTATCGGATGGATAATACTCAAATTCCGAATCACAGAGCCGACACGTAGACGTCTCCGTCCCGCCCTTCCAGTTTCCGTTGTGTTCGCCCGCGTTCGGATTGCACTCCTCGCAGAATATCCGGCGCGCTTTCGGATCGTAGAACTCCGTTTCACACCCTTTGCACGTCCGGTTCGGCAGCGGCTTCCCGTGCACCTTGGTGTGATGCTGGCGCATTCCCTGCTCCGTCCGGAGTGTCTTCCCGCACGTCGGACAGTCCACGCCGGCGTTGGCCTCGGTATCGTATATAAACTCGAGGACGGGGGAACGGCCCCGTAGCTTGAAAGCCCTTCTCGAGAACGACGAAGCTGCACTTGAGGATCGAAGGTCCCACGCGAAGAACAATTCGCTCCGAAACGGGGTCGATTTCGCGAACCCGACTACAGGTAGCCTTCGTCGGCCAGCCGCTCGATCCCTTCCTCGAGTCGCTCCTCGCTCGCGGCGTAGGAAATTCGCGCGTAGCCGGGCGTCCCGAAGGCACTCCCCGGGACCGTGGCGACGTGGGCGTCTTCAATCGCGCCCTCACACCACGCCTGATCGTCGTCATCCACTGGGAGCATCATGTAGAACGCGCCCTCGGGCACGGCGACGTCGACGTCGTGTTCGGCGAGTAGATCCACGACGAGGTCGCGACGCTCGTGGAAGGCCTCGGTCATCTCGTCGACGGCCTCGTCGGTCTCGAGGGCTTCGATGCCGGCGTGCTGGACGAAGTTCACCGCGGAGGAGACGGAGTGGCTGTGGAGTTTGCCGGCCTGGTCGATCAGTTCCTCGGGACCGGCGAAGTAGCCGAGTCGCCAGCCGGTCATCGAGTACGCCTTCGAGAAGCCGTTGACCGTGACCGTGCGGTCGGCCATCCCCTCGAGCGTGCCGAGGCTCGTGGGCTCGACGCCGTAGGTGATCTCCTTGTAGATCTCGTCGGAGATCACCGTAACATCGTGCTCGACGGCCAGATCGCGAACGCCCTCGAGGGCGGCGTCGGAGTAGACCGCGCCGGTGGGGTTCGACGGCGAGTTGACGATCAGCAGTTCCGTCTCGTCCGACACTGCGTCGGCGAGGTCGTCGAGTGCGGGCTCGAGCTGGAAGTCGTACCCGGAGAGGTCGACCCGCGAGAGCGAGCCACCGGCCATCTTCACCATCGCCTCGTAGGAGACCCAGGCGGGATCGAGCAGCACCACTTCGTCGCCGTCGTCGACGAGAGCGCTGACGATCTCGTACAGCGCCTGCTTCGCGCCGGGTGTGACGATGATCTCGTCGGTCGTGTGATCGAGGCCATCGTCGGCGAGTTTGTCGGTGATCGCCTCGCGAAGCTCGAGGATGCCGGCCGACGTGGTGTAGCCGGTGTGGCCGGCGTCCATCGCGTCTTGTCCGGCGTCGACGATGTTTTGCGGCGTCGGGAAGTCGGGTTCGCCGACGGAGAGGTCGACGACGTCGGCGCCGTCGGCCTCGAGTTCGGTGGCGAGTGCTGAGATCGCGAGGGTTGCGGACGGTTCGACTCGGGTTACGCGGTCGGTGAATTCCATCGTCATCGTATCACTGTGGGTCGGGTAGTTCGGACACGAGATCGAGCGCGCCGTCGACGGCGTTCGCCGCGTTCTCGACGCGTTCCCGTGCTTCGGCGGCTGACATTCCGGGGCCCGTCACGCCGAGGGTAACGGGTGTATCACGCTCTACGCTGACGTCGGCGAGACGCTGTGCGGCGGCGTCGGTGATCACCTGATCGTGGTCGGTGTCGCCGGTGATGACGCTCCCGACGACGGCGACGGCGTCGACCGCCTCCCTGCGCGCGAGTCGGTCGGCGGCAAGCGGCGCGTCGTAGACGCCCGGCACGCGGACGGTCTCGAAGACCTCCGCACCAGCGGCGTGTGCAGCATCGAGCGCCTCCTGCTCCATCTGCTCGGTGATCGGCCGGTTGAACTGCGCGACTACCAGTCCGAGCGTGGTCATACGCGAGCGGTGGAGAGGGCGGGTAAAAGAGGTACCGTTCTCCGCCGAACTCGCCGGATCGCTCGACGCGGTTGGTTGGGTCGACTCCTCGCCTCGAGTTGCGTTTCACCGTGTCTCGAAGTCGAACTCTTCGATGGGGGTGGACTCTTCGAAGATCGTCGCGATTGCATCGTACTCGTCGTCGACAGCCCCCATCTCGTCGGGAGGCGTCGTCTGTGCGGACTCGGTCCGCCTTCTGACGTCCTCGGAAACGTCTCCGTGGATCCGATCGAACGGAAAAATGTTACCGGTTCCGTCATCGACCTGAACGAAAAATTTCGTACGTTCCACCAGAGCCCGTCCGCTCCAACTCGAGAATCGTCTCGAAGACGTCGTTATCGCGTTCGACGTGCCCATCTACGACCGTTATCTCCGCACGACTCGAGTCAGCGAAACAACCGGCTGTTGCACTCGCCGTCAGCACCGCTCCTGCCGAGAGAACGGATCGTCGGTACATAATCATGAATTCAGATGTACTGGTGTTCGTTTTGTCGCTCTACCACGGTTGACGATCACGCTCGAGATTCGCACCGAGGCTGAAGGTAGACGGGACAGCGTAGGTGGTCACCGAACACGTATAAGGCCTCTCACCAGTGGATCTCCGGGTGAAAGAGTGACCGATTTTAGCGTGGGTTGTCTCTCACCCCTCGGAAGTGTTCGCCGTTCCCTCGTCCGAAAATTCGGATGCCCTGGGAAACATGCCTCTAATCAACCCAACATAATTATGGAAATACTTATATAAAATGAGGGATGTGTTTCGATTAGAACGTGGAAATGATTGACAGGGGTGGGAAGACAGTTGATGAGGGTGCGAAACCGACGAGACGACGCTTGCTGGCGGGAGCCGGTCTTATTGTCGCAACTGGGTTGGCGGGGTGTTCAGATCTCAGGGATCAACGATTCGAAGCGACACCCGTGGTTATTCCGGAGGCCGACCGCGAGGCGTTTGGATACGCCACACTAGCCGACGAGTCGACCACGCTCGAGCGCGAGCAAGCCGGTATTTCCGTCACAATTACGAGCCACGGGGCAGTGTACGCACCCGACTTCGATGAGGACGACTGATGGCGGCAAGAAAACGAAAGAGCATTCGGAAAAACGTCATCGGTAGTTTTACCCACGAAACCAACGCAGGTGGCCTCAGCGACGGCGGCCTCATCGTCACGCCAGCGGATGTCGGCGCTGAAACGATCGAACTCGGTTTCGCCGACGGCGGCGCAGTTGATCTCCTCGGCACGGAGGCGTCGTTTCTCGTCCCGACGGAAGCACGCGCAATGGACGGCGAGCCGCTGCCGGGTATGCTGTTCGCGAGCGCGACGTCGACTGGCGTCGACGCGTTCCAGAACACCGGCGGTGAGGGACTCCTCATCGAGCAGCCGTGGCGCGTGTTTCCAAACGAGTCCTGGACCGAGGAATACGACGACGAGACTGGTGACGGGTGGAGCCCAAGCACGGCGTGGATCCCTGGCAGCACTTGGGATCCCGCCGAATCCAAATCAGTCTCCACGTTTATTCCGACCGATGAGGCTACGTTCGCCTCTCGGCTAGGTGTCGAGACGCGTGAACTCCGCGACCGATTTGGCCCGTATCGGACAGTCGAGGCGGACGAGGAGCTTCGAACCGACGAGTTGTTGATCGCTGCGTTCACGGACGACCGCACATTCCCATCAACACCGCTGACGTCGCCCGACCGGATCGATATCGGGCAGTTGTTCAATGCGGGCATATCCGCCCCGTTGTCGGGAGCGACGTTCGGCTTCAGCGTTCTCGCTACGCCAAACGCGAGCGTCGCCGGACAGAACCTCAACCCCCTTGCCGGGCTCGAGTTCGAGGAAATCTTCGCCCACGAGGAGGTTCGCGACGTGCTGCGCCGGGCTGGAGTTACCGACGCGCGAACAGTCGAGTGGCTCGTCGGGCCCGACGCCGTCGATGGTGACCGCGTCCCGCCGCTCGTGGCGAATCCGGATCCGATCCTCGAGGCCGATCCCGCCACGACACTGCTCGACGACGAGGTCGACCTCCGAACATTTGTTGGCGTGTTGAACGGGCAAGTCGGCCCCTGGGCGATCGCTATCCACGCCGCACGACTAGTTGACGACGATATCGTACTTGCCACGGGCATCAACCGCCGACCCGTCGCCGATACAGATGCGACTGGCGTGCTCGACGGGGAGACACTCACTCGAGCACGTGAACGGACTACTGCGACGATGGTGACGCTCCGTAAAGCTGGCGGCGACCGGTGAACTCCCCCTGCTACTCACTGTGGCTACCGCCGTCCGCTCCTTGGGACAGGGGCTTAGTGACCTCTAGGGCGGTGGGGCAGAATGGGTCTCATAGCGTGATGTTAGGACTAGCGACATCGTTTCCACGGTGATAATTGGCGAGAGCAACGGTTAGACGAAGGT
>NZ_WUBV01000016.1:0-100634 GCF_009807105.1 Natrialba sp. INN-245 | reverse complement strand
ATCCGTCCCTCATTGAACCAGTTCAGCCGAGAAGGGTGGAGTCTGACAGGAATCTGCTCCCCTCTGGCGAACTAAGATTGAACGTGCAACAGGGTAACCGACAGTTAGTAGTACTCTGAGTTCATAGTACAACATAATATGTCGGGTAGTACTCGAGACCCAGAGGTTGTACGTGTCTCGCAGAAGGGACAGACAACGATCCCGAAGACGCTCCGAGAGAAGTTCGGGATCGACACCCCTGGAGAGGTGTTCATTTACGAGGACGACGACCGAATCATCGTCGAATCAATTCCGTCACTCGAAGAGTTAGGCGGGATTCACGCCGACACCGACCACAAGCGTGGCGACGTGCTCGACCGGGTTCGCGAACTGCAACATGAGGAACGCCGGCGTGAAGAGGTCCGTGCTGACCGACTCCGACCGGCTGACTCGGAGGATGAATGAGCGACCGGTACGTCTTTGACACTGAAGCGATCATCGCGTACCTCTACGACGAGCCTGGTCGAAGCGTCGTCGAAGAGTATCTTCGAGACGTTCGTGATGGGGTTGTCGAAGGGCTGCTGGCAGAAACTAACGCTGGTGAAGTACTCTATCTCGTTGCACGCTTCGAAGGAATTGACGACAAACCAACGACAGACTCGCTTCGCACTGCTGATCGAGATCTCCGTGCGCTCGAGCGGTGGGGAATTAACATTGAACGAGCTGACTGGCGGCTTGCCGCTGAGGTGAAGGCGGACGGTCACATTTCGTTTGCGGACGCACATGGCGTTGCACTCGCCCACGAGAGCGATGCGACACTCATCACCGGTGCTGATGACGACTTCGAGACGCTTCCGGTCGATGTCGACGTCGTCCGATTTCGCGAGAACAGCGTCTAACCCACTATGTACACCCACTTGGGTGAGGTAGCACCTGTCGTTGCCGAGTGGGGGAACACGTTATCTCGTCGTTCTCACATCGTAATATTGTTTTCTTGTATGACACAATCGACGAAGCCACTTCGAGTCTGTTTCCGATCAAAATGATCATAGGGAACTATATTCAATAATTGAATCAACCAACAAACACTCACTTCTTGGGATCAAGGATTTGTGTGGCGGGTTCGTGTCACATCTGCCATACCGGGTGTTCCACGACAAATCCCCGCCCCTTGCTAGCATCAGCCCTTGTGCAGGGTACATCCTGCCTGGGGTTTCGCCGAACTATCTTTAAGCAGCGAGAGAATCCCGTCGTTTACAGTAGTTGCCGAAACAACGGACCAAACTACCTGAAACTCTTTGATTCATTACAGTAGTTGGTGGCAATAGCGTACGATAGCTGAAGCGGCACGATCAAGGAAGCGAAGGAGCGCCGTACAGCGGCGCTCCGAAGCGTTGTCACTCACTTTGCTTCTTCTTGACCGATCTTCTCGGTCGGTGCAGAGAGCGGTCTATCCGTAGTCAGTCAAGGGCACGAATTCACGGAATATCTTCGTCGAGATCGGTGGTTTTCCAGGAATCGTCCCCTCTGTGACGAGAACGTTCGCCAGAACCCAGAGATTGTACAGCGCAACTGCGAACAGAAAGGAGAACAGTCGCACCGAGAACGTCGGCGCTGAGACGGGCTTTCATCCCTTTGCTCGGACGTGCACGGACGATATAGTCGACGTCGTGCTGTTCGAGTTCCGCAACGACGTGAACCTGGTAGAACCCTCTATCGAGGAAGACGTGTCTGATCGAGACGTACTCTTGTGCGGTTTCGAGCAGCGAGCGAACGGCTCCGCTTTTTCGCGAAAGCCGTTCGCCTCCAGTGCCAGCACGTCGAGCGTAAACCGCATTCCTGGTGCGACGATACAGATTGTCGCAAAACAGTACGTTCGATTGGTCCCCTGGTCGGGATAGGTGAGTAAGACGTGATCAGTGTCTGCATCGCCGTAAAACCGCCACTCGTGGAGATCGATCGCAACATCGACACACTCGGGTAACAGCCGTTGTTTCCGGAGGATCTCGAAGAGGTCGTCGCGGACGCCATCGAACTGGCCATCGATGGCGTCCGCCTCCAAGTTTCGGAGATGGTAGAGGAGCGATTTTGCGAGCCCGTTGCGAGCCGTCGACGTAATGTCGACGGGCTCGCCGTCATCGAGTTGGCACGTTTTCCCAGCTATGTTGGCAAACTCCTGTTCGAAGGCGACACGAGAGAGGAGCTTCTCGAAGTCCTCTCTCGTATAGCTCCCACAGGATTTGATGCCAAAGTCGAGCGCTGGATACACGACGGTAGAAGCGGCGCGACAGACCTGTTTTGCTTCGGTCGTCTCGACCATAGCCACCCTACCAGCGACGTCGCAAATTAGGTTCGGCGTCTACTGTTTACGCCGGGCGAGGATGTCACCGAAACGCCGTCTCCCAGTGTACCCGAGGGACATAGCTCGTCAAAACAGCGCCGCCGACAACTCTTAGGGATTATCGTAGGAGTTCATAGTTTTCACAGGAAGATCCAAGACACAGCGTCAAAGGATGAGCTTCGAAACCTCCAGTTGGCTATGATAATCCCTATCTGCCGTCATCGATCTCGGCCGCTCGCCTGCTCGTGATCGTCAGCGACGATAATATCGTCTGACTCCTCGTCTGTATCGTTGTCTCCGCTCTCGAGGTTCTGAATAGCTTTTTCGATATCTTCTTGCGTGGCTTCGTCCATCCAACCCCCTGAAACGCCGTTTCACACCTGACGATGGTAAAACGCGACCACTGTATTCTCACTCTGAAAACGGCTCTCTCCCGCGGTTCGTAACGAACGCGACGTAGGGGATCTCGGCCGCGCTTGGCGCAACTAACCGTCCTCAAACGGCTGGTGTTCGGCGTGGCGCCCGACAGTCTTGGGAGGACTGAATGGAGGGCGATTCCATAAGAGGTGCTTTCAGGGTGAATTGCGTCAGCGGGAGCGTTCAGTCCGCATTTTCTTCGTCGTCTGTGATTTCGATGTAGAACTCGCCGTTGCCGCCGAAGTCGTCGTCCCTCTCGATGACGTCAAAGTCCACTGACTCAACTTTTTCAGCCGTCACTTGCGTCTCGTCGCCTTCGTCACTGCGCTCACCGTCGTTATCTCCGTTTTTGATTTCGATTGCGAACGCTTCCTCGTCGGAGTCGGCTGCGTTGTCATTGTCTATCTCGAATTCCATCTCGACGTGATGGCTGCGAACCGTCTCCTCTTCGAGAGCCACGGTGGCGAAGATTGTGGTGCCGTTCTCGCCGGCGGTCAGTTCGGCCCCGACTTCGTCGCCGTCGCGGTCGGTGACTGCTACCTCGACGGATTCGGGTTTGTCAAGCTGCGTCTGGACGTTGTAGGAGATCTCATCGTCGTCGAGTAGCGTCTCCGTGAGCTGTTCGGCTTCCTCGTCGGTCAGCAGGCCGTCGTCCTCGACGGTCGTGGTCACATCACCAAGCGGCGCGACCGTATCGTCGATGACAAGCGCGCGTTCACCGAGGTCGATAGACAGCGACGCACGCGGGAGGCGGTTGTCATCGGACGGCGCGAGGCGGACATCGTATTCGTCTTCGATGGCGACGAACTCGCCGTCGTCGAGTGCCTGTGCCTGATAGACGTCTGCCTGGAGGGCGTCGACGCCCTCGAAGTGTTCCTGGAGGGCTTCGATATCACGGACGAGTTCGAGGAGATCGTCGGTCTCCTCGTCGTCGAGCGCGTCGTCGTGGTCGACGACCTCGATGTCGGCGTTCGAAAGCGATGCGTCAGCGGAAACGGACGTGTTCGCGCTTCCGGCGGCTGCGAGCCCCACCGTTGCGAGGGTCACGAGCGCCGTGAGGGCGAGCACGTAGACGGTGTATCGATAGTCTCGGTGCATGGGTAGACTAGTTCAGGGCAGCAGTCCACCCGTCGCCTCGCGTCGACGACCGGGCAAACCGCCGCATCCGGACTTTGGCTGAAACACCTCTTTAATTCCCGTTGGAAAGTGGTGTGAAACGCGTTCGAAACGCGTTTTGCTGACGTTTCAGGCGTTTCATCCCGCCTCGAACCGGTGTTTTCATATCGGCGCTGGAGACCATATCAACACGATGGTGCCGGCTTCCCTCCCCCGGCTCGCGCTCGTGGCTTCGCTTGTCGTCCTTGGCGTCAGCCTCGCCGGGTTTGCCACCGTCGCCGGTCTCGCGGATAATCTCTCGACAGCGACGGCTGGCGAAGTCACCGTCGAGGACGGGGCTGTCGCGTTCGTTGACGCCGACGGCCACCGGACGCCGATAGCCGATGTCGGCGATGCAGAACAGCTTACCGTCGCCGATAAGGGCGGCCTACTGGCGGTTACGACCCAGCCGAACGAGACTGAAGCGCTGACTGAATCCCAACGCGAGACCGCCGCCCGGGTCGCCGTCTCGAATCCGGCCCTCGCGGAGATGCTTCGAACAGCCGACGGAGTGACCGTCGACGTCGTGCCGTTGCGGACCGACGACCCCGTCGACAGCCAGCTTCGCCGTCCGAATCCCTCAGCCGACAGCGCTGCCAGTACGACCTCTGAGTTCCGTCCGGCTGCGGTCGCTGACAGCGCAATCACGCTGGAGCGGGTCGGGCCGCAGTTCCACGAGCACCGTGCGCTCGTCGTCGTCGAACCCGTTGATGCCGATGCCGAATATCGTGTCGTCGTCGACCTTGATGCGGAGGTCGTCGACCGAATCTTCCAGCTCGAAGTCCTCAGCTAACATGTTCCTAAACGCCCTCCGAAACGGCAGACTGATCGCTGCCGTTGTGCTTGTCGCTTCCACGTTCGCCCTCGGGGTACAGCTGTTGAATCCGCCCGAACTCGTCGTTGCTGCCGGCGGCGATGACACCGCCGTCGAGACGGTCGGCTACTACTTCGCTTATCGGGACGTCGCCGTCGTCGCCGTCTTCGCGGCTGTGCTCAGTGCGTCGGCGACGTTTCTCGCGCTCGATGCCCGCCGTTCTGACGGCGCGACACACAGCGATCCCGAAGCCGGCGACGACGGGACCGACGCCGTCGACAAAGAGCGTCGACGGGAGAGTTGGGAGGAGACTGCAGCGGGGCTGGCTGACACCGAGCGGGTCGTGTACGAGACGGCACTGGAGGCTGGGGGCGAGATTCCCCAGCGCGATATCGTCGAGCGAACCGACCTCTCGAAGGCGACGGTGAGCCGAACGCTTAGCAGCCTCGAGTCCCGCGGGCTGCTCGACCGCGAGCGGCGCGGGATGGGCAACGTCGTCGTGCTTCAGTAGTACGACTTCTGTCTGGACGACGGCGGCGTTCAAATAAGAGTAAGTATCGTGTTAGCGTAATTTTCCGGAGAGTACCTTCGCGGCGACGAGAACGGGATCCCACGTGGTGTTGAACGGCGGCGCGTACGCGAGATCGTAGTTCTCGAGGTCGGAGACGGTCGCTGCTTCCGTGAGTGCCCCGACGATCGCGTGGCTGCGGTGGACGGCCCCCTCACCATACTCGCTGACGAGGCTCGCTCCGAGGACGCGTCCCGTCTCACGATCTGCGGTCAGCGTGATCGTAACCGTCCCGCCTTCCGGATAGTAACCGGCGCGGGATTTCGCCGTGACAGTTTCGCTCACCGGATCGAAGCCGGCTGCTCGAGCCTCCTCGTGGTCGAGTATGCCGGTCCGTGCTGCCTCGATGTCGAACGCTTTGACGGCCGCCGTACCAGCTATCTTCCCTCCTTCGGTCGGTCGTCCGGTAACGGTCTGGCCGATCGCCCGACCGTGGCGGTTGGCGGTCAGCGCGAGTGGGACGTACGCCGGATCGCCCGTGACGACGCGGGTCGATTCGGCGCAGTCGCCCGCCGCGTAGACGTCGGGAACGCTCGTCTCCCGGTATGAATCCGTCTCGATTGCGCCGGTCTCACCGAGTTCGATGCCAGCGTCTTCGGCGAGCGCCGTTCGTGGTCGAACGCCGGTTCCGAGCAGGACCATCTCGACGTCGATTCGGTTGTCCCCGGTGACGACGGCTTCGACGCGTTCATCGCCCGAAAGCGTCTGCACGTCGGCTCCGAGGTGTACCACGACGTCCTGCTCTCGAAGATGGTCCGCAACTGCGTCACTCGTCGCATCGCTGAACCCCTTCAACACACGATCGCCGCGCTGGAATAAGTTGACCTCGAACCCGTTTGCGGCCAGTGCTTCGGCCATCTCGACGCCAATGTAGCCACCGCCGACGATGCCGACGGGGCCGGCGCAGTCTTCGAGGTATCGGCATGCGGGACCCCTGTCGGGCTGCTGGAGCGTGCCCCCGTCTCGTGCTCTCGCGACGTACTCGCGGAGTTCCTTCCCGTCGCTCATCGATCCGAGCGTGTAGACCCCCTCGAGATCCGTGCCGTCGATCGGCGGCACAACCGATTCTGATCCCGTCGCAATCAGCAACTGGTCGTACGACTGGACCGTCTCGCTGCCATCGTGTTCGGCCGTGACCGTGTTCTCGTCGGGATCGATCGCGACGACCTCGTGGCCCGTCCGTAGATCGATGTCCCGTTCCTCGCGGAACTCCTCCGGCGTCACCGAGACGAGGTCCTCGAGTGACTGAATCTCACCTTTGATGTAGTACGGCAGCCCGCAGGCACCGTAGGATACCCACTGTCCCTTCTCGAAGACGACCACCTCGAGGTCGGGGTCCTCGCGTTTCGCTTTACTCGCAGCGGACATGCCGGCGGCGTCTCCACCGACGACGACGAACGTAGTCACGGGTCAAAATTGTCGTCTGACGTAATAAAGCCGAGTCGGCTGTGTGTGTCATCTATAGTAGCCACTGCAGGTCTTGCACACCCGATCGCCAGACGGATCGGCGATTGGTGTGGACATTGTTTCAGTTGTTACTATCGGATTGCCCGTCGAAACCCCGCGACCGCCCTGGTGCCAACTCATACTGGTGGACAAACCGAGTCACAGCCGGACGCAAAGAGTTGTTCTTCGACTAAAATACCCGTTGCCGCTTCCGATTTCAACGAGGATATCCTCTGTCGAGAGACCAAGCTGGCGGAGTGTCTCACCGGGAGTTGGCAACAGTTTCCCCCACCAGTCCCAGTCCGGTTGCCTCGTGTTCTGAAAGCGTTCCATATGAAGTATAAAAAGCAGCTCTGTATAAATTATGTCGTCCAGCACAACTCGAGGTGGAGGCGCCGACCTAACGGAGCGAGCGAGTAGGTCGGAGAGACAGCGAGGGATCGGGGATTCCTCGGGCCGTTCGACGGGTCTGTGGCCCGTGAGAAGAAACAGCCGAAGGACGACGAAACCGAACGACGGTAGCTATCTGACCACCGAGAGTATGAGTTCCCTCGGGACGTAATCTGAAATATGGAGGTGCGTCGAACCGCGCCGGTCAAACTCGTCGTTCCTGATGAGCGACGCGATGATCTCCACGAACCCGCCGAGCAAATCCTCTACTGTGCGAACCGTGCTGCCGAGTTCTGCCGGGATAACACCGATGGCTTTCGATGTCGATCTCGTCTCTCATTCAGAGCCGTCGTCGAGCCAGGTATCGTGCAGGTCGACCCAGACAACGCCGCCTGGAGCCGACGGATCGTCTCGGAAGAGCGCCGTACTGATTCGGCCGGTCGTTCCGTCAGTCGTCTCCTGGAACTCCTCGTACCGCACCACCGCGAAGCCGTCCATCTGTTCGACGACCTCGACGTTTCGAATATCGATCGAAAACGTCCCTTCGTCGTCTCGGCCGTAATCCTCGCGGATTCCGGACACGACGGCTGCCCGGTCGCGGCGATTACCGTCAGGAGTCACCAGTTCGAAATCGGGTGCGAGTGTTCTTTCGAGTCTGGTGAACGCATCACGGTCCAGCGCTCCGCTGTACCAGTCGACGAAAAACTCGTGTAGCGCCTCGATTTCGGCCCGATAGGTCGAATGGGATGGCACAGCAGTACTTTGGCTGGCAGTGGTATAGACGTGTTCTTCGACTACTGTACACGACCAGTACAGACGACCCAGTGTGATCGGACCGAGTACCGTTGCACTCCAAATCAAAGCGTCTCGATACGGACGTTCAGTACAGCGTGAACACGCATCATGCCGCTGGAACGCGTCCGCACAGTATCGGTCCGAATCATATTCGAATATTTTTCACGTGCCGACTGGCAGACATCCGATCTGGACGGAACCGTTCGAATGGCAATCGTCGGAATCGGGGGCTTCTCTCGGAACCGTGTCCTTCCCGGCATCGACACGGCCGATTACTGCGAAACAACCGTCCCCGTAACCGGATCTCCCGATTCGTCCGCTGAACCCGCTGACGAGTTCGACATCGACACGCTTCTCAGCTACGAGGAGTTCCTCGATGGTCGGAAAACGGACGCCTATGGGCAGTGTACACTGCGAGACCCGACGCGACCCACGGCCAGTACGCCACTGCTGCAGCCGAGTTTGGAAAGCACGTCATCTACGAGAACCCCCTCGAGATGACCGTCCAGGACGCACGAGAGGTAATCGATGCCTGCGAGGTGGCGAGCGTCACGTTGATGGCCGCGTACCGACTCCAGCTCGAGCCGTCCATTCGACACACGCGCGAACTGATCGTCGACGGCGTTATCGGCGACGCCGGAATGGAGTACAGAGGTGCACCGGGCGACGAGGTCGTCGGAGAGTTCGACTACTTCGGATACTGTGTCCTCACCGGAACTGATACGGAACGGACGGCGTCGAGTCTTCGAGATATCGCCACTGTCGGTGCGACCTACGAAGCGGCCGAGTCCGGCGGAGCCGTCGAAAGTCCGAAGATCGAGTGATCCCAGGACGTTGACCGACGGCCGTCACCTGGACTGAATTAAACCGCAATCGATTACCAGTTCATCGCGCGAGCAGCGCGTACAGCAGTCCCAGGATGACGCCGTAGACGGCGTGTCCCATCAGGCTCTGACCGTTCCAGTCGGGCACGGGCGGGGCCATCTCCGTCATCGCACCGACCCACGCCGGCATGACGAACGACGCCAGGACGACCCAGAGCACGACTCCGTAGGCCAGCCCCGCAACGGCGATGGTGAGGTTGCTACCGAGTCGGTCCCCAACTCCCGTCGTCTGTAACACGAGCGCGAAGACGACGCCGAGAACGACCGAGTGGAACATGTGGATCGCCCACCCGACGGCGAGCGACGGACCGAGGCCGTACATCCCCGGGATCGCCATCTCCACGATCATCTCCATCTGCATCGTCATCATCACGCCGAATGTGAGACCGCCGGCTAAGCCACCGGCGAGGCCGGCTTGCCACGGTTCCAGTCCCGTCTGTGTTCGCGTGTCCGTCGGTGTGGCTGTTCCAGATGCCATACGATATCATGGGGCACTGTTGGAGGTAACGGTATCTCGGTTTGGTATACGGCTTGCACAACCACCTGGGACGTATGAGTAACGACTGAAACGATTCACACACCGCTCGCAGCCATCGCCCGGAGACCGCCCCCGGGTCGGTCTCCAGGTGGACTATCACGAGTGGGTGTGCAATGACGTAGTGGCTACCAATATTCGAACAGCTTCGAGAGCCAGTCCGTTACTCGGTTCAGTCGGAGTCCCCGAATTGCCGAATCTCTTTCGTCTGGCTGTATCCGTGAAATCGAAGGGACGGCGGCGAGTCAGACGGACTCCACTCGAGCTATGTAATGGAGTATATTAACAACGATTTTTATTGGGATTGTCACTCGAGTGCGGGAAGCACCGTTTCTCCGAACGTCTCGATGAACGCCCGTTGATTCGTGTTGACGTTGTGGACGAAGATCCTGTCGACGTCGAGTTCGCGGTCTGTCTCGAGCCAGTCGACGTGATCTTCGAGCGTCGCCGACATGCGGACGTTCTCCTCGACGTGATCCGTCGTGATCTGTTCGCCGAGTTCGTCGTACTCGTCGGGGGTCCTTAGCTCCTGGGTCACCGTCCCCGGCACGCACTGGGTACGCCACTGTTCGTACGCCCCCTCGAGTGCGGCGTCGTCGCTTTCGTCGTAGGAGTGTTGTGCCTTGAGGTAGACCGGCTTCTCCGGGGCGTTCTCGCGGAACGCCTCGACGCGGTCCGCGTCGGCCTCGTGGTCTGGCGTCGCGATGGTGATCATGCCGTCGGCCCACCCAGCGAGCCACGCTGCCGTCTCCTCGGAGAGCGCTGCACCGATCACTGGCGGCGGCGTCTCCGGGCGTGAGTACAGCGTCGCTTGCTCGACGTCGATGCGTCCGTGGTGGGTCACCTCTTGGCCTTCCCATAGCCGCCGCATTACGTCCGTACACTCCTCGAGTCGTGCGTTTCGCTCCGATTTGACCGGCCAGTCGACGCCCGTGACTCCCTCGTTGAGTAGCTGGCCGCTTCCGACGCTGAGCCAGAACCGTTCGGGATACATCTCACGCAGCGTCGCGGCGGCCTGGGCGACGATCGCGGGGTGGTAGCGATAGCCCGGTGCGTTGACCGTCCCAAACGTCAGGTCGGTCGCCTCCATCGCCGACCCGAGCCAGGACCAGACGAACCCCGACTCGCCCTGTTGTTCGCTCCAGGGATGAAAGTGATCGGAGGCGAGTGCGTGTTCGAACCCGTGGCCGTCGGCGAGTTGGACCCACTCGAGGAGGTCACTCGGCGCGAACTGTTCGTGTGAGGCGTGGTAGCCAATTGCTGTCATCGACGAACCAACTCCATACTCTCCGTCCCGAAATTCGATCGCGCTTCGCTTCGAGATCCGGCCGTCGTCTCGAGTGTTCGTACGTTTGGTGGTGACACGATGTATTACTCCCGAAATACTCACTTAGGTTCACAGCAAGCACATGCCTGATGACCCGTCTCCGCTCGGATTCGAACCATGGTCGTTCGGTAACGTTCCGACAACTGATGGACAAATTGTCGGAGTCATTGAACGTTCTTCCATCCTCGACCGGGAGTAACTACCTGCTGACGGCCAATTCGACCGGTCTCCAGGGGTAGTTACGACCGGTGTGTGTCTTGGGTTAGTTAACATTGATTCTCGAGTTGGATGGCATTATGATTTTAATATGACACGACGAATTGACGACGCTTCACCTTCCGTTTCGACGGTCGTCAGAGATCGATGAATACCGGCTTTGGAACGCGGAAACAACAGCACTTAAGAATGTGCGGTTCGGAGGACGCTTCATGTCACCACAACTAGGCTCTAGTCGCATGGGGTTTTTTGACCGTCTCAAGACTGGCTGGACGCTCACGAAAGACAGTGCCGGCGTCATCCGCAATCATCCACAGCTGCTCGTGTTCCCGCTGCTTGCCGGGATCACGAGCGCCGCGTTTTTCGTCCTCTTTTTCTTTCCGCTGCTGATCGCGAATCTCGTCGGAAGCGGCCTCGAGTACGCCGTGCTGTTCGTCCTCTACTTCATCACGACGTTTTTCAGCACGTACTTTTCGGCAGCGCTCGTCTACGGCGCTAACGAGGCGTTTCACGGTCGCGAACCCGGCGTCGTCGACTGCCTGAAAGGCGTCAGTGATCGGATCGGGCCGATCGTCGTCTGGTCGCTCATTTCGGCGACCGTAAGCGTCATCCTGAAATCCCTCGAGGAATCCGACAACCCGGTCGCATCGATCCTCGCCTCGCTGTTCGCGGTCGGCTGGTCGATCATGACCTTCTTTATTGTTCCGGTGATCGTCTTCGAGGACGTCTCGGTGACGTCGATGTTCAAGCGCAGTGGCGTGACGTTCAAAGAGACCTGGGGGGAGACCCTCGGTGCCGGATTCGGCATCACGCTGATCGTGACGGTACTCGGCATCGTCCTTGCCGTCCTCGCACTCGTGGTGTCGGTACCTGTTGCGGCCGTCTTCCCCGGTCCCGGCATCTTTCTCGCCGTGGTCTTGGTCGGTGGTGTGATGGTCTTTACGTACTTGCTCAGCCAGACGATCTGGGGAATCGCCAAGACCGCACTCTACGTCTACGCCGCCGAAGGCGTAACTCCCGAGGAGTTCGAGAACTTCGACTTCGAGACGCTCGGGGGTCGAGCGGAACGGTCCGCCTCGCCCGACTCGAAGCGCACGTCCGAACCGTGGGCTGACGACTGATCGGGGCTGTCGGTCCTGTCTGGTTCCGTCGTCACTCGCTGTCGGTGAGTTGACTGCTCAATTCGTCGCGGACAGTCCCAGGACGACGAGAAACGCCGCTTCTCGAGGTCCTGTTTTTCTTTCGGTGAGCCGATCGAGAGTACCTGTCCAATATTATTGGATATTTTCACACGGTTCGTCAACAACAAATCCTCGAGTATCGGTGGTGGGGTGTTCTCTCAGACAGAAGCTACTCGGTGTGTTTTAGGGTCGACGAGAGTGACTGTGTTTCAAAGCGAGGATGGGAGTGGACGAAGCAACCCAAGAGGACGTGGAAGAAGCTATTCACGAACTCGAGCAAGAGGCGGAGCCAGACGATATCATCGTTGCCGACGAGTAGGGGGCGGGAGTATTCTAACCGTCGCTGGTCACGCTCCTGGTGGCGAAACTGTTGGGATCCGTTTCGCGATCGATAGCGTTGACTGGACGACCACGGGAGTACCTCGATACCGTCGTCGAGAATTGACAGGGAGTACCGCCCCCACCCGACGGCCTCGGCCTCCCGTTCGTCGTGGCTGTCTGTCGATTCGTTGCACGAACACGATAACACAAAATAAAGCACATGCCCTCGCCTTCAGGCGGGTGTCGAGCGGTAGGCAATGCCGATCAACTACCGGCTACTGCCTGTCTGGGGTCTCCTCGAGGACGCGCTTCTCGCCTTCAAGGACCAACGGCCGTGTTGCGAGGGCCGATGGTCGACAAGATCCTCATCCAGCTCATCGAGGAGGTCGAATGGGGGAACCTCGACTATCTCGTGGTCGACCTCCCCCCTGGAACAGGTGACGCCCAGCTGACGCTGCTCCAGACGCTCCCGGTCACCGGTTCCGTCGTTGTGACGACGCCCGAAGAGGTCGCTACCGACGACGTTCGAAAAGGTATCGAGATGTTCCGAAACCACGACACCCCAGTGCTCGGGATCGCCGAGAACATGAGCGCGTATCACTGCCCCGACTGTGGGTGCGAACACGCGCTGTTCGGCACCGGTGGCGGCCGGGAGGTCGCCGAAACGTACGACGTCCCACTGCTCGAGGAGATCCCGATGAACCCCGAGATCAGAACACGCAGCGACGATGGCGCGCCGGTCGTACTCTGGGAGACCGATGCCTCGGAGTCGTTCGAGGACCTCGTCGAGTCGGTGCGATCAACCGCGCCGACGTCGCCGGAATCGATCCCGACGATCCATCGCGGGACGAGCTGACGACACCGACAGCGTACGGCGGCCTCGAGAACGGGGACGAAACGCCGTCGGCGACCGACCACGACAAACCGTCCGCTGCAGACTCTCTCGAGGCGACACCTGACGCGGTCGAAGACGACGACGAACCGCTTGATGACGGCGACGAGCGCGTGACCGCTGACGCGGACGAACGAGATGGCGATGAGGAGGAGGAAACGCGTTCGTTCGGCGGCCTCGACGTGTCCGATAGACGGTAAGAATATATCGTCTCTCTTCCGACCCTGTGCATGGAGAGACCCGACGTTCCAGTTCCACCTGACAACCGAGTCGCTCTTGAGGCCCTTTCGGTGCTCTCGTCATAGAGTCGAACTGCGGCTTGAGTAGTTCTTGAATGGTGTCTGGACACTCAATTTACAATTAACGTCAACGGCTGGTCCATACGACAGATTTCAGTTGGTTCGCCGAAGGTCGTTGAACGAGATTGAATTTCGATTCCTGACACCTTCGAGATCTGATGGGTCAGGACGTGTTCTGTTTTTCACTACGTTGACTTCACTGGGCGAGCCGGTCGACTGCAACTAACCGAAGTGAGGTCGCTACCTGCACCGGCTACTCGAGAGACGAGAGATTTAGCAGATCAATTAGCTTCGGTGGGTGAGATACCTCCGGTGTCTAACGCATCTCCGCTGTCCAACTCAGCAGATTCCAGCACTGTAGCCACCTCACACTACCGATCTCGCTCACCTGATGTGCCGACTCTAACTGTCCAGGGTGGTTTAGCTAGCTTGGATAAGTTACCCGAACCAGGTAAATAGCATGGGTCAGGTAGGCCAACTGAACCAGCTGAACAATTCGACTCAGGTAAAATTTCTGACTTAGGTGAGAAACCTGGCTCAGGTGGTGCACCTATTTAGCCTTAGCCACCTATTACCACTATTTCATCTAGGGGACTTGGTCCACCTGTGGGAGCTACCTACGGTAGAATTAAGTGCGAGACGATACGTGTGGAGAATGTCCGTCGAAACAGAAACTCAGGGTACAATAGGTACCTGAGGTGTAGCGGACAACGTGATACAATGGGAACGACGAACGCACCACGGGCCGTAAGCGTGGTCATTCTGAAAGGCGGAGTCGGGAAGTCAACAACGTCGATGAACCTCGCGCGCCAGCTCGCCGAGCGAGGGAGGACCCTGTTTGCGGACCTCGACCCGAACGGTCACGCGACGAACGGACTCGGCTATCAGGACGCATACCAGAGTGACATCAACCTCGGTGACGTACTCCTCGACGGTGACGCGACGCCGGGGGATCTCATTCGAGAGACCAAGTACGAATTCGATCTCCTCCCGTCGTCCGATACGCTCGAGGACGTCGAGAAGGATCTCGCGGGGGCCATGCAGGGGTCGGCTCGCGTCAAATCGAACATCGTCGACCCGCTGTTGGGAGATCGCTACGACTACATCGTGTTCGACTGCCCGGCGTATCCGGGGATGCTCAACAACAACGCACTCGTCGCCACCGGGAACGTCATCATCCCGATCGAACCCGGCTCGAGTGCGATCGGCGGATACAAACGAACGATGGAACGGCTGATCGAACCCGCACGCGAGTACATCGATGTCGACGTTCTCGCGGTGGTGCCGAACAAACTCTCCGATCGGATCGACCACCGGACCGAAGACCGCGAACTCCTCGAGAATCTCAATACGGCGACCTACGAGGTAAACGACGGTCAGCCGCTCCAGGAGGTCGTTCCCGAGTTCGCACGCATCACGGGCGAGGAGTTCGATCGGATCGACGACGGTGAGATGCAGGCACCGAAGCCGGGGATTCGCCACCGATCCGCACTCTCCCGGTCGCTCCAGCACAACCAACCGTTACAGGACTACGCACCGGAGAGCGACCAGATCGACTGTTACCGCGAACTCGCGGAGATCGTCTCGAATGGGGGGATCAGCCGATGAGCGATAATCCGTTCGACGACCTCGGCGACGACGGTGAGACGGCAACTGAATCTGGCCTGGAGGGCGACCGAAACGGGGCCGATACCGGTCGGCCGGCGTCGGAACCTGCGGGTTCGGTACCAGCCAACGCCGATCCCGAACCACAGACGGAGCCGGAACCCGAACCGCCGTCAGAATCCGGACCAGCGTTCGAGTACGATGACGTTCGACAAAAACCTCTCTACGCGCGCGGTGAAACGTGGGATCAACTCGAGGACGAGTTGGGAATTACCGTCACGCCGGAGCTTCGACGGATGGGGATTCGAGACGACGAAACCCGTGAAGTCCACGACGCGATTTTGAAGGTGGCTCTCGACCATATCGACGAAGTAGCCGACCAGATTTATGAGACGCGAAAACGCGCGGAGTAACCGAGATTGGAGGCGTACTTGTCGAACGGTTTCGGCGAACCTCGATTGGAAGCAACCGTAACGAGCCGAACACGAGCTGTCTGTTCTATTCGATCCGAAAATTTTAGATATAATATGTTCGTAGTCTCTCGTGGGTCCACGCCCTGTCCCTGGCGGACACACGGTGCTCCGTAGCGATCGGGGCCGAAGGACATCGGCCGAAGGTACACGACTCGGCCCACCGCGGTTTCGGACCGGCCGTCGTGGGGACGTCCGAGCCGAGGTTGGTGACCGACAGGAATTGATCGCCGGATCGTTTCACTGGGAGCCCCCCAGGGACCACGTGTGGCGCTCGAGGGTCGACGATAACGGCACTCGGCCGAAATCGAGCCGAAGAGCCCACGCGGACGTGGGACGTATACTTCCCCTTTCGGTCGTCGAATCCGTGTTGCAATTGCAATCGGACCGAGGTCCAGAGCGCGGTCGAGAACCGGGGATGTCCCTCTTAGAAGTCGTCACGTCTCGCCGAATACGACATTCTCGTGTTCCCGGCGAGCTGATAGCGGGGCGCACTACTGTGGCCTGTTCGAGGGGCTCGCCCAGCGGGGAGTACGTTGACCGACATCTCGAGCCCGCGGTGGTCGTGATCCGCTCACGCTTCGTGGCGAGACCGTCTGGGCTTAGGACCGGCTGCGAGAGGGATCTATTCAGTCGCTTTGGGGTTTTGCTAGTGGAACGAAGTTGTCCTCGTTGTTGGAGTGTTTCCAGTAGGGGTACCGAATTTGATATAGCGTTATATCGTTTATTTCTGTTGTGGGTCAAGACGTGTCTCACCGGTGTATTTCCGTTGTCTGCGTGGGACAACCGAATACACGATAGGTTTTAGTCACTGTCACGAATACTGAAACTCGTGAAAACGAGCGTATTCGCACTCAGTCGAACGACTGTCACCGCCCTCGAGCAGGTGAGACCGTGAGCTCCGACCGAATTCGATGGTCACACAAGTCCCTCGAGGAGCTCCGAACGTTCTGGAACGTTGAAATCGAACCAGCGCTTCGGCGAAACGGCCACGATCTCGAGGAGCGTCCGGGCTACCAGGACCTCCTCGAGGTCGGCTACGGCGGGATTCAGGACGCACTTCGTCGACACCACGGGATGACTCTCAGTGAGTTTCTCGAGGGCGTCGGATACCCCGATACAGGGTCCATCGATGGGTATCAGTGGGAAATCGAGGACGCCACGACGATCGACGAACTCGAGGGCTTTCTCCGAACCGCTCGTCGACGACGGGGGCTCAGCGAACACACGGTTCGCTCGAAGCGAACGCGTCTCGCTCGTTTTGCCCGGTTGTACCGACGATTACACGAACGTGCGGAGTTCGTTGACCGCACGCGAACCCGTGATACGGCACCGGAGGAGAACGGACGAACGATGGCCGTCTTCGACGAACTCGATCGGCAACTCGATAGCCCGGAGTCGAAACTCCACCACCTCAGCGACGTCAACGACTTTTATACGTACTTACGGACGGTCCGAAACGTCGCAGTTTACAACCCGGTCGCGAACTTTCGCGACTCGGTGTACGAAAAGTGGACGAGAGCAACTCCTGAGCGGGCTAACCGGGATCCACCGGCGCTCGAGACCGCCCAGGTTCGGTCGATCGTCAGTACCTGTGAGGACCTCGAAGACCGATTGCTCGTCCTGGCAACGTGTGCGTGGGGGCTTCGACGCGGCGAAGTCGCTTCACTCCATCACGACCAGTTCGTCCTCTCCGATGACGATCCGCGGGTCGTCTTCGGCGACGGCCGCAAGAACGGCCCGGGCTCGGTGACCCTCCAGTACGGCGTTACAGATCTCGAGTGTCGACTTCGGTCCCTGAGCGAGCGGGATAGCTGGGGTGGATACCTCTTCCCTTCGAGGGCATCTCGAACCGGTCACATTTCCCCGGATACCGTCACGAATCGGTTCAAGCGTCTGGCTCGAGAGGCTGGCGTGGTCGTTCGCGGTGAAATTCCTACGCCTCAGCACGGCCGTCGATTCTGGTATCGAACGTATCTCGATGCGGTCCAGGCGCTCGCTGCCCAGGTCGAACACGTCGCCGAAGAGCAGGGGAGCGCTGATCCGCGAGTCGTCGTAGAGAACTACCTGGGGGAAGAACAGGCCCGAAAACGACGACGAACGGTGATGAGAGAGGCATTAACTGACGCATTTGGCGGATCTGTGAACTCCGAAGAGAGCTCCCGCAAGACGGGATGATAAATCCTACAACGCTATATAAAACCGGGGGTCCTGGATGTTGCGAATGCTCCCATATCTGTGCACGAGATCACCGCCAATATGGAACTATGTCTCGTCTGCTTTGTTGAATAGCTGCTGAACGATGGTTAGAGTGGCTCACAGAGCTTTTGTATGTTGATGATGGCGAACATGAGGCAATTTCACGGAACTGTCGACACCAGCCCAGCGCTCGCACGGCATAGTCAGGTGTTCGGAATGTGCATCAGGAACTGGAAAGGGCGTATTGATACCACAGATACTAGGTGAGAAATAATGGCGGGAGCAGTTCAGTTCAGTCAGTGAAAATACCCACCATATATTCTGGAGGAAAATCTCTAGAAAATAGAGGCGTTGCGTAGAGATATCTCTCACGAGTCGGCGTTCCGCCGTAGTGGTTAACGTAACTTCTTGATGAATTTGCTAAGATGGTTTTCTATTCAGGAACCTGCGAAGCTTAGTCGGTCAGTGAGGTTCGTGAAGATTCTATCGAGGAGGGCGCGGTACTCGTCCGCGCCCTCCACGATCAGGGGCGATGATTCCCATTTGAGACTCTTCCAGACCGGCTCGATTGGATTGAGATGCGGTGAGCCGACGGGAAGAAAGATGAGGTCGATCCCAAGTTCGTGGGCGCGTTTCCGCGTGTGCGCACAAATGTGTGACGAGAAGTTGCCCAAGACGAGCAGAATCCGCTGGCTCGGATTCTGCTCGCGGATCCCCTCGAAACACGCGCAGATCCGTTCTTTCTCTTGATTCGGAGGAAACTGGAGGACGCTCTCACCGTTGAGCGCATAGAACCCAGCCGCTGGTGTATCGATTTTCACCAGCGGCCGGGTGATTGTCGGCTCGCTCACCGTGTAGAGTCGCTGTGAATTATCCCATGGTTGTGGATGCGAGATATCGAAGAACCCGATGGTTGTTCCACCGTCCGTTCGAATATCGTCGTCGACCGTCCCTTCCTCATCACCGTCGTCCTCAGGCTGCTTGTTATGAGGCTCATCTGTCTCATCCTCGGCGAACGCGTCGGAAACGCGTTCGTCGAGGATTTTGTCAGCATTCTCTGGGCGGTCTGGCCCCTCCGTACGCGGAATCGCGTACGAGAGGCCAAGATCATCCAGCAGTCGCGGGAGGTAGTTTGGATGGAATTCGAGGCCAAATTCTTCGTTCAGGAGGTGCTGAATCGAGCCCTGTGTCCAGAAACGTTCTTCGAGGGGGTCAAATATGCGGCGGCAGATGGACCCCACAGTACTCTCTATCGATCGAACCTCGAACCTTGTGCACGTCGAGTCGCGTGGTTTCCGCGCGGAATGTGGCTGTTCGTTGGATTGTCTAGACGACGCGACTGGACGTGTCTGTCAGGTGCGGTCCGAACAGTATCTAACCGCTGAATACGCAAATATATAGTTTTCATACTATGCTAAGCGAGAAAACATATATTGGTTGTTGTACTAAGCAGGACCGTATTTTTGGGTGTCGGTCGTCACGAATCTCGCGGTCCGTGACAAACTCGCCGTCGTGAGGTTGCCAGCGCGTTCACCAGAACTTGATCCGGTCGAAGAGTGCTCGAGACGACCGAACTCGAGATGGCGATACGCGAGCGGAGTCTGCAAGCGTCTCGCTGTGGGATGCAGACCAGCGGCTGACCCTCGAGAGCATCGACGACGTCGAACGGCGAGGTCTCGACTTGCTTGAGGACACAGCCGACGTCGCCGCCGAACACGGACGTGACGTCGAGACCGAACTCCTCTATGGCGATCCGGTGACCGAAATCGCCGACTACGCCGACGAGAAGGGGTTCGACGCGATCTTCGTCAGCCACCGCGGCCGCTCGGAACGGATCGACGCGATGATCGGCAGCGTCGCGAAGTCACTGGTCGAACGGGCGACCGTTCCGGTGACGGTCGTCAGGTGATCCGACTGTCGGATGTGAAACCGACACGGCTCGATCGTTCACCCACGACCACAGCGAACGCTCGCGGTTGCCCGAGCGTCACTCCTCGAGCAGCCAGCCGAACCGCTTCTCCCAGAACTCCTCGCTGGGCGGTTTTTTCGTTCGGCCATAGGTCTTCTCGTCGCGGATCTGTCGTTCGAGGACGTCGCGGGCCTCGTTTATCGCGTGGCTCGCGCCGTAGCCCTCACCGGAAGCGACGAACAGCCCCTGGTCGGTGTGAAGACGAATGCGGGCGAGCAACAGCGGCGTGCCGCGGCGCTTCTCGTCGTGTTCGTGGAGGTGAACTTTCGCGTCGAGGACGTTCATCTTGCCGTTCCGGTCGTCGAACGTCTCGACCATCGAGACGATCTCCTCGTAGGTAACGTCCTCGATCAGGTTGGTTCCGTACACTTGCACGCCGCGGTTGCCACCGGCTTCCCACGTCAGCGAGTCGAGGACGTCCGTCTTAGTGACGATTCCGTGTGGTGAACCGTTTTGGGTCACGACCAGCGACGACCCGCCGACCGCCTGCATCTCCTCGACGGCGACGTCGAGGCTCTCCTCGGGCTGGATCGTCCTGACGGGCGTCGACATCACGTCCCGGATCGGGAGGTCGAGCATCCGGGCGGACTCGCCCTCGCGGGAGCCGTACCCGCCGCGACGGGACCGGGCCATGCTCGAGGAAATCTCGCCGCCGAAGGGGTCGGTTCCGCCAGCGTCGCCGCCCTGACTCTGGACCTCCGCGCGGACCGTCATCGTGGTCACGTCGTACAGACTGAGGATCCCGATCGCCGAATCGTTCTCGACGACAGGCAGGTGCGTGATGCGATGCTCGCGGAACCGATTCAGCGCCGACCCGATCGTCGAGTCCGGGTCGAGCGTGACCAGATCCGCCGACTGGGCCTCGGCAACCGTCGCCGCGTCGAGGTACGGCGTCACCTTCTCGAGGATGGCGTCGGCGGTGACGACGCCGATCAGGTCACGCCCCTCGAAGACGGGAAGCAACTGCGAGTCGCTGTCGATCATCAACCGTGCCACCTCTCGGATGTCCTCGTCGGGTGCCAGTCGGGGGACGTGCCACACCAACGAGCCGAGTTTCTCCGTTGGCTGGCGGTGCGAGCTCGCGAGTTGTCGCCGGGTGACGACGCCCTCGACGGTATCTCCGCGAACGACGACGCCTTCGACGTCGGCGTCGGCGAACGTGCCAACGAGCTTCGATACAGTTGTGTCTGGTGTAAATTCGACGAACTCAGTCGAAACGATATCTTCGATGTTCATGGGTTTGATCGGTCGGTTTGGTCGTCCAGACTGTACGGCCGCGGCCGCGCGTCGATACTCGATCGTTCGAGACCGGCCATCACGTAGTCAGTGGGGTTTTCCACCTGCGGAACGTCCCGGCCGACGTCTCCGTGTCGGGCCGACGTGGTGGCGATCGTCATCGCTCGAGGTACTCCATTGCCTCTTCGTCCGACACCTGCGTGAAGTCCCTGTAGAACTGGCCGACACCACGAAAGCCAGCCGGCGTCTCGAGACAGACGACTTCGTCGACCTGCGCCTGGAAATCCGCGATCGTGTCCGGCGGGCCGACCGGAACTGCGAGGACGATCCGACCGGCGTCGGACGCCTCGAGACGCGAGAGACAGGCCCTGGCGGTCGATCCTGTCGCGACGCCGTCGTCGACGACGACGACCGTCTTGTCGTCGAAGACCGGCGGAGACCGCCCGCTTCGGTAGCGCTCGGCCTTCTTTCTGGCGGCGTCGGCCTCGACCTCGCGTTGCTCCTGGAAGTACGCTTCGTCGGCGTCGGTGACGCGAAACGCTTGCTCGTTTCGCCAGACGCTCCCGTCGCTTGCGACGGCCCCGATCGCGTACTCGGGATTTCCGGGAGCGCCGATTTTCTTCGCGACGACGACGTCGAGCGACGCGTCGAGTGCGTCCGCAACTGCGCGTCCGAGGGGCAGTCCGCCCCGCGGAATCGCGAGGACGAGATCCGCGTCGACGCCCCTGTCGCGGAGTTCCTCGCCGAGCTGTTCGCCCGCGTCCGTTCGGTCGTCGAATCTAGCAGTGCCGTCCATCGGTTCGAGGGAGTCAACGTGACGAGAGATCATATAACAGATGGGCCGGACCACTACCCGGAATCGTCCGATGGGTTGCCCGTGCCCGCCACCTCGAGGGCGACCGGTCGCTCCACTTTTGTCCTCGCGGTGAATCTCGACGAACGAATGCGACTCGAGGCCACTACGATCGACATCGGAACGAGTCGGCCGCTGGTCCTGTTGAACACGGTCGATGCCGACGAACTGGGCGCACACCCGCTCGACCGCGTTCGGATCGCCTGGGACGGGGCGACGACGACCGGGATCGTCAAGCGGACCGACGAACTGGTCGAGGCGGGTACCGTCGGCGTAACCGAACCGCTCGATCACGTTCACGGCGACGTCGAGGTCACGCTCGCGGGGACGCCACCCTCGGTCCGGTGTGTGCGGAAGAAACTGGACGACGTCGAACTCGAGCGGAACGAACTCGAGCGGATCGTCCGGGACATCCACGAGAACCGCCTCTCGGATGTGGAGCTGAGTGCGTTCGTCTCCGCGGTCTACGCGAACGGGCTCTCGCTGGCGGAGACGAAAAACTTGACGGAGGCGATGAGCGGCGTCGGCCAGCGACTACAGTGGGACGCCTCCATCGTCGCGGACAAACACTCGATCGGCGGCGTCGCGGGCAACTGCGTGACACCGATCATGGTCGCGATCGTCGCCGAGGCTGGCGTGACGATGCCGAAGTCCTCCTCGCGGGCGGTGACCTCGCCGGCCGGCACCGCGGACGTGATGGAGGTCGTCAGCGACGTCGAGTTCTCGATCGAGGAGATCGAACGGATCGTCGACGAGACCAACGGCTGTCTCGTCTGGGGTGGCGGCGTCGACCTCTCACCCGTCGACGACGAGATTATCCGCGCTGAGAACCCGCTGTCGATCGATCCCGAGGGGTTGCTGATGGCGTCGGTGCTCTCGAAGAAACGGAGCGCCGGCTCGAGTCACGTCGTGATCGATATCCCCTACGGCGAAGGGGCGAAAGTCGAGAGTCTGGTCGCCGCCCGGGAACTCGCGGACGACTTCAAACGCGTCGGCGACTACCTCGAGATGGATATCCACTGTGCGATCACCCACGGAACCGATCCGATCGGTCGCGGTGTCGGTCCCGTCCTCGAGGCTCGTGACGTCCTCGCCGTACTCGAAGGCGACGGCCCCGAGTCACTCCGGCTGAAGTCGCTCCGACTCGCCGAGATGCTCCTCGAGCACTGTGGCGTCGATGCCTCCGCGACCGAGATCCTCGAGTCGGGCCGGGCACTCGAGCGGTTCCGGTCGATCGTCGCCGCACAGGGTGGCGATCCCAACGTCGAGTCGGCGGATCTCGAGCCCGGCGAGGAGTCGACGACGATACGGGCAGATCGGGCCGGGATCGCGAGTCGCGTCGACAACAGGCAGCTCTCCGATCTCGCCCGGCGCGCCGGTGCACCGCGTGACAGCGGAGCCGGGCTCGTCGTCCACCGGACGGTCGGCGACGAGGTCGAAGCCGGCGATCGGCTGTACACGATCCACGCCGAGACCCGCGCCAAACTCGAGGAAGCGATGTCGTTCGCCGACCAGCTCGAGCCGATACGGGTCCGCAGCAAGGCCGACGCACTGGTCGAACGCCGGTAGCGATCGGAACTACCTTTAAGCAGCGAGAGAATCCCGCCGTTTACGCCGGGCGAGGATGTCACAGGGCGGTGAGTCGCGTCGTGAGTTCCGCCAGCTGTCCCCCTGGCATCAAGGCGTTTCGCGTCGTCGGATCCGGTATGGTCCAGGACCCTGACAGCCTCGTCTCGATTCCGGTCGACGACGTCGAACTCGAGGGCGTACTCGAGATGCCGCCGGACGCGTCGGGTATCGTCGTCTTCGCCCACGGCAGCGGCTCGAGTCGGAAGAGCCCGCGCAACAACTTCGTTGCGGACGTCATCTGCGATCGTGGACTCGCCACCGTACTGTTCGACCTGCTGACCGAGGCCGAAGACCAGTATCGCGAGAATCGGTTCGACATCCCGCTGCTGACCGATCGGCTCGTCGCGGTCACCGAGTGGCTGTGGAACCGTGAGGAGACGCGGGACGCGAACGTCGGCTACTTCGGCTCGAGTACGGGCGCTGCGGCCGCCCTGCGCGGGGCCGCGCGTCTCGAGGACGACATCGACGCCGTGGTCTCCCGCGGCGGGCGCGTGGACATGGCTTCGGCGGTGCTCGCCGACGTTCGGGCACCGACGCTGTTTATCGTCGGTGGGGCCGACACACAGATTCTCGAACGCAACCGCAAGGCCCGCGAGCAGCTGAGCTGCGAGAACGATCTGTACGTCGTCGAGGGCGCGGGCCACCTCTTCGAGGGCGAGGGCGAACTCGAGGAGGTCGCCGACGTCGCCGCCGACTGGTTCGCGGAGACGCTTCCCTGACACCGTTGTTCGCGGAGACGGTCCCTTGACGCCGCTGTTTTCTACATTGAAACGAACTGGCCCTCGATTCGCCCTGAGCGCCAGCGAGCGAACCCGTGAGAAGAATCCGTCAGGCAGAGGTGCTATGTCGGTCGATCAGCTTCTCGAGCTGGCCCTTGCTCTGTGCACCGACCGTCCGCTCGACTGGCTCGCCACCGGCATAGAGGATCAGCGTCGGCACGCCCTGTGCACCCAGCTGCTGGGCCAGTCGCTGGTGACGGTCGACGTCGACTTTCGCGACCGCCGCGTCGCTCTCCTCGGCCAGCGCCTCGATCGCCGGCTCGAGCATCTGACACGGGCCACACCAGTCGGCGTAACAGTCGACGAGCACGACATCGTGTTCGTCGACGACCGCCTCGAGGTGGTCCTGTCCCTCGATCGCGATCGGTTCGGATGGGGTCACTGCCGCGTCTTCACCCATCTCGCCGCCGTTTTCGAGCCGGTGCTGGAGCTCTCGTTTTTTCTGTTCGCGAATCTGTTCTCGCTCTTCCTCGAGTGAGTCACTCATTAGGCTATTGTACGTACTCGCCACCAATAAATTGTGGGGTTTACACAATACTGTTCGGGCAGACGTGCACCGACCGCTGCTGTTTCACCTAATTCGAGGCGGAGGCCCCACCCTCAACGAGCGAGCGGGGCGATTGCCCCCGAGCGAAGTAGGGTAGGGTAGTTTACTCCGGTACGATCTGGATTCCCATCCGAGACGAATCACGTGAACGCTTATCCACGACGGGTTCAAACGAGTCGTATGGAGACGCAATCGGGCCCCGCGCCAGCCGCCGTCGACGAGCCAACGGCGCTGACGGAGCGTCTGGAGATCAGGCGTCAGGGGATCTTCGTCGTTCTCACGTTTTTCGGAATGGTTGGTGGGCTTCTCGGCAGTTGGCTCGGGGCCCCGCCATGGTTCGTCTGGGGCTGTTACGGCACCGCGTACGTCTTCGGCGGCTGGTACGGTCTCAAAGCGAGCATCGAAGCGTTGCGAGTACCCGAAGTGGAGATCGACCTCCTGATGATCGTCGCCGCACTCGGTGCGCTCTACATCGGCGCGCCGTTCGAAGGAGCGATGTTGCTGTTCCTGTTCTCGCTGTCGGGAGTCTTAGAGGAGTACGCCATCGGCCGGTCGCGGACCGCGATCAAGTCGCTGGTCGAGATGCGACCGGAGTCGGCTCAGGTTCTCCGGGATGGAACGGAAGTGACGATCGAAGTCGAGGAGGTCGAGGTCGGCGACGTGTTCGTCGTTCGCCCCGGTGAGCGGCTGCCCCTCGACGGGATCGTGGAGGCTGGTGAGAGCACGGTCGATCAGTCCTCGCTCACCGGCGAGTCGGTCCCCGTCACGAAAGAACCGGGAGACGAGGTGTACAGCGGGACGATCAACGAAACGGGGAGTCTCGAGGTCCGGGTCACGCGAGCGGCCACGGAGTCGGCGATCTCCCGGCTCATCGCCATGGTCGAGCGAGCCCAGGAGAAGCGAGCGCCGACCCAGCAACTCATCGATCGGTTCGAGCAACCCTACGTTCTCGGCGTCTTCGCGATGACCGTGATCGCGATCGGGTTTCCGCTTGCGGTCCTGAATCACGCGTTCGAGCCGACGTTCTACCGCGCGATGACGCTGATGGTCGCCGCGTCGCCGTGTGCGGTCATCATCTCGACGCCGGCAGCCGTTCTCTCGGCGATCTCCGCCGGCGGTCGACAGGGCGTCCTGTTCAAAGGTGGAGAACACATCGAGACGGCAGGGAACGTCGACGCGATCGCGTTCGACAAGACGGGGACGCTGACCGAAGGGAACACTCGACTCACAGACGTGAACGCGCGCGAGAACGCGTGCGCCACCACCGACGGCGGCATCGTCGAGAGCGACGTACTCGACGGTTCGGTCGAAGACGGAACGCTGACGGACGACCAACTGCTGACGCTCGCGGCGGCCGTCCAGTCCCGGTCGGAACACCACCTGGCCGAGGCGACCGTCGAGGCCGCCGAGGACCGCTCGCTCGACGTGCCCGACGCGACCGAGTTCGAGGCAGTCGTCGGCAAAGGCGTCCACGCGACCGTCGGTGAGCAGACGATCCACATCGGCAACCCGCGGTACGTCGAGAGCGTCCTGGACGGGCGACCGATAGACGGCAAAACGGCTGGACTCGAGGCCGTTCGTGAGCTCGAGGCCCACGGGAGGACGAGCGTCCTCGTCGTCAGCGAACCCGCTGATGGCGCTTCGGTCGACGGTCGTCCGACCGTTCTCGGCTGGCTCGCGTTCACCGACACGATCCGACCCGACGCGGCCGAGATGATCGCGAAACTCCGCGAGCGCGGCGTCGAACAGATCGTCATGCTGACGGGCGACAACGAACGAGTTGCCCAGTACATCGCCGACGAACTCGGAATCGACGAGGTGTACGCGGAACTACTCCCCGAGGAGAAAGTCGATCACGTCGAGACGCTTCAGGAGCGTTACGACGCCGTCGCGATGGTCGGCGATGGCGTCAACGACGCCCCCGCACTCGCGACGGCCGATATCAGCATCGGCATGGGTGGCGCCGGAACCGACGTGGCCCTCGAGACGGCCGATATCGTGCTCATGTCGGACAAACTCGATCGGCTCCCCTACGCGTTCGCACTCAGCAAGGAGACTCGACGAACCCTGTATATCAACTTCGCCATCGCGTTCGGGGCGATCGCGATCATGGTGATCGCGATTCTCACTGCCGGGATCCCACTCCCGGTCGCGGTGATCGGTCACGAGGGATCGACCGTCCTCGTTAGCCTGATCGGGCTACGTTTGCTCCGTTTCGACGGCTGATACGGTCTGATGTGACGATTTTCCGATGGAATCCCAGGACTGCTCGCGGTCGCACTGTCACTGACTGACAGCAGTCCGTATGACGTGCCACTGCGCTTTCGAGGGTCACGGCGCGGCCGGACCGGACGAACGCAAAAGCGTACACTCTTGTGACTGACGCCCAATCGTATACACATGGGATTTCACACGTTCCCGACCGACCGCGCCGACAAACTCGAGGATCCATCTCGCTACCGATTCTGTTCGCGCGAGGAACTGCTCGAGATGCTCGATCTCGATTCCGATTTCGTCGTCGCGGACCTGGGCTCGGGGACGGGATTTTACTCGCGGGAGGTCGCACCGTTCGCCGAGACGCTGTACGCGGTCGATGTACAGGAGGAAATGCACGAGTACCACCGTGAGGTGGGGCTCCTCGAAAACGTCGAACTGGTCACGGCCGGCGTCGACTCGATGCCGTTCGACGACGACGAACTCGATGGCGCGTTCTCGACGATGACACATCACGAGTACGCCACCGACGAGACGATGGCGGAACTCGCCCGCGTCATTCGACCAGGGGGTCGTCTCGTCACCGTCGACTGGTCCGCTTCGGGGGCTGGCGACGAGGGACCGCCGATGGACGAACGATTCGGTCCCGACGAAGTCGCCAGTCAACTCGAGGAGGCGGGCTTTACCCTCAAGCGCGTTCACGACCGGCCGGAGACGCTGGCAGTCGTTGCTCGACGGTAATTTCGAGCGGCCACCCCGCTTCGTGGATCTGTCTCGGCCCTTCGGGAGACAGCGGTGTCGAGGCTGTCTGGGTCCAATACCACTCCCTGTGACTGGGGGTTTATTACTCCACCCACTGATCGTGTCAGTGTGGCTACTATTGTACCACCGGTGATGGCGAGGACACACGTCGATATCGGGCACTTCGGGCGAGTGCGTGCATCTCCTTCCACGAGCTACACGAGCGTGGTCAGCCCAGTCACTGTGACTGCCCTCGGCCTCGAGGAACGTTGTGCCACGATATCCGCTCGAGTGACACAAGGGAGCTCGCCGCTGGCCACGGGAGACGGAATAGCCGCTGGGGGAACCGTCCATGAATACTGATCTGCAAGCGGTTGCCCGTTCTCACCAAGTCACACTCTTTTTCGTTCTCGCCATCGCGTTCACGTGGACAGCTCACGGTATCGAAATCGTCACCGGCCGTCCGTTGATTCCGATTGGCGTGTTAGGACCGATACTCGCTGCGGCACTTCTCACGTGGGTGACCGGCGGAAGCCTCCGGCAGTGGGCGGGACAGGTCCTCATCTGGCGGACCGGACTGCGCTGGTACCTGATCGCTATCGTCGGGTTGCCAGTCGTTCTCGTCGTCAGCTCGACGGTGCTGATCGTGGTCCTCACCGGTGACCCGCCACGGCCGGAACTGCTGCCCGAGCGGACGGGCTTGATCGTCGGCTACTTTTTCTTTCAACTGTTCCTTCAGGGCGGCCTCGAAGAGTTCGGCTGGCGCGGGTTCGCGCTGCCGCGACTCCAGGAACGATACACCGCGCTCGTTGCAAGCATCGTGATCGGTGTCGTGTGGGCGCTCTGGCACGCGCCGCTGTTTTTCGTCCCGGGTACCTTCTACTCGCAAATCCCTCCGGTGTTGTATCTCTTGCAGACGATCGGAACGTCCGTGATGATCACGTGGGTGTACAACAGCACCGGCGGCAGCGTCTTGCTGGCGATGGCGTTCCACGCTGCCAACAACGTGAGTATGTTGCTGTACCCGTGGGAAATCGATATCGAGGTGATCGAAACGCCCCTCGCGGTAGACGTATCGATGACGATCGTCTATCTCGCCGTTGGGGCACTGCTCGTGGTCGTCTACGGTGGCGGGAAACTGACGAACCGCGAGACGATTCCCGGCACGGAGCACACGGGCGGCGTTCCGGCAAATCGGACCGAAACGGCTGGTACGGACTGATACCGTCGGACAGAACTATAGTAGCCACTGCACGTCAATGCACACCTGATCGCACGACTGCTGTGCGATCAGTGTGTAAATAGTTGCAGTTGTTACTATAGTGTGTGAATTTGCCGCGCCTGTCTTGTGAATTCGCGTCAGTGACTGCTGTCCGACAGTATGAACGTTGCACATCCGCAGACGCGTCGCTAGTTGTCGATCGGGTGCGTCGAATCCCAACGTGGCCGTCGACGTGTGACTTGCCACGTCGGTTCCCCGTTATCCCTCCGCCGTCTCGCTGGCCCCGTAATTGGACTGCTGCATCTCGCCCGAAAGCACGTCGACGACCACGAGGAGCATCCAGAGCATCGCGCCGTAGATGAGGATCCACTCCACGACGAACGGAGACTCGAGCAGCGGAGTGGTAACGTACAACATTACGGGCGGAATCAGTCCGACGAGTCCGCCGTAGACGGCTGCGACTCGAGGGAATTGTGGGTGGCCGTACAGCACGATATTGAGCAGAATGAGTGTCGCGCTCAGGGCGAAGAACAATGGGATGACCCACGCCGCGTGTCCGTCGAAATCGACGGAGTAGATCCCGTTCATGATCAGCGCGACCCCGACGAAGAGTCCGACTAGTTGCCCGGCCACGAGTACCGCATTCCGTCGACGACTCCGGGTGTAGTAGACGTACAACCCACCGACGAATAGTATCAGGGCAAGTCCCTGAAAGACCTGGCCAGCGTCGTAAAACTGCGCGCCGAGAGCGGTGTTCGCACCGCGACCGCTGGCCACTGTGCCCCCGAGGTCGCTGTGAAAGTTCGATAACGGCGAGAACGCGCCTGGCCAGTGGGAGTACGCCATCCCGGTGAAGAACGCTTCACCGAGGAGGAGGAATAGTCCGCCGAGGACGGTTAGTGGCCGCCGAAATGGATTAGGTGTCGAGTCCCGCTGGTGTGCTTCTGACGTTCGTTTGAATCTGTTCGACAGTACTCCCCTTCTGAACGCGTCGATGGTGACGAGAAAGATCCAGACGAACGCGGCGTAGATGAGGATCCATTCGGCAATAAAGAGCGGATCCGCAGTGACGTACATCAGAAGGTACCGGCCCAGCGGGAGTATCGCGACGAGGACGCCGTAGCCGGCGATCCACCGGGGGAATCCCGGGTAGGCATAGAGGGCTGCGTTGATCGGAACGAGTCCGACGGTAATTCCCAGAAACATCGGGATGACCCATATCGCGTGGCCAGTTTCGAAATCGAGCGAGTAGACGCCGTTCATGATCAGTGCGATCCCGATGAATATCCCGGCGAGCTGGCCGATGGTGAGCAACGCGTCCCGTCGGCGATCCCCCGTGTAGTAGACGTACAGGCCGCCGATGAACAGGATCACCGCGAGGCCGATGAACACCTGGCCCGCGTTGTAGTACTGCGCCCCCAGCGCCGTGTTCGCCCCTGGCGGACCGCCAACGGTCATCCCCAGATCGCTGTGGTAGTGTGTGAGTGGTGAGAACTCGGCGGGCCATTGGCGATACGCCTGGCCGGTAAAGACGGTCTCCCCCAGCAGGACGAAAATCCCGCCGAGGACGGTCAGTGGCCACCGGAACGGGTTTCGTAGCTGCAGCCCCATGCCAGCGTCTTCAGCAGGGAGCACAATATAGTACCAACTGCAACTGTTTGCCCACCGATCGAACGATAGCTGTGTAATCGGGTATGAACTGACGTATAGTGGCGATGATCGCTCCGTTTCGGCAGGATCGACGAGGACTCGAACCAGATACTGGCCCGCCAGACGGCACGATTCGGATCGATCAGCGAATGGTCGGTCACTCCGTCGATAGGTGAGATCACGCGGACTCGAGCGGCTGCGTCGCTCGCTGTCGGTGATGGCAAAGCCTGTCGATCTCCGAAGAGCCGATGGCGAGGGATTACTCCGTATCGGACGACTGTACGCGAGCACGTCGGGTCAGTGTCTTTGGCCCGTAGACGGAGACCACCACGACGACGACCAGCAGCGCCAACACTGCCGGAAAGAGGCGTCCAACGGGACCGTGGGGGATGAGTTCGCCGCTGAAGTTTCCCGAGAAGTGAAACAGCACGGCTCCGAGAATACTGCGTCCCGTGTTATTGTAGATCCAGGTGTACAGAACTGAGACGAGCGTTGCCCCGACCATGAACTCCCAGAACGGAAGCGTCAGGACCCCCAGCTCGGCCTGGTAGGTCCCGATCATGAAGAACATGGGGACGTGCCAGACGGCCCAGACGAATCCGAGGATCAGGCTCGCCCACAACGCGTTCCAGCGCGCCTGCAGTCCGTCGAGCGCGTAACCGCGCCAGCCCAGTTCTTCGGGCAGTGGGCCGAAAATCAGCATGAAAACCGCGTACGGGAGGAGCGATACTGGATCGGCAGCGAACTCGGCAGCTCGCTCGAACCCCGGAACCGCGTCGCCGGCCAGGATGCCCAAGAGTAGTGCCAACCCGTTCAGGACCGGTACGAGCAGGAGGATCACGGCGTACCAACGCAGCCCAATCCGCCGGACGTCGACGAGCCGTCGCCAGTAGTCACGCCGATGTTTCTCTTCGGCATCCCAAAAGAGCAAGAAGATCGCCGCCCCTGGGACGCCGAGTCCACCGCCGGCGAACAGAATTACCCCAGGCAATGCAAACGGGTCGTACTCGAGAACGACCAGTGGGATCCAGAAGAGGTACGACACGCCAAACGCGATGGCGAAGAACTGCCACGGGTTCGAGTACTCGAAGAACTCCGGTTCCACGTCCGGAGACGCGACGAGCGAGATGGTCGACGGCTCACTCGCCGTTTCGTCGCCGGCGCTGTCGGTAGTCACGTCGGTTCACCCCTGTTCGTTTTGGGAAACAGGACCGTCACCAGCAGGAGAGCGACGACTGCGGACAGTGCCAGTCCGACCCACTCGGCGATCACCGGCAGGAAGAACGCCACAGTTTCCCGACCGATGGTCCACCAGAGTCCGAACGTTACGATTGCGAGGGTGCCCAGGACTGCTCGAGTGGTGCGGTCACGGTCGGATAGCGGGGCGAACGTTCGCGTTCCCGCGATAGCACCATATCCGAGTCGGAGGGCGAGCCCGGCCGCAACGCCGACGAGAATCCAGACCGGCAGGCGAATCCAGCTCCTCGCGCGCGTCAGTGACTGACTGGGGAGGCCGCTTCGATCCGTCCACGCCTCAATGACGTCGGCGATAAGCTGGACACTCCGTTCGCTGTTCGTGAGGATGACGATTCCGTCACCGGTCCCGGGGACAGCGTGAAACCAGTGCCACGAACCGGAACCTTGGCCACCGTTCATCACCGCCCGCTCCCCCTCGGAGAGCGTTTCGACGAAGTGTCCGAGCCCCGCGCCGTCGCTGGCGAGGCCGTAGAAGCCCGTCGTTTCGACAGTCGGAGCGTATAGGGCCGCGACGTGCTCCGGCTCGAGGACGCCCCGCCCCACCGGTTCCCCGCTGGTCTCCATGCCAGCGGCGACGAAGCGAGCGATGTCTGCCGCAGTTGCGTACAGCCCGCTGTGGGCGCTGGCGGGCCCGTGTCTCGCGGGGACCGGGGACCCATCCACGAAGTGCTCCGTGGCCAGTTCCGATCGGAGCCCCTCGGTGGCGACGAAGGTGGCGCCGTCCATCTCGAGCGGCTCGAGGATTTCGTCGGCCACGTACGCTGTGAAGTCACGACCTGTAACGTCCTCGAGGAGGAGTTCCAGTAACGCGTACCCGATATTCGAGTACCGAAACTCGCCGGGTTCGCTCGTCGGTCGCGCCGCCGGTCCGTCCGCGTGTCCGGACAGCGCCTTCCGGAGCGGCGGCGGCGCTTCGTCCAGTGGGACGCCCTCGTATCCACCCGTTGGCAGTCCGGCACTGTGGGCGAGCAATCGACGAACGGTCACGTCCGCCCACGAATACGCGGCGTCCGGACGCTCCCAGCTCGTGAGGTGTCGGCCAACCGGATCGTCGAGTTCGAGTTCGCCTTGCTCGACGAGCTTCAGCACTGCCCACGCAGTGATCGACTTCGTAAGTGATTGCACCTGAAACGGGGTGTCTTCGGCCATCTGGCGTCCGTCCGCGGGGTCAGCGCTGCCGTAGGCACCGCTCCACGTCACCTCGCCATTCTCGATCACGGCGATCGACGCCCCCGGCACGTCGTATCGATCGAGCAGGTTCGGAACGCGCTCGTCGAGAGACGCGGGGAGTGATCCGTCGGCGGCAAGCCTGACGGTGTCGAATCGGCTCGAGAGTCCCCCACCTGCGCCGACGAGAGGAGCCGCGAGCAATTGGCGGCGGGTCGTGATCGACCCCGAGCGATCCGACTCCATAGTCATAATAGTACTTGTGTGGACTAATTGATAAACATCGTCGCTTCGCTCGAGAGAAAGTACACTGTGGAAGTACGTGTCCGAAGAGTGAGTTACCGACAGTCATGAGCCGTTTGTCGAGTCCGGTGAATAGACACAACCACTAATGGGCTAATTGAAATATTCAGTCTGCAAATATGAAATTTCTTGCTCGAGGGTGAACTTCCAGGGAGACTGCCCCGATTACCGGAGATTCGTGCCTGTACAGCGTCGAATGCAACGTCTCATACTGTCGGCTGTAACTATATCAAGATTCTCGCCACCCCGGTGCGGCGAGAATCTTGAAAGACTTACAGCTGATAGTATCACCCGAAGGTTTACCGCTGCCGACGTGATCCGGCTACGTAGCAGTTGGTGGAGCCGCAAAATCGAGCACAACAGTCTCCAGGTGGTGAATTCCAATGGCTGGCTACCCCACATACATCGTCGCAATTGCACTGGCGATCCACGGAGTCATTCACTTTCTCGGAATCGGCGTCTACTTCGAATTACTCGAGGTGGCTGATCTCCCGTACAAAACCACGCTGCTCGGCGGTGCCGTCGACGTGGGGCACGTCGGAATCCGGGTCTTTGCGGTATTGACCGCCGTAGCCGGCGCCGGGTTCGTCGTGTCAGCCGCCGCGTTGGTGGCTGGCTGGCGCTATTGGCGAGCTGCGCTGCTCGCAGTGACCGTGTTGTCGCTGCTTCTCACGGCACTCGATTGGACCGTCGCCTCCGCGGGCGTGCTGGCGAACCTGGCAATTCTGGCTGGCCTTCTCGTGTTGCCACGGTTGTGAACGGTGAACGTGGACGTTTGCGATTCTTGCCCTTCTCGAGGAGTCTTCGTCACCGGCTGGATGTCGCTGTTTCTCAACGTGGCCAGACTGATGACTACCGCCGGCGGAAGCTGACCCATGATCGATCCCACTCGAGAGTACGGCATCCCGTCGGTGGTCGTGCCAGCGGCCACGGAGCAACTATAGTAACAACTGCAACGAGTGACACACTGATCGCCGATCCTGCTCACGGGTCGTTCCTCCCCGCTCCCGTCGCGGTTCTCACTCCCGTTGGTCGTTCGGAACCGCGCCCGTTCGGAACCGCGCTCCTGTCCGGCGGATGTCTAGTGGCTTGCAGTCGCTACGATAACTCACATTCTCGAGAGCGAGGAATCAGATAACTGTATTATCCGTATTCCGATCCAATGTGTCGTATGAAGACCGTCCCAGACGCTCTCGAGACGCTGGCCCCTCGATCGATACGAGCGTCGCTCCAGGTCGGAATTGCCGCACTCGGAGCGATCGTGATACTCGGGAGTCTCGTCTGGTTTGCCGCGATTTTCGTCACGATGCCCCAGAGCGACAGCGGCTTTGCGGAGGGACTGGCGATCGTGGTGGGTGGACTGTACGTGGTAGCGGGGTTCGTCATCCTGTCGGTCGGACTGTTGATCCCACAACACGGTACCGGTGGAATCCGGTTCTCTCGAGGGCAACGAACGCGGCTGGCGTATGGCGCGGCCGCTCCGGTCGTAAGTGTGCTTCTCGTTCCGATCGGTGCCGCGGTCGCGCCACCGCTCACGGAACCAGTGACGTCCGTGCTGGTAGCTGTCCTGGGAGGACTGCTCCTCAGCGGTCCGCTCGCCACCCTGAGTGTCGTAGTGGGAACGGTGAAAGAATGCTGTAACTCGTGTGAACGTGACGAATGAATCTCGAGAAGGAAAGTCGCGTGTGAGATCCGTCCCTCGAATCGACGGACAGTCGGAGAGATTGTCCGTCGCTGTCGGCTGTGAGACGGGAGCAGGCACTGATATCTCCAGTCGGTTCGACAGCGGAACCGACGGAGCACCCACTCGGCCCGCTGGAAGTAGGCGTTTCCGGCTTAGCGTACGTCCCTGAATACCCTGTAAAGGTAATGGGAATCGCGACCGTCGATAGCCGTATGGATACCGGACCTGCGGAGTTCGACCTTCTCGTAATCGGCTCGGGATCGGGGCTCGACGTCGCGAGCGCCGCGGCCCGTCGAGATCAGTCCGTCGCAGTCGTCGAAAAGGGACCGCTCGGCGGCACCTGTCTCAACCGCGGCTGTATCCCCTCGAAAAAGTTGCTCTATCACGCCGAGGTGATGGAAACCGTCGAGCGCGCCGACGAGTTCGGAATCCACGTCGACGTGACCGACGTCGACTTCGCCGACATCGTCCGCGAGGTGACCGAGGACGTCTCCGAGAGCGCCGAGTCGATCCACCACGGGCTCCGAACGTCGAGCCAGCACACGCTCCTCGAGGGCGAAGGCCGGTTCGTCGACGATCGGACGGTCGAAATCGTCGACGGCCGCGACGCCGGTGCGCGTGCCTCCGCCGAGACCGTCCTCATCGCGGCCGGGACGCGACCGACGATTCCGCCGATCGACGGCCTCGAGAGGGTCGATTATCTCACCAGCACGGACGCCTTACAACTCGAGGAGCCACCCGACGGCCTCGTGATCGTCGGCGGCGGCTACATCGCGGCCGAACTCGCGCACTTTTTCGGAACGTTCGGGAGCGACGTCTCGATCGTGGGTCGTCGCCCACACCTCCTGCCGCAAGCCGACGAGGAGGTCGCCACAGCGTTCACCGAGCGCTATGCCGACCGGTTCGACGTCTACACGGGCTACGAAGCCGTCAGTGCGTCCGAGTCCAACGGCGAGGTCGCGGTCGAAGCGCGTCCGTATCCGTCCGCTTGGCCCGACCCGTCCGGGCACGAGGACGTGACCGTCACTGGCGACACGCTGTTGATCGCGGCTGGTCGTCGACCAAACACCGATCTGCTGAACCTCGAGGCCACGGGCGTCGAAACCGACGAGAATGGCTTCGTCGAGACTGACGAGTACCTTCGAACTACGGCTGAGGGCGTGTGGGCGCTCGGCGATATCGTCGGCGAGTACCTGTTGAAACACAATGCGAACCACGAGGCCAAAACCATCGTCCGGAATCTGTTCGGAGACGACCTCGAGGCGGTCGACTACATGGCGATGCCCTTCGCGGTCTTCGGCTCGCCGGAGGTGGCTGGCGTCGGCGTCACGGAGCAAGAATTGCAAGCGGACGACCGCGAGTATGCCACACGGACGTACCGGTACGAGGATACCGCCCGCGGGAGCGCGATGAAGGTCGAGGGATTCGTGAAAGTGCTCATCGAGCCGAGCGGGGAAATTCTCGGCTGTCACATCCTCGGTCCCGAGGCGTCGAACCTCCTCGAGGAGGTCGTCGTCGCGATGAAGGCCGGGACGGGGACCGTCTGGGATATTCGCGAGTCGGTTCACGTCCATCCCGCGCTCTCAGAGGTTGTCGATCGGGCCTTTGCGGGACAGTTCGTCCGTCGCGGGGCCGACACGCACGATCATCACCACCACGAGAACGACCACGACCACGACCACGACCATCACGACTGAGCACCGTTCGCGTCCCCGTCTCCACACGACGTGAGTGCTTACAATTATTTGATGAATCAGAAGAATTTAGGGACCGACGATGATCGCGTTTTCAGCGGAGTTCTACAGATAAGCAAGGCGAGTGCCTCGGGGCTTGACCCCGAGGGTGAAGCCGACACTTAGACGTGTTCTGTTCGTTCGATATACCGTTCAATCGTTTCTGTTGAGACCGTTCCCGCAGTCCCGATGTAGTACGACCGCGCCCAGAATCCACCGCCCCACAAATACTCCTCCAAGAACGACTCGTGCTGTTCCCACATCTCCCGGGCCGTGATGCTCTTGACTGTCCGTACAATCTCGCTCGGAGCGTGCTTCGGGTGGGCAGAAAGAAATAGATGTACGTGGTCAGGTGAGATGTGCAACGATAGTATATGGTAGCCGTATTCGTCGCACACGTCACGGAAGCTCGTTTCCAGCGAGTCCTCGATTGGTTCGAGAATCTCGTGACGGTATTTTGAACACCACACGAAGTGGTAGTTGACGTTGTATACCGTGTGATTTGACCGCTTTTCGCCCATATCAAACCCATTCCACCGACACAGCTAAGTATATCCGAGGGATATATGTTTCAATGGTGAATCGCTTTGAAATCGACGGCGAGGAAGTTCTCGACGGTGAAGTCAAACCGTTCGGGAACAGCGCCCACATCACCGTCCCCAAACGCTGGCGTGGAGCGGACGTGAAAGTCGTCCGAACCTCAGAACCCGACGGTGGAGATGATGAGTAGTAGTACGAAAATCGAGTCTGCTCGAACCGCTTCCATCGTTCAGATACTCTGTGAGGCCGAGGGAAAAGACGTTGTTCTTCGGTTCGATGAGGCGATGAGTGCCCCCACGTCGAAATATGACGGGTTATCTTACCACCACGACACACTCCCCAAGGCAACCCTAAACGCAACTATATCGCGTGCCAGCATCGAAGACGAAGGGGAGACGCTCATGTGTTTTGCAAAAATCTGGCTGGACGAATTAGACCGAGTGGGGATTGACCCCTCCATCGTGTACACAGAGCCTGTTGATGAACAATCAGAATACTGTGTTGTGGACATTAATGCATCCCGTCAGTGGTGGCTTGATGAGTACGAGGATTTGACGCGAAAGGAAGCAGAACAAGCAATCAACAACGGGCGTGAAGAAGAAGTTCTCCCGCCGTGGGATGGCTTCCCTACCGTTACGGTCAACGTTGACCGCACCCTAGAGTGCCATAAAAAGTCGTATGATTCTGGATTCCATATCCAATATGACCCACCGACCCACGAGATTGGGACGCTTATTGACGTTCGAATCAAATGACTACGAATCCCCTCGTCAAGACGCTGGACTTTCGACTCGACATCCACAGTGGCAACGAGGGCCTGCTATACGACGCCACGCTCGAAGCCCGCCGAGTGTACAACGAGACCATCCGACTCGCCAAGGAAGGTGTTGACTGGAACTCGATTTCCCCACGCCTCGAAGACGACGCCGACCTCGTGAAGAACACGACTCAACGAATCGTCGCCAAAGCACTCGGGGCGATAGAGAACTACTACGAGTACGACGACTACGGCAAACCCAGCCACACCAAGGACAGCACCTACCCTCTCCGAGCGAACTTCACGGAGGGGTACAATCTGTCGCTCACCGACGACGGCGACGTGGGGTTCCGCATCAGCGCGAAACCCTACAACCACGTCAAGGGCATCCTCGAAGGAAGTGACGCCCACCTTGACCTCCTCAAGACCGCACTCCAAGACGACGAGTGGAAGGTCTCAATATCGGAGGCGCTGTGGAATGACGGGAAGCCAGAACTCCACGTCAACATCCGCAACACCGAGCAGACCGTCCGAGACAAGCAAGACTCGCGGACGGTCGTCGGCGTGGATGTGAACGAGGACAACGTGGCGCTCACCGCACTCTCAAAGGATGGCGTCGAGGACACGCTGGTCATCGACTTTCCCGAGATCAAGTTCGAGCGCCACCGCTACTTCACGATGCGTAAGCGCGTCCAGAACGCTGGGAAGGACAGCATCCACGACGCGCTCGAAGGGCGTGAGGAACGGTTCGTCCGCGACCGGCTCCACAAGGTGTCTCGGCACATCGTGGAGTGGAGCCAGCAGTTCGAGAAACCGTGCATCGTCTTTGAAGACCTCAAAGAGATGCGCGATAGTATCGACTACGGCACGCGGATGAACCGACGCTTGCATCACCTTCCCTTCCGCGCCCTACAGTTCTATACGTCGTACAAGGCGTCGTTCGAGGGAATCCCGACTGGTTGGATTAATCCCGAGTACACAAGCCAGCGGTGTCCGATGTGTGGGCATACGGAGCGTGCGAACCGCAACAAGAAGCGGTTCAAGTGCAAAGACTGTGAGCATCAAGACCACAGCGACCGTGGTGCAAGCGTCAATATCGCCGTGAAAGGCATCGAGAAGTATCAGGATTGGAATGTGCCTGCTCTCAACAGCCTTCCCCAAGTTCGGAAGGTGCGACGGCGGGCATCGGGGGCCGTGGACGCCCCGACTGCAACCCACTCGTCCGTTCAAGACGACCGTGACCCATCTCGGGGTGTGGTGTCGAGGACGGTGGGAGTGTCCGATTAAACTGCGGGAAGACAGAAGCCTCGGGGCTTGACCCCGAGGCGGTTCACACCGTCACGTTCAACATCTCGCTGTTGACCGGGGTGTTAGCCGGAACCGGGCTGGTCGTCCACGAATTCGCCGAAGGGGCGATCACGTATCTCGTCCTGTTGAAAGGAGACGTCGCGGAACGAACGGCGGCGGTGTATGCGTTTTTCATTGCGGCGTTGACGACACCGATCGGTGCCTTCGTCGCCTATCCCCTAGTGAGTCGGTTGGGCGAAAGCCAACTTGGTCTCCTGCTCGGGTTTGTCTCCGGGGTACTGATCTACGTCTCCGCAGCCCACCTGCTCCCGGAGGCACGGACCTACGAGACGGACCACTCGATGCTCGCCCTCCTGGCCGGCGTGGCGCTGGCGTTAGTCATCGTGTTCGCACGGGCGATGTGAGCTATCCATCGTAGTCCGATTCATACGGTACATCTCGTCGTTCAGGCAACCTCACACTGTCCGACAGAATGACTGCACGCGTCGAGCCGACATCGATTCGCGGATGCGATGCGACGGATACCACCTGCATTGACGGTCGTCGTCAGTAGACGACGAGCGCCAGATAGAGCTGGCCGGCTCCGGCGACGATCATCACTGCACCGGCGAGTCGCTTCAGATGGCCAGTGTACGCTGCGAGTCGTCCCGCACTCGCCACCAGTCCCATCCCGGTCGCGACGGTCATCCCGAGCATCAACACTACGACGCTGCCCACGTACGTCGCTACCACGACTGCCGCTACGTCGGCCGGCAGCGACAGCGCGCGGGCGACCACGGCGAGAAACACGGGAGCGACACATCCAGCCGCGGCGAGCGCGTAGCCCGCCCCGAATACTCCGAATCCGAGCACGCTCGAGCGGCGTGCTGGAAGGGGGATCGACAGCGATGGGACCCAGCCCAGTAGGACGAACACTCCGAAACCCACCAGCAGCCCGCCGACGAGCGATTCGAAGAACGTGAGTTGTGAGACCGTCGACTGGCCGAGCCAGAACGTCACTCCCAGAAGGACAGTAAGCGTCCCCAGCACACCGATGCCGGCGACCCCACCGCGCAGTAGTGCACCACCGAGCGAGGCGTCGTCGCCGTCCGTCTGACTGACGTAGAACCCGACGTACCCCGGCAGTAACGGATACGCACACGGACTGAAGAAGGTTGCAAGACCAGCGGTAAGTCCGAATCCGATCGCCGAGAGGAACGCGGCGTCGAGCATCGGTTACGTCCCTGCCTCCCCCTCGAGCGCTCGTTCGATCCCTGCGACGAGTTCGTCTGCGGTTTTGACACCGGAATCGGACCACTGAACGCGTCCATCCGTATCGATCGCGACGGCGGAGGGATAGCCGCCCGCGAGATACCGCGAGGTCAGTTCGGCGGTCGGATCGAGGCCGAGCAGCCAGTCGCCGTCGTGTTCGTCCCACCAGTCGACCAGTTCGTCTTCGGTGACGGACGAGCCGACCGCCTCGTTCGTAACCGAGAGAAACAGCACGTCCGATCCAATGCGATCGTTCGCCTCGGCCAGTGCGGGCATCTGCTCGATACACGGCGGACACCACGTTCCGAAGAAATCGACGAACGTCACCCGCTCGGGCGCCGGAATCCGAACCTCGCCAGCTTCGCTGCCAGGCGCCTCGACCGTTTCTATCGCGATCGGATCGGGAGCCGTCGTCTCCGCTCCATCCGTCGCTTCCGGGTCGTCGCGCTCGGTTTCGAACGAAGGGACGCCACGGACCGCCAGTACGCCACCACCACCGACGACCCCGACACTGGCGAGCCCAGCGAGGACGTCTCGCCGTCGCATCTACGCCGTCACCACCGTTTCGAAGTCGTCGACTATCTGTGACGGGTCGACAGTTGCCCCGTCCGGGTATACTCGCTCGATGCGTCCCTGCTCGTTGACGAGGAAGATATAGTTGTAGTGGGGGAACATATACTCGAGATTCTCGTACTCGTCAGCATCTCGCTTCTCGAGTGGCAGCCCGAACTGTTCAGTGAGGCTCGCTTTTGCATCCTCGTATCGGTTCGGACGCAAGAAGTGCCAGTTACCAGCATCGAGATCGACGCCCTGCTGGTCGGCATACGCTCGCAACTCAGCTTCGGTGTCGCGTTCGGGGTCGAACGTCATCGCGAGGAAGGCAGCGTCGTCCCCGTAGCCTTCTTCAGCCGCGACCTCCTGCGCTCGTCGCAACCGCAGGAGAAGCGCGGGACACGCGCCGTCCGGACACGACGTATAAAAGAACGTCATCAGTGTAGTGCGCTCGCCGACGAACTGCTCAGTCGAGACAGTCTCACCCGTCAGCGGATCCGGAAACGCGACCGCTGGAAACTCCTCACCATAGCTCGGATGCGACGCCTCGCTCAAATCCTGTTCTGGCGGTCCGAGCGTGACGCCATCCGCGCGTGAACGAGTTGACTCCTCGTCACCCGGTGACAGCGACTCGAGACAGCCTGCAGTGGCGATGAAACTCGAGGCGACGATCGTTTGGAGGCACGTACGCCGGTTCATAGCTCGGTATTTCGAGCCGATTCATAAACGCCGTCCGGCGATTCCCTGGTTCGGAAAAATTGCAGCATTTCAGGGAGAAACTATCGCCGCCGCAATTCGTATTACTATCGTCGAAGTGAGAGAATGACGAGTACCATGCCGCTCGAGACAATGACCCCCTGTACGAGCGCTGCGGACGCGATCGTCGTACCGAATAGCTGGTAGATGAGGCCCTCACAGATCGCACCGACGCCGATGAAGACGAATCCACCGGAGACGTACAGCATCGGCGTCTGCCCGCTTCGCCGGTAACCGTGGTACGCAAGATATGCGACGATGAGGCTCAACACGAGCGTAATTCCCTTCGAGAGGAGGAACGAGACTTCCATCAGTCACCTCCCCGAAGATCGCTCCACAGTGACGTGAAGTTGTCCGCGAGATCGTCGCGCGTTTCGACTGTCAGCGAGAGTTTGCCGTCGCTAATCGTGACGTGAAGCTCCTCGAGTGACGTTTCGAACTCGCTTCGGTGAGAGCCGTCGGAATCGACGGTGTGGTGTTCCTCGACGAGTTCGTGTTCTTGTAGCACCGAGACGCGGCGGTAGATGGTCGTTAGTGAGGCGTCACACTCCTCGCTCAGTGTTTTTGCGGTCTTCGGTCCACTATCCGCGGCGAGGAGGATCTTCCGTGCGTACTCGTCGGCGAGAAGTTGGAAAATGTCTACCGAATCCCCGGAGCCTCCGTGTTGCACGCAATACATTCCGTCAGTTACCGTCAAATAGGCCACGGTTTGCTGTTTCAGCAAATCACCGAGACCGCCTTATACGCTGAACAGGCGCAATACCACGGCCTTCAGGCCGTGGATACGCGCCGTCACTCGGTATCACGTTCCACGGACTCTGACAGGGCTGGATATTCCACATCAAGCATAATCTTTAATAGGTTCTATTCCATAACTGGTTATGGATACAGTACGATGCTGGAGACGACCCGCACCTATGTCGCACGCATCACGAACCACAGTCAGGTTTGTGACGATCTTGACCAGTGCGGGATCGCAGCATCGAAACTGTGGAACGTCGGACGCTACTACATCCAAGGCCGGTGGGATGATTTCGGTGAGATACCCGACGAGGCCGAGTTGAAATCGGAGTTGAAAGACCACGAACGCTACAGTGACTTACATTCTCAGTCGAGTCAGCGAGTTCTCGAAGAGCTTGCTGAGGCGTTCACTGGCTGGTACAGCTCCGACGACGGCAACAACCCACCCGGCTATCGGAAACGTGGCGACCGACACCCGCGCTCCACCGTCACGTGGAAGCAGAAAGGCATCAAACACGACGATAAGCACGGCCAGCTTCGCCTCTCAAAAGGCTGGAATTTGAAAGACGGACGGTCTGACTTCATCCTTGCCGAATACGAAACCCGGCCCGACGTACAAGTTGAGAACATCCAGCAAGTGCGTGCCGTCTGGGACGGGGACGAGTGGGAACTACACCTCGTCTGCAAGAAGGAAATACCAGTTGAGGACGCCCCCGGCGAGAAGACGGCTGGTATCGACCTTGGAATCAGTAATTACCTCGCTATCGCCTACGAGGACGGCCCGAGTGAGCTGTATCCGGGGAACGTGCTGAAAGAAGACAAGCATTACTTCACCCGCGAAGAGTACCAGACCGAGGGTGAGAACGGGCCGTCAAAACGTGCACGGAAAGTCCGTCGGAAACTCTCCCGGCGCAAAGACCACTTCCTCCACACCCTCTCGAAACACATCGTGCAACGGTGTATCGAAGAAGGCGTGGAGAAGATAGCGGTTGGCAACCTCAGCGACATCCGCGAGGACGAGAACGGCGACTCGCGGAATTGGGGTCAGTCTGGGAACAAGAAACTTCACGGATGGGAGTTCGACCGGTTCACGAACCTGCTCGAATACAAGGCCGAGGAACACGGCATCCTCGTTGACCGTGTGGACGAGGAGAACACGAGCAAGACGTGTTCGTGTTGCGGACAAATTCGGGATAGCAACCGCGTGGAGCGTGGTCTGTACGTCTGTGAGTCGTGCGGAACGACGATGAACGCAGACGTGAACGGTGCGGTGAACATCCGCCGAAAGATAACTCAGAGTCCCCCGACGGGGGATATGAGTAACGGCCGGTTGGCACAGCCCGGAGTCTTCCTGTTCGACCGCGAGAGCGGACGGTTCACACCGAGAGAACAGGGAGTCTGCAAACCATAATATCCCAACGCTTGGGATTCCTCTGCCTTCAGGCGGAGGAGGATGTCAACGTCGGTACGTGTCTGGCCGACTTCATCGTCGTCATCACGGGTCTTTTCGTCGGTTGGGTGGCGTTGTTTTACTGTCTCGGTAACGCCTCGTTCTGGGGATAATTGCGGAGGCCAACTCCCATATGATCTGTCACTGGACGTCGCCACGACATTCGTTCGATTCAGCTCCACAATGTCTATCCGTATCATCTACATAGAGTGTCTACATGGATGCAAAGACTGCGTCACGACGGTCGCTATTCGGCCTTGCAGGCACGGCGAGCCTCTGCTGTCTGGCGCTTGCTCCTGGCGCTGTTGGACTGGCAGGCGGTGGCGCTGCGGCTGGACTAGGTGCCAGTCTCGGACAGATCGTCGTGACGGTGCTGACGCTGGGAGTCATCGGATTCGTCGTCCGCTGGCGAGCGGGCTGTTCAGCATGCGAATGATTCGTACTGTTGGATAGAACTACGTGAAGCCGATCGTTCTGCTGGAGTCGTCACCGTCGGCGACGACCCCGAATTCACGATCGGCTTCGTATTGACTGCTGTTCGACAGTACCAAGCGATCCGTCGTCACTCTTCAGCGTGCGTTTCGAGGACGTCGACGAGCGTGTCTGCGGACTGGAAGCCGTCATCGAGTCGGTCGACTTCCTCACCGTCTTTTAACACGACGAACGTCGGGACGCGTCGGACGGTGAACTTGTCGGCGAGGTCCGGAACGAGTCCGGCGTTTACCGTCACCACCGCACCGGGTGCGCTGCGCGCGACGACACTGAGTACCGGCTCCATAGACGCACAGATACCACACCCGGACGTGACGAACTCGAGGAGTGCGAGGTCGTGGGCCTCGAGCAGGTCGTCGTACTCGGCCGCATCGTTCAGTTGAATCGGCGTCTGCGAGGCCTTCTCTGCAACATCAGTCGTTTCACTTGCTGTGTCAGCCATTGAGAATTCTACGCGACGACTCTATTTGAGTATTGTGCAATAATTGCAATACATTCTCTGCCCACTGTTATTTTGAGTTGCATACCGAAAGACGATCGAAGGCTGATCGCTGATGACACCGATACCGAGGAGCCAACGGTCGATCCGGGGCGCGAGATGGGGAAGGACACGTCAGAGTTGAGTACGGTCTTCGGCGATGCGTATCGCGGTGAGTTAGATCGTGAAACGACCTGGCGATCCCGACTGGACCAGACGACGACGTGGAGCGTCACGATCATGGCTGCGATCCTCACGTGGGCGTTCTCGAGTCCCGACAACCCCCACTATATCATCCTCATCGGCGTGCTGGCCGTCGGCCTGTTTTGCTGGATCGAGGCTCGCCGGTACCGCGACTACGACGTCTACCGTTCTCGCGTTCGCCTCTTTCAGCAGGATCTCTTTGCGAATGCGTTTGATCCGTCACTTGAGGCCGAACACGACGATTGGCGGACCGAATTGGGGGAGGATTACCGATACCCGACGTACAAGATCACAATGTTCGAGGCCGTGTCGAATCGGCTTCGACGCATCTACTTCGCCCTGTTGCTCCTCCTCGGCCTGGCGTGGCTCTTTCGCGTGACGGCGTTCGTCCCGGATGCCACTCTCCCCGCCGCCGCAGCAGTTGGAACACTCGCCGGATCTGTCGTTCTCGGTGTCGTCGGAGCGTTCTACGCAGCGTTACTCGTCGTAATGCTCTGGCCGCGCGAACGCGAGGCCAAAGGGGAGTTTCGCGAGGTCGAGGCTGGCGAGTGGAAGGACACTGATTGATCGCCGATCACGATTGGGACGCACACGTCGGACACGACCGTCGGTGGCGAACGTAAATCAACCCCGCAAGTAGTGCGACCGAGACCGCTCCGAGCAGGGGACGCAGCGGATCGAAGTACGCCATGAGTGCGGACGATCCGAACAGCGCTAGAAGGACGGCGTTACAGATCGGACAGCTGACTGCCAGAAATCCGCCGACTAAACCGCCGAACGCCAGCCGATCCGTATCGGCTTCGCCGTTCTCACCGTGGCGATGATCGTGATTGAGGTCGGAATCGTAATCGCCGCCGTCGTCTCGGTCGGCTGCCTCGCCCTCGAGGTCACCAGCGTTGCGGACGTCAGTCGCCAGACGCTGGGCGACGTAGACGCCAGCCAGAAGCGCAGTCAGGGTGAGAAACAGGTAATCGAAGCCCGTCCGCGGGACCATCCGAACGAAGAGCGGATTCGGGATGAGTTCAGTGACGAGTCCGAACAAGACGAACACACCTGCTGACGTAGCGGCCCCCCAGCTGATCGCGCGTCGGTTTGTGCCGAGTAATCGGTGGTGTCCTCTTCTTGTCACTGTGATCCCTCCAGCGAGACGACGCACTGTTCAGGATGGCCCGCTCGTCCGAGAAAGAACAACAAGAGTGTGAGACCCCCGAGTTGGAGGAACGTGCCGTCGAACGGCAGCAGCGTCAGCCCGCCGGCGAACCCGAGGAAGGCGAGCAGACCCGCCCCGCAGCTCGCACAGCCGGATGCGACGAGTCCTGGGAGGACGCCGGATACGCTCGTCGCACCTGAGAGGCCGACGAGCCGGAGCTGTGCGACGGCGTTGACGACGGCGACGCCGGTCAGGAGCGCGTAGGTGACGATAATCCCGAGCCCCGTAGCGCCGTTGGTCAGGTAGACAGATTCCGTCAGCGAAACGAGAACGTAATCGAACCAGTGGAGTCCGTCGCCGAGCATCTGGAGCGCAAACCCCGGCATCGTACTCAGGACCAACAGGGTGTAGGTACCGAACGTGACGAGGACGAAGCCAACCGTCCCGTACCAGGACTCGAACGGATACCGTATCGCGTTCGAAAGGTTCCGCCCGAACCTGCCGACCGACTCGTCCCAGTTCACAACTCCGTCACCCAGTTTGTGGCCAGATGTCTGCCGACGGATGTCACGGACGAGCGGTCGCCACTGGGCTTCGAGGACGGACGACTCACGACCTGTCTTCGAACTGTCTCGAGCGTGCTCGATACCACGAGTAGGTGGTTCGTCGCACGATTACCACAAAGGTACTCCTCCGTTTTGCTGACTCGGCAAATCGGCGCGTCGGTTACGAGGAATCGATGTGAACCAGCAACCGAACACGAATGTCGCTTGATCAGACGACCCGTCGCGCCGTGCTTGCCGGTTCGACCCTCGCGCTCGGTGGCGGCGGTGTCTACTATCTCTCCCGCTCGGACGATACCGACGATGGTAGCTCCCTTTCGCCGACGATGCACGCGAGCGAAGAGACGTCAGCCCTCGGCGTCGACCTGGCGGGAAAGCCGATCATGGGCGATTCGGACGCACCGATCGAGATCTACTACTGGACCGACTTCCAGTGTCCGATCTGCGAACAGTTCGAGCAGGAGACGCTCCCCGATCTCGTCTCGGAGTACGTCGAGTCGGGGGAGGTTTGTCTCGTCTTTATCGTGGTGCCCTTCTTCGGGGCGGATTCGATGACCGCTGCTGTCGCCTCGAAGTGCGTCTGGGAACAGGTCCGCGAGTCGGACCCGTCGACGTACTGGGACTGGCACGCTGCGGTCTTCGCGGAACAGGGCGAGCGCAATTCGGGGTGGGCCAGCGCCGACAGCCTCCTCGAGATCACCGACTCGGTTCCGGACGTCGACGCCGCCGAACTCGAGGCGTGTCTCGAGGACGAGCGCTCGGAGTTTGAAAAAACGGTCGAAGCCGATGCGGAACGGGCACGGGCGTTCGATATCCGCGGAACACCGACGTTCGTCGTTTTTGACCCGGAAACGGAGGCAGCCGGGACGCTAGTTGGCGCCCAGCCACTAGAGCGGTTCGCAGACGCACTCGAGCAGATACGAGAAGCGTAGCGAGACGTCGACGGCTGACGTTCCGAACTGGCGTGCTACGGTTGTCGATTTTTGCGTTCCAATACTGCAGCGAAGGCACCCGCCAGAACCGTGTGTGGGGGATCGGTCGCGTCGCTGCTCCATCCAGTCGCTGTTTCTGATGTCGCCCACTGGGGAATTCCAGGTCGGTCTCCAAAGATAGTTCGTCTAATGCCTAATAGCCGTTTATCAGGTCGTCTGGTGACAGACATTGTATGGGTAATTATCTGACACGTCGTATGGTCCTTGGAGCGAGTGGTGCAGTTAGTATGGCAGCACTGGCAGGGTGTGGTGGACCTGGAGAAGAAAACGATACGGACGAGGAGGAACCGGACGGAGCGGAAAATGGCGAGGCCGCCGACGAGTGGGAAGACATCGACGAGTTCTACTTCGAAGGCCGTATCGAGGCGTGGACTGGGCTGGAACCCGGTATCATCGACGGCGAGGACAACCCAACGATCACACTTATCGAGGGGAACGAATACGACTTCAGCTGGATCAACGCCGACGGTGTGACACATAATCTAGAGATACGAGACGAGGATGACGAGATCATTGACGACTACCAAAGCGATGACGTCAGCGAAGAAGGCGAAGAGACAACCCTCGAGGGTGTAGTCGCCGCTGAAGAGATGTCGGTGTACATTTGTACGTACCACGAATCGACCCAGGTCGGAGATATCGACGTTCAGACGGACTGACTGCTGAGATTCTCACGTGAACTCGTTTTACTCGCTTTCTCGATGGGAAGAATAGTTTATACTATTGGGACCATAACACACATCTATAATGCAGCAATCGGAACCGTCAGTCGACAGTATTGGAATTGTTCTCGAGACTGCAGATCCCGAACGAGCCTGGAACGCGCTACGGTTCGGTATTACGGCAGTCGAGAACGGACACGACGTGTCAGTATTCCTGCTGGGAGAAGGCGTCGAGGCCGAGGAGATTACTGATGACCAGTTCGACGTTCGTGACCGAATGGAAGCGTTCGTCGATGCCGGTGGTGACTTGCAAGCGTGTGGAACGTGTCTCGAACTCCGCAACAGCGAGGAGAGCGAGTACTGTCCGATGTCGACGATGGCCGACCTCCTCGAGGTCGTGACGTCGTCCGATCGAGTGCTGACGATCGGCTAGTCGTGTACAGCGTGGGGGGTCAGTACCGAATTCGGGCCACGTTTGCCACTCACTTGTCTCGTTGAAGTCGCTCGCGCCGTTGTTCGAACTCCTCGTCGGAGAGATCACCGCGGGCGTACGCAAGTCGCAGTTCTTCGAGCGCGGCATCTCGGTCGTCACTTTCGGTGCGATCTATCGCCCTGTAGAGGAGGTACGCGCCGCCGAGGACGAGCAGGAACATCGGGAGCCAGATCACCAGCCACGACAGTGTCGATCCAACTCCGCTCGCACCACCGTTGTCCCACATGTGTCCACCACCCCACATTCCCATCATCGGCCAGACGAGGAACATCAGTAAGAACGGGACAAGAATGACGAGCGCAACGACGAGGAGGAGCGTCCGGAGGAGGTCAGTATCAGCGGACATACTCGATTGTTCACCGGAATCTGTAATAAAAGACGGCCCCGATCACCAGCTCGGAACAGTTTGGCGTGTCATTGCGTCAGTACCGCATCATTCCGTTTTTGTGTGGTGTGTATGCCGGTACTCATACGGTTGTAATTTGTTATCGGTGATCGCTCGAACGGTAGCGATCACCGGTAAAACGTTATGACGATCCGTATCACGACGGCGGGACGAGCATCACGTTTCCGTTCGCTCGAGCGACGAGGTCCTCGGAGACGCTGCCGAGCAGCAGTCTGCGAAGCCGGCTGTGACCGCGCGATCCGACGAGGGTTGTCGTCGGGTCGACGGCGTCTTCGACGGCGAGGATTTCGTCGGCGGGGTCGCCCTGTCGAACCTTGATTCGTGTCTCGATATCCCATTCCTCGAGCTGGTCGGCCAGCTCCGCAAGCCGTCCTTCGGGATCCGTGTCTTCCGCGAGTCCCGGATCCTTCGGCGTCTCGACGTGGACGAGCGTCGTCTCCTGGGTCGCGTGACGGAGATACGAGAAGGTGTCGAACGCGCGCTCGGCGTTCTCGGAGAAGTCAGTCGCGTACAGCATGCGCTGGAACAGGTGCTGTCTGACGACGGACGGATCGTCGGCCTCCCGCTCGACTCGGTTGACGAGCAGCGGCGTCTCGGTCGTCCGCGCGAGGTTGCGCGCCGTCGAGCCGATGACGCGGTTCTCGAGTGGACTCTTCCCGCGCGAGCCGACGATCGTGAGGCTCGCGCCGATCGTCTCCGCGATGCCCCGGATCCGTCGATGGGGTGTTCCGCGGACGACGTGTACTTCGACGTCGAAGCCGGCGTTCTCGATAACCCGCTCGTAGCTGCTGATCGCTTTCCGTCGGCGCTTCTCGAAGTCGATTCCGGGCATGCCCGCGTGAACGTTCGATGGAATCACGGTCACGAGGTGCATCTCGTCGACGCCGATACGGCCCAGACACTCGAGACAGGTTTCGTTCTCGATGGTCGCCTCGCTGGCGGCCGAGAGGTCGGTGGCGAGTACCGCTTTCATACTGGCTGTAGGGGCCGACGGTATAATATTGTTTGGGTGTCCCAATATACTGGGTTAAAGAGCTGTGTCCGTCGAACCGCTCCAGTGTGCGCACAACCGTCTAACCGTATTCGAAGACGAGCGTGACGAGTTCGCACGACGGTTCGTAACCACACCACGTGGAACTCAGTCCAACGACAGCTACGTTGCCCGCATATGTCTCGCGCATGATGGGATACGGAGGCCAAAGCTGGACCGTCGCTGGACCGCCGATATCTCCATAACGTATACAGATATTCTCGTTGGATAGCCGTGCCATATCTTGCAGTAATATTGTACGGCGGTCCCAAAAGCGTTATACATCCCCTCCGGGTAGAAGAGAGTGAGTAGAAATCCATGATCCGCACACAACCGAACGTCGACGGAGGCAGGAACGGATGATCGAATCCGTGGCGCTCCCCGCACCGATACAGGCAGCGCTCCTCGTGGGCGTCATCCTCGTTCAAGCGGTGGCCCTCTACGCCGGCTACGGCGTCCTCGAGCGAGTTGCAACACCACTGATCGAAACGATCACAGACGCACGATAGATGGAGATACTGGGACTCAGCCTGACCCTGCTGGTGCTGTTCGTGAGCTTCGGCTTCATGGTCGGGGTGCTGTTCGGCTTCTTCGGGATGGGCGGATCGTTCCTGATCACGCCGACGCTGTTGCTCCTCGATTACCCCGCCTCCGTCGCGATCGGAAGCGGGCTGGCGTTTTACTTCGGCACCTCCGTGATCGCCGTCCTGAAACACTACGACGTCGGGCAGGTCGACTACAAACTCGGCGCGATCCTCTTCGTCGTCCTCTCGATCGGGATCGAACTCGGCAGTCGGCTCGTCTTCGGCCTCGAGGCACTTGGCGTTGCGAACCTGGTCACGGGCGTCGCGTACGTCGTCCTACTGGGGGGAATCGGCGCGTTGTTCCTCCGTCGCGCCGCGAATCTCGAGGACGAAGACGATACAGGGGACGAGGACGTCGACGACGACGACATTCCGGCGATCGGTCAGAAGATCCAGTCGTACACCGTTCCGCCGATGATCTCGCTGACGTCGGGCGGTCGGGCGTCGCTGTGGACGATTTCGGGCGCTGGCGGGAGCGTCGGCCTCATCTCGGGATTGATCGGCGTCGGCGGCGGCTTCATCCGCATGCCCGCCATCTACTACCTGATCGGGACGCCGCTGACCGCGGCAGTCGGGACGAGCCTGTTTGCCGGGCTGTTCTCGGGCGCGTTCGGAACGTTCACCTACGGCATGTCCGGCAGCGTCGATCTGACGGTGGTCTCGTTGCTACTGGTCGGGAGCGCACTCGGCGCGCGCATCGGCTCGGCAGCGACCACGATCGTCGAGGAAGACGACGTGATCGTCTACTTCGGCATGATGATGGTCCTCGCCAGCCTCGGAATCGGCCTCAGTGAACTCGCGAACTGGCTGGGAACGAGCGCGCTCGATCTGGTGAGCGTCCTCCTGCTCGTCGGGTCGTCGTTTGCCGTCGCCCTGATGATCCTCTATCAGGTCGTCAAAACGGCAGGTGGAGACGACGCCGGGGCGCAACCCGCCGCTGATGGTGATGACTGATGCTCGCCGCGTCTCGCCAGTACCGTTTTCAACTGTACGCACGTCTGTGTAATCGAGCGTCACACCCTCGCCCATGAAACTCGTCGCCACCGTCGCGCTCGTCCTCGCCCTCGGCGTCGCATCCCGCGTCCTTGCGGACCGACTGCGGATTCCGAGCGTCCTCTTTCTGATCGTCGCCGGAATCGTGATCGGACCCGCAGTGCTCGGCTTCGTCTCGCGGAAGACGTTCGGTGGCGGGCTCTCGGCGATGGTTGGCGTCAGCGTCGCGATTATCCTCTTCGAGGGTGGCTACCATCTCAACCTCGAGAAACTCCGGGAGAGTCCCGCCGCATTGACACGCCTCGTCACCGTCGGCGCGGCGATCACCTGGCTTGGGACGGCCGCCGCCGTCGTCGTCTTCCTCGAGACGAGCCTCGAGGTTGGCTTGTTGGTCGGCGCGCTGTTGATCGCGACCGGCCCGACCGTGATCGGACCGATCCTGCAGGTCGTCACCGTGCGGGATCACGTTGCAGCCGTCCTCGAGGGCGAGGGGGTGATCAACGACGTGACGGCGGCAATCCTCGTCGTCGTCGTCTTCGAGGTCCTCGTCGCCGGGAACGGAACGCCGGCAGCGCTCGTCGGCGGTTTCGTGGTCCGGCTGTTCGTCGGCCTCGCGTTCGGTGCCCTCGTCGCCGGAATCGTGTGGCTGGTCCTCAAGCGCGCACGCTCGAGACCCTGTGCGGCACCGCTGCACGCACGATTGATCGTCCTCGCCGGTGTCGTCGTCGCCTACGCCGGAGCTGAGACGATCGCAAGCGAGACGGGGATCGCCGCCGCTGCGATGGCCGGGTTCGTCCTCGGGAACGTCGAACTTCCCCATCACGAGGAGGTAATCGACTTCCTCGACGACCTCTCGGTCGTCGTTCTCTCGTTTATCTTCGTTGCACTGGCTGCATTGATCGACTTCGCCGATATCCGCGCGCTCGGGCTGGCCGGCCTCGCCATCGTCGTCGCGATCACGCTGGTGCTTCGCCCGGCCGTCATCTACCTCTCGACGACCGATCCACGGTTTACGGGAAACGAGCGACTCTTCTTGAGCGCCGTCGGCCCGCGTGGAATTATTCCTGCCAGCGTTGCGACGCTGTTCGCCGTCGAGTTGCAGGTGCTCGGTCGGCCACAGGAGGCCCAGCTGCTCGCCGGTACCGTCTTTCTCATTATCTTCGCGACAGTCGTCCTCCAGGCCGGCCTCGCACGCCAGATCGCAGATCACCTCGAGGTGTCACCAATGCGCACGATAATCGTCGGCGGGGGCCGCGTCGGTCTCTCGCTCGCACAACGGCTCGAACAGGACGGCGAGAACGTACTGCTGGTCGACCACGACCCCGACGCGGTCGAGAAAGCCCGCAAACGCGGTCTCACCGCACTCGAGGGCGACGGCACGGACGCCGACGTACTCGAGGCCGCGGGTGCGGACGACGCGAAGACGGTCATCGCGACCACGCCGGACGACGACGTCAACCTGCTTGTTTGCCAGCTCGCGAAGACGACCTTCGACGTCGGTAAGGTCGCCTCGCGAGTCAACCAGCCCGACAACGTCGACGCCTTCGAATCGCTCGGCGTCCACGCGATCGACCTCTCGATGGCGACCGCGTGGTCGCTCGAGAACGTCTTAGAACGGCCGTCGCTGTCGGCGTGGATGAACGAACTCGGCCGGACCGGCGACGTCCAGGAGATCGAGGTTACCGCGTCGGATCTCGTCGGGAAGACGATTGCCGAGGTCAACGCCGAAATTCCCGACGGCTGTATCGTCGGGCTGCTCACCCACCGGAACGGGGCGACTGAGGTCCCGACCGGCGATCACCGACTTCGGGACGGCGACCGCGTAACCTTCCTCGGGCAGACGGCGGCCGTCGACCGGGCAGTCAAGCGGTTCCACCCCCACGACTGATACGGATTACTGTATCGATGTCCCGGCACACCGCCGCCCGAGTTGCGGGTGCACCGGAGCTGACGGACGATATCGGTCTAACGGACGAACTGCCGGACAGCGACCAGTCTGAACCCGACACATACCGATACAGCGGTCGTTCGACCGGACCGTTGGGCTCCGTACGCGAAGCGATCAGTGTCGTTTAATATATAAAAGTCCCACTGTAGCGAACGTTTATATTGTGTGATCCGATACGAACCGCTATGACCAGACAGACGGCGAAAACCACGAAACGGTCACTGGGCGTGATCGATACGATCCAGACGCAGGGTGGTGCAACGCTCGAGGAGCTGACCGACGAGCTCGAGATGTCGCGAAGTACGGTTCACCTCCATCTCCGAACCCTCCTCGATGAGGGGTATCTCACGAAGGAGGGCGCGGTCTATCATATCGGATTGCGCTTTCTCAACCACGGGGAGTACGCGCGATCACGGAAGACGTCGTACACGTTGGCAAAACAGACCGTGACGGAACTGTCGAACGAGATCGACGAGGAGGTCGAGTTCGTCGTCGAAAACGACAACCGCGGTATTCTGGTCTACGAGTCCTTCCACCCGGACAGCCACTTTCCGTCCAAGGAGCGCCACATCTCCACTGCTCCGAGTTCCGCCGGGATCTACTACTATCTCCACTGCGTCGCGACCGGGAAAGCGATTCTCGCTGCACTCCCCGACGACCGCGTCGAAGCGATCCTCGACGACTGGGGGCTTCCCAGACAGACAACGCAGACGATTACGGACCGAAACGCCCTCCTCGAGGAACTCGAGCAGGTTCGCGAGCGAGGCGTCGCGTTCGCCGACGAGGAGTACGTCGACGGCCTCAGAGAAGTCGGTCGGTGCGTCAGGGGCCCCGACGGGCGTGTTCTCGGTGCGGTCGCCATCATCGGTCCAAAGTATCGGTTCACGGACGATCGGTACACCACCGAACTACCCGCGATCCTGACGGAGTACGTCGACGACCTCGAGGCGACGATCGAGGACTCGTATCTCGAAGAGTTTCGGTAACATCCCGTGATAGTCTGGGCGGTACGCTTGCTTTGCTCTCCGGATAGGAGCATGTGGATGGGTTCCACCGATTGCGCGCTGGGCTGGGCTCGTGTCGTCGCGGTACCGGTCCGCTATACGTGGACTTTTATATGTATGTGTTGTACGAGCGATACCTTTACTGGTTGGTCTCCCGCTGTAACCTGAAAAATAGACCGAACATGGTCGCTCTTCGATTACAATCATACTCCTGTAATAAACGATCGAGTGAGTTTGATCGAGGTCGGTACGTCCGTACATGTTGTACTATTATATACTTGATGTGGTCTACTGTTACGATGCCTGTATCACGTTCCGTCGGCGACCGATCCCTTGTTGTGGGCTAAATGAAATATTCAGCTCAAACCAATAAGTGACTATGGACAGTGTGAGTACGAGCGTCGGGAACAGTTGGTACTATCGTTCGGTCGGCGAACACCTCGAGAACCTCGAGGCGATCACGGCGGACGAGCTGTGACCCACCGGAGACCAAACGCTTTATTTCGGGGTGCTGGCTACTATCGGGCATGGTGTTCGACGACGTGCTTAGCGGCGACCAGCTTACGGGCCGTCAAGCGACGGTGATCTTCTTCGCATGGTTAACGGTCGTGATCGCAGTTGGCATTGTTATGCTCGTGTATACGAGAGCGATGGTCGGGTAGTCGCGGTCGTCTCGGCGCGCTCACTCGGCTCGAGACGAGGGATTCAAATCAGTCGTCGCACAACGAGAGGGTATGACCGACGACGAATCCCGCGAACACGTCCTTCCGGGGAGCGACGACGAACTATCCACGGCGGACGTCCGTGGATACGATTTCCGCGGCGAGTTCGACTTTCAGGACCTCATGTCGTCCTACGAGACGACGGGGTTTCAGGCGACGCAACTCGCCGAAGCCGTCGATATCGCCGAACGAATGCAAGAAGACGACGCGACCGTCTACCTCACGTTCACCTCGAACATCATCTCCTCGGGGCTGCGTGAAGCAGTCGCGTACCTGGTACGCGAAGGGTACGTCGACGTGCTCATCACGACATCGGGTTCGTTGACCGAAGACGTCATCAAGACCGAGAAGCCGTTCAAGATGGGCGAGTGGGACGCCGACGAGTCGACGCTTCGTGACCGTGGAATCAATCGTCTCGGAAATATCTTCGTCCCGTCCGATCGATACGTGTGGCTCGAGGAGTATCTCTACGACTTCTTCGAGGATTTCTTCGCGGAAGAGAAGGTTCGGACGCCGACGGCGTTCGCCCGGGAACTCGGGGAGACGCTCGATGACGAAGATTCCGTCCTGAAACAGGCCGCGGACAACGACGTTCCCGTCTACTGTCCGGCGCTGACGGACGCGGAGGTCGGAAACTTCCTCTATTATTACCGGCAGGGATACGACTCGGCGGTCGGTATCGAGATTCTGGACGACTACGACTCGCTCATCGAGGACGGCTTGCTCGCCGATACGACGGGACTGATCGCCGTCGGCGGCGGCGTGCCCAAACACCACGCGATCATGACGAACCTCTTTCGGGGTGGGGCCGACTACGTCGTCTACATTTCGACGGGGATGGAAGGAGATGGGTCACTCTCAGGAGCGCCGCCCAACGAAGCGGTGTCGTGGGGGAAGATCAAAGAACGGCGGACGAACTACACGCAAATCGAAGCCGAAGCCACGCTCGTGTTCCCGCTGCTGGTCGCGAGTGCGTTCACGTAACGCTCGCCGTCGGCATCGATTCGAAATCACCGATCGATTCGTTTCGGGTAGTGTCGTCGACAGCCCCGATGTCGAGTCGATCCCGACCAGGCGGACAGTGGACTCTACAATTTTACTAGTCTAGACAGTTCACTGATGTTGCTTCGTACGGTCGACAGCGACAGCCAGATCGCCCCGTGTATCCTGTTCTTACTTCCATCGTTTCACGGGTGAAAGTGTGATTTATGTCAGGTAACTGCACCTGCTTTTATTACCGTTACCGTGGTATCGCGCTCGCCATGGATGACACCACCGCTGCTCGAGAGATCGACCACGATGAGTTCGACCCATACGGGACGCTGGCGTTGATCGTCCTGTACTTCGTCGTCCTCACGCTGATGTGGGTGTTTACGTACTTCGTCGAATTCCTCGGGAACGCACCGACGCCGATGATCGTCCTGTAAGGTCCCGACGATGAAGATTCACCAGTACGAACGGCTGTGGCTGATCGGGGCGATGGTACTCATCGTCGGCTTCATCGTCACGATCACGTACGGGGCGGTCGGGCTCGGAATTACCATGGTCGACGATCGGGAAGCAACGCTCCCACCGGACGATATAGACGACGACGAACGCTTTGCGGATCCCCGCGTCGAACAGGTGGGTGAAGACGAGTACGAGGCCTACGTCGTCGCGATGACGTTCATTTTCCAGCCGAATCCGATCGAAGTCCCGGCCAACAGCGAGGTGACGTTCTACGTCACGTCTCGGGACGTGATCCACAGTTTCACCGTCGTCGGAACGAACACGAACACGATGGTCATTCCCGGCGAGGTGTCAGTGATGACCGTCGAGTTCGACGAACCCGGCGAGTACGGGGTGGTCTGTAACGAGTACTGTGGCTCCGGTCACCACGACATGGAGGGCGAGTTGATCGTCCACCCCGAAGACGAGTTCACTCTGACCGAACTCGCAGTGGACGCGCCGGAATCGGTCGCTCCTGGGGACGACGTCGAACTCGAGGCGACGATCGACAACGGGTTGCTCGAGGACCTCGACGTCACCCTCGAGGCGGAGATCGGCGACGAGACGTTCGAGGAGGACGTCACGGTGGCCGGCGACGGTTCGGAGACGGTGACGATCACCGTCGACGGCGAGGAGCTCGGCGAGGGTGACCACGACTGGACAATCTCGGTGGATGACGAAACCGAGAGCGGGTCCGTAACGGTCGGCGACGAGGAGGACGGAGGTGACGACTCGTGACGGACCTGTTCGTCGACAGCTATCCCAAGCAGGCTCGAGTCGTCCGTTCGGCGTTTCTGACCGCCTACGTCGCCCTGGGGATCGGGGCGCTCTTCGGCGTGTTACAGGCGTTACACCGAACCGACATCCTCCGACTCGTCGAGTCGCCGACGTACTATACCATCTTGACGGGCCACGGCGTCTTTCTGGTCATCACGTTCACGATCTTCTTCCTCGTGGGACTCTATCAGTGGGCGGTGACGGACAGTCTGGGTCGTGGCCCCGTCGACATGCGACTCACCTGGGCGTGGTACGGGTTGATGTCCTCCGGGACGCTTCTGGCTGCGATCGCGATACTCGCCGGGTTTCTGGACGATCCGCCGACCGTCCTCGGCTCCGAACTGAGTGCCGACGTCCTCTTTACGTTCTACGCGCCGTTGCAAGCGAATCCGATCTTTTATGTTGGACTCGTCCTGTTCGTCGTCGGGACGTGGCTTGCCGGTGCCGATTGGTTCCGAACCTGGTGGTCCTGGAAGAAAACCAATCCGGATGCACGCATCCCGTTACCAACGTTCATGGTCCTCACGACGATGATTATGTGGTATATCTCCTCGATCGGCGTAGCGGTATCCATTCTCGCGTTCATCTTACCGTGGTCGCTGGGCCTCACAGGCAGTCTCAACCCCACGCTGACGCGGACGCTGTTCTGGTACTTCGGGCATCCAGTCGTCTACTTTTGGCTGTTGCCAGCGTACCTCCTGTGGTACACCGTCTTGCCCAAACTCTCCGGCGGGCGGCTGTTCAGCGATCCACTAGCACGCGTCGTCTTCATCCTCTTTATACTGCTCTCGACGCCCGTCGGGATTCACCACCAGTATCTCGATCCGGGCATCTCGGATGGATTTAAGTTTATCGTGATGACGAACACGATGTTCCTGCTGTTACCGAGCTTCTTAACAGCGTTCACCGTCGTCGCGAGCATGGAACACGGGGCCCGCCAACGCGGCGGCGACGGCTACTTCAACTGGCTTCGGGCGCTCCCCTGGCGCGACCCGGCCTTTACCGGAATGTCTCTCGCCGGTGTGGTCTTCGCGTTCGGCGGGTTCACAGGCATCGTCAACGCAGGCATGAACATCAACTACCTCGTCCACAACTCGCTGTGGGTGCCCGGCCACATCCACACGCAGGTCGGAACGGCGGTCGCGTTGACGTTCATGGCCGGGTCGTACTGGCTCGTTCCGCAACTGACCGGCAACCGACTGGTCGGACGCGACATCGCGCTGGTGCAGGTCGTCCTCTGGTTCGTCGGCATCGTCTTTATGACGAATTCGATGTACCGCGGCGGACTGATCGGCATTCCCCGGCGCTCGGCGGAACCGCAGTACGACTTCGACTACGAGATCGCCGTCGGCTCGATTCCCGAGATCCGCGCTCAGCTCGCCATCGGCGGCGTGTTGCTGTTCGTCTCGGCCATGCTCTTTCTGGTGTTGATCCTCCTGACTGCCTTCAACGACGACAGCGAGCCCATCGTCGACGGGACGATCCCGCCGGCGCTGTCCGGTCCCGAGGATTCACCGCGAGTCCTCGACGACCTCCGGGTGTGGATCGCGATCGCGCTCGTTCTCGTGGCTATCGCCTACGCGTTCCCACTCGCCAATATCGTGAGTCGCGGCGGCCTGTTCGGCCCCGATATCGGTCCGTTCCCGGTCGTCGTCGAGACCGTCGCGTCCGTGCTATCTACCATCGACACTGGAATGTATCTCGAGGCCCTAGTCGGGACCGAACCGTGAATCACCTGATGCGGACCTCCCCCGCCAAACTCCTGATCCTGATCGCGATACTCCTCGTGATCGTCGTCGAACTGCGAACGGTGCTCGCGTTTTTCGACGTCGAACTGACGGTTCTCCAGGGGATTGCAGTCGGTATCGTCGGAATCGCTCTGTTGCTCGTGTGGGCGTTTTCCCCCCTGTTCAGCGAGTCAGACCAGTGACGAGTCGAGACGCGCTCGGTGCCGAGGACTCTCGACTCCCTTCTCGAGGCGACAGTCTCCGTTGGCTGTCGGCAGACGCGACTCGGCGGTCGGCGACTCGCAGCGCTCGTGTTGGCTGCGCTCGTGGTACTAGATTGATTACGCCTCGAGCCGTACAATCGGCTATGCTCGAAGACGTGTCACCACGTCACGCCGCTGCTGTCGGTTTGCTCGCGCTCTTCCCGACCGTCGTGTACGGGCTCGGTCATCCCGGACTCGCCGGGTTCGTCGCTGCGGTCAACGTCGTCATCATCTTCGGGTCGCTGTACATCGCGCTGTCGCCGATCGACGAACCGAACGACATCGACGACGGTGCACCCTCCTGACGACGCCGAGGGAACGGCGGTCGAACGGCCCTGGCCGTACTGTCGGACAGTACAGAACGGGCGTCCGTCTCGCCATCTGATGGGTGTAAGGACCGGATACAGCACAGACGGCGAACTACTCGGCCCGGACCTCGAGCGATCCGACCATCTCCCGTTCGTGGGTTTCACACAGGTAGACGTCCATCTCGCTGCCTGCCTCGACGACGGTCGTCGTTTCTTCACCCTCGGTATCGACGAACGCGGTCGAAACTAGCGGCTCGTCTCCGTCCTCCCAGATCGCGAAGTTGTGTACGTCACCGTCGGCGTTCGTCCAGATAAACTCGTACTCGCGGCCCTCGTAGAGGGCCAGATCGGGGTTCGTTTCGCCGTCGATCGGTGCCGGACGATGTCCGATCCACCCGTCGTCGGCGTGGGCCTCGAGTTCGATCGCGTCGACGTCTTCCCACTCGGCGTCTGGTGGATCGGCGTCGTCCGCAGCCTCGTCGGGACCCTCGTCGTCGCGGTCCGATTCGGCGTCACCTTCGCCCGTCCCATCAGTACAGCCCGCGAGAACGGCGCTACTGATTCCGCTCGCGACCGCACAGAGCAGCGTCCGTCGAGAGCGTTGGTCGGGCGATATCATACTCACGGGTTGGTGGTCCGGTCCGGTAAACCCGTGGCCGGCATTCGCCCACAACCCCGCTGCCGTCGGAAGTACACGATTACGTGATGGTCGAGAGTCGACCTGTCATCTCACGTAATCTAACACGCACAGTGCGGAATTCATCTCACGACTAGTGGCGTTGGGTTTCTCTCCTTTCTCGTAGAAACGTCCCTGTACACCTGACTGCAGCACAGCCGTCGATCGACGTATCGTTCGTTACCGTCGCTTGGCACTATCCGCTCGACGTCAGTACCGGTTCGACCACAAACCTGTCGTGTAGGACAGCGGTACAGCGGTCCGTATCACGGCTGTGGACTTTCTCAGATCGAAGCTCCCTAGTAGCGGAATACAGTCGACGGTGTTCATTCCGGTTACCGATAATAATCTTCGATGACAGAGACGATCACTGGAGCTATTGTGCTCATAACAATTCGTGTCAGCAGAACCGTTTCGTACCACACAGATGAGACGGCGAACGTACCTTACGACGACGACTGCAACGATAGCTGGACTCGCAATCGCGGGATGTGTGGGCGACGAAGCGACTGACGACGATCCCGGTGATGGCAACGGTGATCGTGACGACGACAGCAGTGAGACGACCGATACCGACGAGGATGACGACCCAGAGGAGGACGAAACTGACGAGGAAGACGAACCGACCCCGGGGCTGGTCGGAACCTTCGACGACTTCGAAACGCTCGACGACTGGATGGCGTTCCAGGACATCGGTTCGCTAGAGGCGGATACGGATCGAGCATACGGTGGCTCACAGTCGGCACGTCTCACACCGCGTGAGGATGACGGGCAGGTTCGAATTCGGCGTTCGCTCGACGAACCGATCGACGTTCGCGACGTCACGCCGGGACTCGCGATGACCGCCGACAACCGCGGAATCGTTCGGATCCAACTGCAGGACGAAGACGGAGACTACGTCGAGTACAGCCAACAGGTGCTGCCCGGAATGCCGCTCGTTCGCAAGAACTTCGGGATCACACGCATTCACGGAGATCCGGATCCGAGCGAAATCATCGTCCTTCAGGTCATCTGTTGGTTCAGCGAGGACACCGACAGTCAGCTGTGGGTCGATGATTTCCACTTCGTTCCCACTCCCGAGACCGGGAAGGTGATGCTCCAGTTCCACGGTGGCTACGAAACGCACTACACGGACGCGTTCCCGGTTCTCGAGGAGTACGATCTCCCGGCAACTGCGTTCGTGCCGACGAATCGGCTCCGTCCCGACGCCGCAGTCGCAGGAGACCGACTCCAGTACGATCAGGTCGACGAACTCGACGACGCCGGCTGGACGATCGCCAGTCAGTCCGCACGCGGTACGCAACTGGGTGGCGTGGATCCCTCCGAACTGGAATCGGACCTCACCGACTCGATCGACTGGCTCACCGAACACGGCTACGAGGACGGTGCCCGGTTTTTCGCGTTCCCCGGTTCGGAGTACACGGCCGACTCCTACGAACTCGTCCAGGAGCACTTCGATCTGGCGTTCGCGGGACAGACACAATCGCAAGGGTACGCAGGGAATCCACACCTCTGTTCGCTCGTCGCCAATCCCGACCCCGAGGAGGCAGCCGGCCTGATCGATTGGACGGCCGAATGGGGCGGTATCACGTCACTTGCCTACTATCAACTCGAGGAGAGTGATGCACTGACGAGCCTCGAAGAGGCGGCGTCCGCCCTCGACGAGCGCGCGGCGGCAGGCGACGTGGAGGTGATCACGCCCGCCGAGATGGCAGACAACTACGTCTTCGAGGGCTGACTCGAACCGCTGTCGTTCTCTCATACGGACCGCTATGCGTCCGTCCCAGCCGAGCGCGGACCGGTGAGCGATCGACCGGTATCAGTCATCGCAGACCGTATCAGACGGTCTCCCGTCAGTCGTCGGCCGGTGCTTCGGCGGCTGCAGGGGTTTCGCGAACGGCCTGTTGCTCGAGCCACGTCTCGGCATCGAGGGCGGCCATGCTTCCGGTTCCTGCGGACGTGATCGCCTGCCGATAGTGGGGATCCATCACGTCGCCGGCCCCGAAGACGCCCTCGACCGCCGTTTCGGTCGTCAGCCCCTCCTGGGTGCGGAGGTGGCCGCTGTCGGCCAGTTCGATCGACGTCTCCGCGAGGAAGTCGGTGTTGGGGACGTGGCCGACGGCGTAGAAGATGCCGCCGGCGTCGACCGTCTCGCGTTCGACTGCGGATTCGTCGCGTTCCGTCGGATGGCCGTCGGGGTGAGACACGAGCGTCGCGCCGGTCACTCCCTCCGCTTGCGAGCCGCGGATCTCGACGAGTTCGGTGTTCCAGCGGAACGAGATCACGTCGTGGTTGCGCGCTCGTTTGGCCATCACCTCGGAGGCGCGTAACTCGTCTCGGCGGTGGACCACCGTGACGCTGTCGGCGAACTTCGCGAGGAAGAGCGCCTCTTCCATCGCGGAGTCGCCGCCACCGATTACGAGGACGTCGTCACCCCGGTGGAACGCGCCGTCGCAGGTGGCACACGTCGAGACGCCGTAACCCATCATCTCGTCCTCGCCGTCGGCACCGACCCAGCGCGCGCTCGCGCCGGTCGCGACGATCAGCGCGCGCGTTCGCAGGGTGTTGCCGTTTGACAGCTCGAGTTCGAACGGCCGATCGTCGAGCGTCGCCTCCTCGACGGTGGCGTGTTCGAATTCGGCACCGAAGCGTTCGGCCTGCTCTTTCCCGCGCTGGATCAGTTCCATACCGCCGACGCCGTCGGGGAAGCCCAGGTAGTTCTCGACGTCGGTCGTCAGCGTCAGCTGGCCCCCCGGCTCCGGCCCCTCGAGTACGATCGGCTCGAGGTCGGCTCGTGCGGCGTAGACCGCCGCCGAGAGCCCCGCAACGCCGGAGCCGACGATCACGACTTCGGAGACGGAGTCGGTTGTGGCCTCGTTCATTCGGTGTATCCCTCGATCAGGTCACGCAGTCGGTCCGCCGGCAACGCGCCGGTGTGCTGTTCGACCTGCTCACCGTCCGCGAAGAGAACGAGCGTCGGAACGCCCCTGACGCCGTAGGCTCCGGCGAGTTGCTGGTGGTCGTCGACGTCGACCTTCGCGATGACAGCGTCCGTCTCGTCCGCAAGCGTCTCGAGGACGGGGTTGAGCATCTGACAGGGGCCACACCAGTCGGCGTAGAAGTCCACGAGAACCACGTCGTGGTCCGACGTGACGTCCTCGAGGTGGTTTCTGCCGTCGATGTAGACCGGTTCGTCGAACGATTGCGCCGAAACGTCGTCGCGTGCATCAGTTGCCATCACTGCTACGTATGGTCTGATAGTGTTTAAAGGTTTTGTGTGTGATGTACAATATTAGTGCGGACTCGATCGATCGGCGGTACCGCGGCGGGCGCGCTACGATATCCGGGATTCCTCACTGTGTCTGCTCCATTCCGACCTCAGTGGCTGTCGAAGTGAGGTGAGAGGCTCCCTCCTCTCTCGAGAGTATCGATACGGTTTTGCACCATCTATTAACAACCAATTATTCGGCGGGATCGGTCGATCGCTTCGCGGTCCCCGCGTCGAAGCGAGCGAAATACCCGGCTCGCGTTCCGACGCGCGTTTCGAACGTCAGTCCTCGCCGTTCGACACTGCGTCGCAGCCGTTCGAACCCGACGAAATGCGGGTCGGGAAGCGATTCTCCGACGACGAGTCGACCGTCGGGTTTCAGAACCCGCTCGAGTTCATCGAGGGCCCGCTTTCGGTCGGGAATCTCCCCGAGTACGAGAACCAGGTATGCGGCATCGAACGCGTCGTCCGGGTACGGAAGCGATCGCGCGTCGCCGCGGATCGGTTCGACGTTCGACTGCCCCTCCTGTCGCAGCCGCGTTCGCAGGTGCTCGACCATTTCGGATTGGATGTCCACTGCGTGCACCGTTCCGGACGGCTCAAGCGCCCGCGCGACCGTGCCCGTGTAGTAGCCCGTTCCCGGGCCGATCTCGAGAACGCGTTCGCCGGGGCGGGGCTCGAGCACCTCCCGCAGCCTCGAGCGAGTGATGACAGGACGCGGGAGGTCGATCGCGCGGCGCTGGGCGTACGGACACGGCGACGGGTTCGATCGCCACCGGAGCGCGTAGCCGAGTGCGGCGAGCGCGCCGAGTGCGAGCAACGCGGCGACCGCTTGCGACGTGCGGCGAGAGACCATAGGGTCGTCTTCACCGCGGACGGACTACAGTCTTCCCCGACCGGATGCGGCCGTGAGCGTCTCTCGACAGTGTGTTGCTCCCCGCCGTCTTCGTCTGTACGGGTCGTCGCCTCGGTCGTTCGAACCGGGAACTGATGCGCTCGGTTGGCTTTGTGGCGCTACTGGCGACCGCTACGGCTCGCCGTTGGCTTGGTTCCAGTCGAGAAGTGCCGAGTCCGGATTCTCACAGTCGGGGACGCCGCAAATGCCGGCATCGGCTCCCGCCCGTTCGACGCCAGGGGCGACACTATCGATCTCCCAGTCGACGCTGTGGCCCGTCTCCGACTCGTGATCGTCGAGTGCGATGCGGGCGCGGCCCAGATTCGCGAACGACTCGCGGAACGCACAGTCGTGACACTCGATCACGACGTTGCCCTCGTCCATACGAGACGTACGGTGTCGAACGACGAAAGCGCTCCGATGGGCTTTTGGGCAGCCCACGACGCATCACGCCGCGCAGGTGACGTTCGTCGCTCAGGTGTGCCACCCTACACGCGGATCGCCCGCTTCGAACGACCCGACCGAAGGCGATTGGTATCGGCTGCTCGGAAACGACCGACGACGAATGACACTCGCCGTCCTCGCGGGGCAGGAACTCCCGATCGAACTGATCGAGTTGGTATCCGGGATCGCAGCGCGCGAAAACGGCGCGGACGTAGTCGAGGACGAGACCGTTGCACGGGTGGCGTGTTCGCTACATCACGTCCACCTCCCTATGATCGACGCGTTCGGCGCCATCGATTGGGCGTCGGAGACGAACCGTATCGGGACGTGCTCGACTCGATGTTCGGATCGGGTAACTTCGTTCAGCTGCCTCGATTTACCACTCGCGCTCCAGCCCCTCGAGCAGTCGATCGACGTCGCCAGCGGTGTTGACCGCGTGGACGGAGGCTCGCACGGCGTTCGGCCAGGGTAACGGTCGAACGACGATGCCGGCGGCGGCCAGGCGATCGACCGTCTCGGCCGGGTCGTCGACGTCGATCGTCACCAGGCCCGATTCCGGCGTCGACGGGCTCAGGAGCCGGTCGTCGGGGAGGCCGTCGGCCAGTCGGCCGGCGAGTCGGCGAACGCGGTCTTCGATTCGGCCGATACCGACCTCGTCGATCACGTCGATCGCCTCGCGGAGTGCGACGTGGGAGGCCGGATTCGCCGATCCGACTTCGAACCGACGCGCGCCGGCGGCGAACTCGAACGGGTCGGCGGTCGGCGTCTCGACGCTCCGATAGCCGACCGTCCGCGGCTCGAGTCCGTCGGCGACGGACCGATCGACGTAGAGGAAGCCGCCGCCCCACAGTCCCAGCAGCCACTTGTGGCCGGCAGCGGCGACCGCGTCGGCCCCCCACGCCGACACGTCCATCGACAGCTGTCCGGGAACCTGTACCGCGTCGACGAGCGCGAGCGCGCCGGCGTCGTGAGCGACGTCGACCAGTTCGGCCACCGGAAGCTGCGTTCCGTGGGTCCACGTCACCGCGCTGAAACAGGCCAGGTCGGCGTCGGAAACGGCTTCGGCGAACCGATCGCGATCGATTCGACCGCCGTCGGTCTCGACGACGCGAACCTCGACGCCCTCTCGCTCGAGGCGTTGCCAGGGAAGGATGCCAGCAGGGTGCTCGAGATCCGTTCGGACGACGACGTCACCGGGGTGCCAGTCGATCGCGTTCGCGATCGCGTTGATTCCGGCCGTCGTACTCTCTGTGAGCGCGATCTCGTCGGGGTCGGCGCCGACGAACGACGCGACCGTCTCTCGCGTGCGATCGAACGCTCGAAACGCCGTCTCGTACGGGTCGTCCGTAACGGGGGAGTCGTACTCGTGTGTACGGACGAACTCGTCTGCGGCGTCGACGACGTACTCCGGACTCGGACCGTGAGCGCCGAAGTTGAGGTAGACATCGTCCTGTAGCGCGGGGATATCTGCTCGAAGTTCGAGTGGAGTCATCGTGTTCGGAACCGATACTACACTCGGTGCCGGTAATAATCTTGCTACTTTTGCACAATATAGGGAACGGCGAACATCGTTCCGAATCCGACGAACTCGATCCAGCCTACGAGTCGTCGAGGGCGGTCGTCCACGCCTCTGGGAGCTGTGCGTAGACGACGGCGTTCGAGACGAGTGCGTCGACGGTGAGGTACTCGTCGACGGCGTGGACGGTGTCGGTTCCGAACGCGAACTCGACCGTCGGTATTCCCGCGTTTCGGAGCGTTTTGGCGTCACCACCGCCGGTCGCGCTCCGTCGGTACACCCGGTCGCCGATCGTCGATTCGGCGGTCGAGGACGTGGCTTCGACGATCGGCTGCTCGAGTGGTTCGGCCGTTCCGATGCTCCAAGAGGCGTCCGCGATCGTAATTCCCTTACAGGCGGCGACGCACGCTCGAACGTCGGCGAGGATATCGGGCGTCTGGACACCGGCAGCCAGTCGCACGTCGATTTCGGCGCGGGCGGATTGCGGGACGCTGTTGATCGCCTCTCCGCCCTCGAGGACGCCCAGGTTGATCGTCGGCGTCGCGAACAGGTCACGAGCAGTGTCGGCACCCATCGTCGGCTCGTAGAAGGCGACCGACTCCTCGAGTATCGGGTCGATCTCGGGATCGATCTCGAGTCGTCGGGTTCCGACCCGCTCTCGAAGCCTGGTAATCGCGTCGTAGAGTCGATCGATCGCGTTCTCGCCGAGCACCGGACGGGAGCCGTGTGCGGCCTCGCCAACCGCCTCGAGGGTCAGCCAGATGCTCCCCCGGTCGGCGACCGTCACGGAGTGGCGATCACGTTCGCAGGTCGGCTCCCCGATGACGCAGGCGTCGGCCGCGAGTCGATCGGCCTCGAGCAGAGCCGGCAAGCCGGCGTCACCACCGACTTCCTCGTCGCTGACGAACGCGAACGCCAGGTCGGCAGGGGGCTCGGTGTCGGTCGCCGCGTACGCCCGGAGCGCGAACAGCATCGCGGCCACTGCCCCCTTCATGTCGGTGGCACCGCGTCCGTACAGGCGGTCGTCGACGCGTTCGCCGAGCGGGTCGATCGACCACTCGCCGGCGTCGAACGGCACCGTATCGAGATGGCCGTTGTACAGCAGCGTTCGATCCCGCCGCCCCGGAACCCACACGACCAGATTCGGTTTCGCCGGGTCGACCGCGATCCGTTCGACGGAAACCGGACGCGACGAGAGGTAGTTCTCGATGAACGCGACGATTTCTCGGGTGTCGCCGGGCGGGTTCGACGTATCGATCGAGAGTAACTCGAGGGCGAGATCGATCAGCTCCGCGCGGTGGTCGGCGACGTACGCCACGGGGGCGTCGACGTCGTCAGAAGGATTCCCGAGTTCGTCAGCGCCGGACATCGTCACTCGAGTTTCCCGGCGAGGACTTTCGCCGCGGTGAGGACCGGATCCCAGACGGGACTGAACGGCGGTGCGTACGCCAGATCGGCGTTCTGTAGTTCGGTGACGGTCATCCCCGCGTGAAGCGCCATCGTGACCGTATCGATTCGTTTGGCACCCTCACGGCCGACGACGGTGCCCCCGAGTAGCCGGCCACTCTCTCGGTCAGCAACGAGCGTGACCGTGAGTTCCGCGCCGCCGGGGTAGTAGTGAGCGCGCGTCGACGCCGAGATCGTGACAGAAACCGGATCGAACCCTGCCTCGCGGCCCTGTTCTTCGAGGAGACCCGTCCGGGCGGCCCCGAGGTCGAACGCCTTCACGATGGCCGTCCCCGCGATCTCGCCGATCGGGGTCGGATCGCCGGTGACGGTCTGACCGATCGCCCGGCCCGCACGGTTGGCGGTCAGCGCCAGCGGGACGTGATCCGGGTCACCGGTCACGACGTGGCGGCCCTCGGCACAGTCGCCAGCGGCGAAGACGTTCTCGGCGGTCGTTCGGCCGTACTCGTCGGTCGCGATGGCACCAGTCGGACCGAGTTCGATCCCGGCGTCTTCGGCGAGGTCGACGTTCGGTGCGACGCCGACGCCGACGATCACGACGTCGGCGGGCACGGTTTCGTCCTCGAGTTCGACGCCGTCGACTCGCTTCGCTCCAGTGAATCCCGAAACGGCGGTCTCCAGGTGTAAATTGACTCCGTGTGTGCGGAGGTGCTCTTCGACGACGTTGGCGACGTCCTCGCCGAACGGCTGGAGCACGTGGGGCAACATCTCGTAGAGGTGGACGTCGATATCGTGGGCTGCCATCGCTTCGGCCATCTCGATGCCGACGTAGCCACCCCCGACGATTGCGGCGGTCTCGAGGTCCCGTTCGGTGACGTAGTCTTCGATAGCGTCGGCCTCGTCCATGTCGTGGATCGTGAATACGCCCTCGAGTTCCAGCCCGTCGAACGGCGGTTCGATCGCGCTCGCACCGGTTGCGACCAGGAGTTCGCCGTACGGTTGCTCGTAGGTTTCACCGTCGGCGTCGACCGTCACCACTTCGGCGTCGGGGTCGATGTCGACGACTTCTTCACCCGTCCGCAGGTCGATGTCCCGTTCGGTTCGAAACTCCTCGGGTGTGACGGTAACGAGGTCGTCGAGATCGTCGACCTCCCCTTTCACGTAGTACGGCATCCCGCAGGCCGCATACGATACCCACTCGCCTTTCTCGAAGACGACGACGTCCACAGACGGATCTTCTCGCTTTGCCTTGCTCGCGGCACTCATTCCTGCCGCGTCACCGCCGATGACGACGAACGGTTCGCTCATACACGGATAGTTGGGGCGGTATGCCTAAAAAATTTCCAGTAGTTCCCAATACCATACAATCTCGAATCACTCTTCGTCTTTCCACTCGCCGGCCTCGCCGTTGCGAAACTCCCCTTTGGCCTCGCGTTCGCGTGGCCAGAGCACGACCGCGACCAACGTCGCGTAGAACGCGCCGACGATCACGAAGACGACGGGTCCGGAGACCGTTCCAACCGATGCGGCCCCGGAGAGCGAAGCGTCAGGGGCGAACGCCGCCACGCGAAAGAGCCATGCGAGGCCGAGGACGATCAACAGCGCCAGGTAGATTCGTCGAAGCCGGTTCGACACGGCCTCGAACATCGTGATCTTGTACGTTGGCTGTCGGTAGTCCTCACCCAGTTCGGTCCGCCACTCGTCGTGTTCGACCGTCAGTGATGGATCGAGCACGTTCGCGAATAGGTCCTGTTGAAACAGTCGGACGCGGGCGCGATAGACGTGGTAATCGCGGTATCGGCGGGCCTCGATCCAGCAGAACATTCCGACGGCCAACACGCCGACGAGGATGACGTAGTGTGGGTTGTCTGGACTCGAGAACGCCTACGTGAGAATCGCAGCGACCACCGTGACGCTCCAGGTCGTCGTCTGGTCGAGACGTGTTCGCCAGGTCGTTTCCCGATCTAACTCCCCGCGATACGCGTCGCCGAAGACCGTACTCAACTCCGACATGTCCCGTCCCATCTCGCGACCGGGATCGGTGGCCGTCTGCTCGGTATCGGTGTCGTCGGTCATCGGTTCCGGGTCGCCGTTCGACGAGCACCACGATATAACGGCGGTGGGTTGTCAGTGTTGCTGACGCGTCCAGCGTCCGATCGCTCGAGACAGACCCGTTCGAGACGGTCCGTCACCACTGCCTTCGGGTGGGGGCTGCCGTCTCGCATCTCGGGTGGCTATCGAAGACACAGTCACCAACTCTAATACGAGTGTGCAATATCCACAAAACCCTTTTATCATCGTGGCACCTCTGGACTAGTAGAACATGGCTCGATCGATGTCAGAACAACTCCAGCAGGATATGGAGTGTGAAGGGCTGTTGGAGTGTATTCACGGTCTCAAAGGTCTCGACAAGGAGTGTTTCCGGGTGATGGTCGAGAGCGACGAGCCGTTGACGATCGACGACGTTGCCGATGGGGTCGATCGTGAGCGCTCGACGGCGTACCGATCGATCCAGCGACTGTACGAGAGCGGCTTCATCCAGAAAGAACAGATCAACTACGAACAAGGTGGCTACTACCACGTCTACTACCCCACCGACCCGGCCGAAATCGCAAACGACATGCAACGGATGATGAACGACTGGTACGTGAAGATGGGACAGCTCATCCAGGAGTTCGAAGATACGTACGAACTTCTCGCCGATGGTTCCGAACCACCTGAACTCCCGGACACTCGGGAGTAGTTTCCGATCGGAGATCACTCTGTTGTACGGATTGCTGTACCGTTTTCCCGCTGAAACCGCAGACCGGTCGCGGTTTCGGCGGTCCCGATTTGCAGTACACCGTATTAGTTCTCGTCGGAAGTGTGAGAAGCGCGTTGATGCGGTGTACTGTAAATTATCCCGGCGCGACCGCGAGCCGTCCTGCGATCGCGCCGGCACATCGTTGCAGCTTTCAGTCTGACTGCTGACAGCATTGCCGTCGCCACGAACCACCGAAAACCATGCTGTTGTCCGGACTGAGTACGCCCTGAGAACTGTGTTAGGCGCTTTTCTTTGGGTTGGGCATTCGGTACGTAAGCACGATCACGATCACGACGATTACTGCAAGGGCGACGTACCCCTCGTTGAAAAATCCGCGGTCCGCTACGATACCGAACAGGACTGGTCCCGTCGCGCCGACCACGGCCGACACGGTTCGAACAGACCCAAGTCCAGTCCCCTGTATATCCGCCGGAAACTGCTCTGCGACGAACGATTGCGTGATCGCTCCGTTGCCGAGCATAGTACTGATCACCAACGTCACTATGAGGATCATTTCGAGACTCTCGACCACCGGGAGCAAAAGGAGCCCTGCGACCGGTCCGAGGAGTACGCTAATGAGCGCCCATCGCATGCCGATCCGATCGTAGGCCACCCCAGCAATCGGTTTGACGATCGCACCTGCCGCGAAAAACACCCCAAAGAGGATACTCGCCATCGTTGCCGAGACCTCCTTCTCGACCACCAGATACGTTGGAAAGAACGACGTGAACGCTTGCCAGAAGAAGAAAAACAGGATGAGTATGAAACTCACGAACATCATCGTTGGGCGGCGCAACTCATCTCCAACGTCGCGAGCCGTGTCCATAGACAACGTTACCGTCGAACCCTCCGCTCGAGATTGCCTCGGAACGACGAGCCAGATGCCGACACCCCCGAGGATGAGAAGCGGGATCATGAAGCCGAGTCCTGCTTGCCAGACGAGCACTGCTGCGAGCGCACCCGCAACTGGTGGGATGAGAGTTTGTCCAATATCTCCGGTTGCCATGGTGAGCCCGAGAGCGCTTCCGAGCCGATCCGGGTAGGTTTCAGAGAGGATCGTGATGCGTGCAATCGGGTATAGCGAGGTGGCGAGCCCCCATATCGCAACCGCAACGAACAGGGTGGCTGCGTTCGGTGCGAGGACGACAGCCGTGAGGGCGATTACTACCAGACCCAGGGAGAGGGTCATGATCGCCCCTTCACTGTAATAATCAGCGAGGATCCCGCCGGGCAGTTGCCCGATTGCACCACCGAGCCAGAGCAACGTCACCAGGAACCCGACGATAGACAGACTCAGCCCGAACTCGCTCTGGATGTGGGGAAGTAACACGGGCAACGCCATGCGTGACCCCAACAAGAGCGCCCACGGGAAGGCGACGGCAACTAATATCTTCCCGCGCCCGTCTCGCCGGAGGGCTCCGACTTCCTTTCGCCCTGATTCCAACAGACTAGTCAACGAGATCTTCAAAACTCATCTCACCACGTACTGACCGTTTCTAACCACCATACTTATCAGTATTGATAAGTGACGCACGCAGCACTCGCGCTGAATGGTCAGCAGATCCTCTCTCGAGCGACCGTCGATACGATCGCATGAGGTGTCATAGCTACGTCACGTCGACGGTGCCATCGGACGCAACCGTCACGTCGTACCCGCAGTAGCTGAACGTTATACGGCCACGTCGCGTCGAGCCGACGGCAGTCGTCGGTTCGAACAGCCGGTCTAACGCAGTCGGATCGACGGCGTCGTTGAGTGGCGGCTCGAGGGAACCGGGAGGGACGTCCTCTGCGTCGGCGACCTGTTCGACGACGCGTAGACTCGGTTTCGAGCGAACGAACGCAGAGTCGGTCATGGACTACACCAGCAGTTGAATGTCGGATTCGGCCATGTGCTGTAATGCAGTCGCCGCACCGACGCCCGTGGTGACGCCGTCGTAGAAGTCCTCCTCGTCGTAGTCCATCAACTCGATGGTCATCTGGCAGGCCTGGAGATCGACGCCGCTCTCGAGTGAGAGTTCGATCAACTCCTCGATGGTAGCGGTCCCGTTCTCGTCGATGCGCTTTTCCATCATGCGGGTGGCCATCCGATCCATCCCGGGAATCGCGGCGATGGCGTTCGGGACCGGCATGTTCGGGTTGCCAACGGCGCTCAGCTTGAGGTTCTTCGAGTTCTCCTCGTGGAGGATATCGAGTCCCCAAAACGTATGGAAGACGACGACGTCCCAGCCGAAGGCTGCGGCCGTGCTCCCGAGGATCAGCGGCGGGTACGCCATGTCGAAGGTCCCCTGGGTTGCGACGATGGTCATCTTCTTCCCGTCGTCGGCTGCGTCGCTCTCGGCGACCGACTCCTCGAGTTCGTCGACGCGTTCGCGCAGCGCCTGTAACTCCGCGGGGTCGATCTCGGCTTCGGGCTCCAGTTCGCCCTCGGTCTCGTCCGCTGCTGTCGGTTGGTTGTCCGTACTCATGTTAGTCCGTCTTCTTGACGTAGTGGGTGTAGAGGTCGTCTCCCTCGACCTGATCGAGGAGCTCGACGCCGCTGGTTCCATCGGCCCAACCCTGGATGTCACTCATACTACCCGAGTCGGTTGCCACAACCTCGAGTACGTCGCCGGCCTCGAGGTCGTCGATGGCCTGTTTGGTTTTGACGATGGGCATCGGGCAAGACTGTCCTTTCACGTCGAGCGTCTCCGTGGTATCGTATTCTGAACTCATGGTCGATCTTTGTGCTCTGTATTGGAGCTATCATACAATATCGGTGCCACCCATAAAAGCGTATCGATTATTGCACTGTACTCAAACACCCGGTGTTGGGTTGGATCACGGTATAGTAGCTATAGCCGTTCATACACGCGTATACCAATGTCACGCTCTTCGCCCTCGCCATCGGTATTGTGGTGTGTGGGAAATACTATACAAAACCTTAAGTGCTCGCAGCCAGTACTGGGCAGTGTACAACATGGACGAGATGGACTTTCCAACGCCGGACGTCGAGATCGAATCGGTGACGCCGGACGAGCTGAAAGCACGTATCGACGCGGGAGAGAACGTCACGCTGCTCGACGCGCGGATGGAGTCGGACTACGAGGAGTGGCGGATCGACGGCGAGAACGTCGAATCGATCAACGTTCCGTACTTCCAGTTCCTCGACGAGGAACTCGACGACGACGTTCTGGCAGCGGTGCCGGACGACCGCGAGGTCACGGTTCTCTGTGCCAAAGGTGGTGCCAGTGAGTTCGTCGCCGGTTCGCTCGCCGAGCGTGGCTACGACGTCGACCACCTCGAGGAGGGAATGAACGGCTGGGCGCGCATCTACGAGCGCGTCGAGGTCGAACGCTACGACGGAAGCGGGACGCTCTACCAGTATCAGCGCCCCTCGAGTGGCTGTCTCGGCTACCTCGTCGCCGACGGCGACGAGGCGGCCGTGATCGACCCGCTGCGCGCGTTCACGGACCGCTACCTCGAGGACGCCGACGAACTCGGCGTCGATCTGCAGTACGCGATCGACACGCACATCCACGCAGACCACATCTCGGGCGTTCGGAACCTCGCCGAGGAAGGCGTCGAGGGTGTTATCCCCGAGGCGTCCGTCGACCGGGGCGTCACCTACGCCGACGAGATGACGCTGGCCGCGGACGGCGACGAGTTCCAGGTCGGGTCGGCGACGATCGAAACCGTCTCCACGCCCGGCCACACCTCCGGAATGACCTCGTACCTGATCGACGGCTCGCTGCTCGCGACCGGCGACGGGCTGTTCGTCGAGAGCGTCGCCCGCCCCGACTTAGAGGAGGGTGACGACGGTGCGCCCGAAGCGGCGAGTCAGCTCTACGAGTCGCTGCAAGAACGCGTGCTGACTCTGCCCGACGAGACGCTCATCGGCGGCGCTCACTTCAGCGACGCCGCCGAGCCAGCCGACGACGGCACCTACACCGCACCGATCGGCCAGCTCGAGGCGGAGATGGATGCACTGACGATGGACGAAGACGCGTTCGTCGAGTTGATCCTCTCGGATATGCCCCCTCGCCCTGCCAACTACGAGGACATCATTCCGACGAACCTCGGCCAGCAGGAGGCCGGCGACGAGGAGGCATTCGAACTCGAGCTCGGTCCGAACAACTGCGCCGCCAGCCAGGAGTCCCTGGCCGGTGACTAACCACATTCAGCAACCGAATGGTAACTGAACTCTTCGCGCCCGCGCTGTACGAGACGCTGTTCCCCGTCGGGATCAGTCGGTACGTCGTCGGCGGGGTGCTCGTCGGCCTCGGTGCCGTCGTCATCTACCTCGGGACCGGCATTCCGGCCGGCGCGAGCACCTTCCTCGAGTCGACGCTGTCGTACGTCTCGGACCAGTCGCGGTTCCAGCAGTACGTCAGTTCGCGTGACTGGCGGGTCGTCTTCACGCTCGGGATCATCGCCGGCGCGTTCGTTTACGCGCTTACCGTCCAGTCCGGGCTGGTCTCGAGCGGGCTCTACGAGCCCGGGACGACCGGCCAGCTCTACGACGTCGGTGGGGTCACGCTCTGGCTGACCGACGTTCAGCCGTGGCGGCTGTTCCTCGGCGGGATCCTCGTCGGGATCGGGACCCGGATCGGCAAGGGCTGTACGTCTGGTCACGGGGTCTGTGGCGTCGGCTCGGCGTCGAAGACGTCGATCGTCGGCGTGATCACGTTCCTGATCGTGGCGATCGGAACGGCCCAGGTCGTGATGGCACTGGGGGTGACACCGTAGTATGAGTCAGCAACGACATCCCCTGTTCATGCCGGTGATCTTCGTCGGCGGCCTGATCTTCGGCTTCGGCCTCGGCTTCAGCCACATGGCTCGCCCGGAGGTCGTCTTGAACTTCCTGCAGTTCCAGGATTTCGGACTGCTGTTCGTCATGTTCGGTGCGGCGATCGTCACTGGGATCGCCTTCGCAGTGATGCCGCGACTCCGCGACCGCGCGCCGCTGACGGGCGACACCTACGGTCGGCGGCTGAAGTCGTTCGACCGCAACGTCTTGATCGGCGGTGCGATCTTCGGCGTCGGCTGGGGGCTGTCGGGGATCTGTCCCGGCGCGGCCTACGCCAGCCTCGGTGTCGGCAACGTCACGATCCTCTGGGCGCTGGCCGGCATGTTCGTCGGCGCGTACGTTCAGGGCTATTGGCGCAGCCAGCGCACCGCCGCGGAGACGACGCCCACAGGCGCCGACTGAGGAGTTTCAGACGCGTATTTTCCGATGGAACTCGCAACGATACTCCTGTTTCTCGTCGCCGGGATCTCGAGTCTCTTTATGGCCTGGGTCATCGGTGCCGGCTCGAGCGGGGCGACGCCCTTTGCGCCAGCCGTCGGCGCAAACGCCATCTCGACGATGCGTGCGGCGTTTCTCGTCGGCATCCTCGGCTTCGCCGGCGCAGTAACCCAGGGTGCGAGCGTTTCGGAGGCTGTCGGTGCGGGACTGGTCGACGGCGTGACGCTTCCGACCGTCGGCGTCATCGTCGTGTTGGTGATCGGTGCCGGGCTAATGGCGTTTGGTATTTCGACCGGCTACCCGATCGCGACCGCGTTCACGGTAACCGGCGCGGTCGTCGGCGTCGGGTTCGCGATCGGCGGCGATCCCGCCTGGGGGAAGTACGCCGAAATCGGAGCCGTGTGGGTACTGACCCCGTTCGTCGGCGGCGGTATCGCATACGGCATCGCGAGCGTCCTTCCACGATCGGACGTCCCCGAGACCGTCAGCGTGCCGATCCTGGCCGGTCTCGTCGGTGCGGTCGTCGTCAACCTCGAGTTCGTGGTTCTCGAGTCGGTTGGCGGATCGATCGCCGCCGGCGGCACCGGTCTGTTGCCCGTCGCCGGCGTCGCCGGCGTGGTCGCCGTCTCGCTCGTCTTCGGAACGCTCGCGGCGGCCCTCGTCCGCTGGGACGTCCGCCGTGACCTCGCTGGTGGGCTGCGTCGCTTTTTGCTCTCGCTTGGCGCGCTCGTCGCGTTCTCCGCTGGGGCGAGCCAGGTCGGCCTGGCCGTTGGTCCGCTGTTCCCGCTGATCGAGGACCACTCGCTGGTGTCACCCTTGGCCGTGTTGCTCGGCGGTGGCATCGGTATCCTCGTTGGCTCATGGACGAGCGCACCCCGGATGATCAAATCGATCTCCCAGGAGTACGCGTCACTGGGTCCGCGACGCTCGATCGCAACGCTCGTCCCGTCGTTTCTCATCGCCCAGACCGCGGTCCTGCTCGGAGTGCCAGTTTCGTTCAACGAAATTATCGTGAGTGCCATCATCGGCAGCGGTCTCGCAGTCACCGGGGCCAGCGGTATCAGCCCGCGAAAGCTCGGACTCACTGTCGTCGCCTGGATCGGCTCGCTTCTCCTCGCGTTCGCCCTCGGTTACGGGTCGATGGTCGTTATCGGGCTGGGTCCGATCGCGTGATACGGACTGCTATCCCCCGCTTCCCGGTGTTATCACGTGGCAACTCGTTCGTTCGGCGAACCCACAGCCGTCCGTCGCCCCCACAACTGATACCACCGGTCGTTGTACGACGGGTAGGACGATGCACGCGCCATCACTCTCGGATCGAACGATCGACGCGTACACCGACGTGACGGGTCAGGATCGTCTCGAGCGGCTGCGGTCGCTCGCCGGCACCCTCTCTGAGAGCCGCATCCTTCACGTCAACTCGACCGCGACCGGCGGCGGCGTCGCCGAACTGCTCCGGTCGATCGTTCCGCTGTGCAACGATCTCGGGGTCGATACCGACTGGCTCGTCATGGACGCCGCCGACGACTTCTTCGAAGTGACCAAGGCGATGCACAACGCGCTCCAGGGGGACGGGCCCTCGCTGACCGAGGAGATGAAGGTGACCTATCGGACCGTCAACGAGGAAAACGCCCGCGAACTCGAGGACGAAGGCGAATACGACCTCATCGTTATCCACGATCCACAGCCGCTTGGGATGCTCGATCACCTCGAAGCGACGATGCCGACCGTGCCGATCGTCTGGCGCTGTCACATCGACCTCACTGATCCAACCGAGGAGTACCTCGCGTTCGTCTCAGAGTACACGAAGCGGGTCGACCACGCGATCTTCAGCCGATCCGACTACGTCGGCGACACCGCGGTTCCGGACACGAGTGTCATCTATCCCTCGATCGATCCGGTCACGAAAAAGAATCGCTCGCTCGAGGCAGAGACGGTGTCTGCCGCGTGTGACCGGCTGGATCCACTCTCGTTCGAGAACCCGGTCGTCACGCAGATCTCCCGGTTCGATCCGTGGAAAGACCAGTTCGGCACCCTCGAGGCGTACCGCCGAGCCAGCGAGGACGTGTCGAACCTCCAGTTAGCGCTGGTCGGCGGGATGGCCGGTGACGATCCGGAGGGACTGGAACTGTACGAACAGGTCGCCGAGGAGGCGGCCGACGATCCTGACGTCCACGTGCTGACAGACCTGCCGGATACCGGGGTGAACGTCCTGCAACGCGAGTCGGACGTCGTCGTCCAGAAGTCGCTGCGCGAGGGGTTCGGACTGGTCGTCTCGGAGGCGCTCTGGAAGCGCACGCCGGTCGTCGGATCGAACGTCGGTGGCATCCCGCTGCAGATCGTCGACGGGGAGACCGGCTACCTCGTCGATCCGGACGACGCGACGGGGGCCGGCGACCGCGTCCGCGACCTCCTCGAGGACGACGGCCGTCGGACGAAGTTCGGCGAGAACGCACGCGAGCACGTTCGCAAGCGGTTCCTCTTGCCTCGTCAGCTCGTGGAGTTGCTGGACGTGATCGTCGCGCAACGACACCCCGACCAGCGATGAGTCGGGGGGCCGTCGCCGGGCTCCCGTGGCCCCACACAATTATCCACCGGGGCGGTGAAGTCCGGCTGTAACAGCCATGAGCCGGCTCATCGACTCGATACTGATACCGACCGACGGCAGCGAGGGTGCGCTCGCGGGAGCAAAACGCGCAATCGCGCTCGCCTCGCGGACGAACGCGGACGTACACGTTCTCTCGGTCGTCGCCGTTCGCAGTGACTTAGAGGAAGGTACCGACGCGGCGGAGTCGCTGTACGCGTCACTCGAGGCCGAGGCCGAAGACGCCGTCGAGACCGTCGCGGAGATGGCACGATCCGCAGACGCGGAGGTGACGACGGCCGTCACGCGCGGGACGCCGTTCCAGTCGATTCGGGAGTACGCCACGCGCCGCGAGATCGACGTCATCGCCATGGGGACGAAGGGTCGGACGGGGCTGGACAGAGTGCTCCTCGGCAGCGTCACCGAGAACGTCCTCCGGACGACACGAACACCCGTCCTCGCCGTCCCGCCGAACGCCGACGCGACCGAGATCGACAACGTCGCGTTCGAGGAGTTCCTCCTGCCGACGGACGGAAGCGACGGAGCGGCGATCGCAGCCGACTGGGGGATCGCGCTGGCGAGCCGGTTGGAGTCGATGGTTCACGCGGTGTACTCCGTCGACACGAGCCGCGTCTCCCGAGCCAAAGCGCCGGACGAACTCCTCGACGCGCTCGAGGACAGCGGCGAGGACGCCCTCGAGACGGTTCGAGAGCACGCCCGCAGCGCCGACGTCAGCGTCTCCGGTGCGGTCGCGACCGGCCCGCCGGCGGACGTGATCCTCACGACCGCAGGCGAGCGCGATGTCGACCTCATCGTCATGGGAACGCACGGCCGGACCGGTATCGGGCAGTGGTTCCTCGGGAGTGTCACCGAGAACGTCGTCCGGCAGGCCGACGTTCCGGTGTTTTGCGTCCCGGTCAGCGCCGAGACTCCGTAACGGCGGCTGCGGCCCGCGAAATTACCCCCGCGAGCCGCCCGGAATCTGCGTGTAGGCGCCGATCATCGCGTCGTGCAGGTCGACGTCGCCGAGCGTCGCTCCCTCGTCGACGATCGACCGTCGGACGGACGTCCCATCGAGCCGCACGTCCGGAAAGATCACCGCCCGTTCGACATCGGTGTCGACGAGCGTCGCGTCCGCCATCACGTGCACGTCGTCGCCGACCGTCGCGTTCTCGAGCGACGCGGTCTCGGCAACCCGTGACTCGCCGTCGAGGTGCCAGGCGACGGCGTCGAGATAGCTCTCTCGCGTGCCGATGTCGAACCAGGTCCCGTCGAACGTGTACGCGTACGTCGACTCCCGTGACTGGAGCCACTGGACGAACCAGCCCGGCTCGTCGGGATCGTTGCCCTCCTCGAGATACGTCGGCAGGAGTTCGATCGAACCCTGGGGAAAGGCATAGCAGCCGACCGAGACGCGCGTTCCGGGCGGACTGTCGGGCTTTTCCTGGAAGTCGACCACCCGGTCGCCCTCGAGATCGACGACGCCGTAGGCTGTCGCCCGTTCCGGCGAGCCGACGTCGTAGGCAGCGATCGTCGGCCCCGATTTTTGTCCGTCGTACTCGAGAAAATCCTCGACCGCGAAGTCGAAGATGTTGTCGCCGGCGATCACCAGCAGGTCGTCGTCGATCCCCTCACGGTCGACTAGCTGGGCGAGTGCGCCGATGACACCGAGTTTCTCGTCCTCTTTGCGCGTTTCTTCGACCGAGAGTCGCGGTTTGTCGTACGGGCTGTCCGCCAACTGCGCCTCGAAGTCGGGCGCGAATCGTTCGTTCGTGCTGACGTAGACCCCCTCGATACGGTCTGTCGCCTCGAGTTCGGCGTAGATCCGCTCGATGACGGTGGTCTCCCCGAGCGGGAGGAACATCTTCGGGCGGTGCCTCGTGATCGGCCACAGCCGAGTTGCGTATCCGCCGGCGAGGACGACGGCTTTCATCGGTTCAGATCGCCCCCGAGAGACGGCGTTCGGCTCCAATATCGCGCTCCAGTTGCGTGAACTCTGATCGGTTCGTACTCATAGATCTGGATGGGTCCTGGCTACGACCTCCCACGACACCCGTGGTAAACCTTTCATCCGTATCTGGCTCGAGGGGGACGGTTCGCAGCTGGAATCGAATACCCGCAATCGAGTCGGCCGTTCATCGATGGCTAGAATACCTATTTTAGCCACCGTACCGCCAGTATTCGCCGATGGTCGAGTCCATCCTGTTGCTCGGGGTTTCCGTTTCGATTTTCGTCGGGTTCAACATCGGCGGCTCGTCGACCGGGATCGCCTGGGGACCCGCCGTGGGTGCGGGGTTGCTCAGAAAGGCAACGGCGGCGGCGATCATGACGGGGTTCGTCTTCCTGGGCGGCTGGACCGTCGGCCGGAACGTGATGGAAACGCTGAGCGAGGGGATTTTGACCTCCTCCCGCGCCTGAAGACGCGGGAATCCTGCCACGGGATTTCAGGCCGAGTGTAGCGGCCTGTTGGTTTCAAGACGCATACGTTCCACACGTCTTCTGCTGGGTTTCAGCATCGGTGTGGCTGTCTTGTGGCCCGGTCAAAGAGGCCCCATCCGTAGCCGAGTCATCGTCACCAGCCTTCTGCCGGGAAACCCGGTCGCTTCGGCGGTGACTCTCTCCACTACGGTAGCGGTCTGCAATGTTTATCGCCCCGTTCACGTCGGCTTGATACTCACCGACCCAACAGCCGCCGTTCGAGCATCTGAACGTCGCCTGTCGTGGCCGGTAGCCGTGTTCATCGCAAGCGTGGCACGCCTTCGACGTGTTCCGGGGATTCACCGTCTCGACGGGAATCCCCTTCTCGGCGGCTTTGTAGCGAATCTGTGCGTGGAGCTTGGCAAATCCCCATCCGTGCAACCGCCGGTTCATGTACTCGCCGTAGTCCATGTTCTCGCGGATGTACGTCAGGTCTTCCAGCACCAGCACTGGGTTCTCCACAGACTCGGCGTACTCCACGACCTCGCGGGTTACACGGTGGAACACATCGTCAATCTGGTCCCACAGTGAGTCGCCGTAGGACTCCGCGATTCGCTCACTGCCGCGCTTCTGAAGCCGTCGCTTGGCGGTGAAGTAGGTTTTGCGGAGCCGACGAACGGCTTTGCCGTCGTCGGCCCACAGTCGGGGGCGAACCGGAGAACCAGAGCCATCGCGGTGACACACCGTGACGAGACTCGCTTCTCCGATGTCCACACCAATCGGCGTCCTGTCGAGCCCGGCGAGACAGGGCTCGTCAGACTCGTCTGGCGGCGTCCGCTCATCGGCGGACGCCTCAGATTGGTCCTCCACGTCGCGGGTAACGGTGATGTGGAGATACCACGTTCCGTCCCGCTCGAACAGCCGACTTTCACCCATCTCGGCGTCGTCTGCGTACAACGCTTCGAGCCAATCCCGCTGTTCGGGATTGGCGCGTGCCGGAATCCAGAGGTGGTAATCCTCGTGGTGCGGGACTTTGACGTACCACTCGATAGCGTTCTGTGGCTGATGGTCAAGTTGCGGTCCCTCGTTGGTGAACCGCACCGGATGGTCGTCGTGAAGCTCGTCGGCATCGTAGCTGTTCCCACAGAGTTGTGGGACGTACTTCTTGAGGGCGTTTTTCGCGTAGCCACTCAGGTCGTACTCAACAACCACGTCGTTGGCCGCTGACTGTGTGTCACAGCCAGCGGCGAAGGCGGCCTGAAGCGCCTGCTGGTAAGCGTCCTGTGTCTCACGAAGTTTCTGCCGCTTGTGGACGTTCGGGTCCACAAGCTTCAGTTCGAGCGTTTTCGTGAGTTCGGTCACGCTTCGTCCTCCTTGTGTCGGTTGATGTAGTTCTCGACAGTTTCGCTGGAGACGTGCCCGGCTGTTCCGGCGTAGTAGCCGCGTGCCCACCGGATTTTCTCGCCGTCGTGGTCGGCGTGGCGGTGGTTATATTTCCGTGAGGAAATGCCCTTGAACCAGTTGGCGAGCAGTGATGGGCTGTGTTTGGGCGGGCTACTGACGAACAGGTGAACGTGGTCGGGCTGAACAGTCAGGTTTTGAATGTCCAAGCCTTTCTCGTCGGCAATTTCGCGGAGGATGGATTCCACACGGTCGGCAACTTCTCCCGTCAGTACCGCGTTGCGGTACTGAGCGGAACCCTGTTCCGCGATGTCCGCAGAACCGTTGGTTCTGCGAGACTTCGGGAGCCACACTATGTGGTAGTTGAGGTTGTAGGTTGCGTGCCGTGTGGTCTTCATCCGTATTGCACACTATGGTTCATCGGCGTCTTAATACCTTCGGTGGAGCGTGGGAAATCAATCGTGTGGTGAGACCTGCGTGACGTATGATGGATCTGTGTATAGTAGCTATTGAAACGATTTACACACTGACCGCAATGCTGTCCTGCGATTAGGTGTGCAGTGACTTTCAGTAGCTACTATAGCTGTAGGCGAAATCTTTGATACGGGATAGCACCTCTAGGTCGTCGATGAACACGGAAACATACAGCACGACGATCAGTAACGACATGGCGACCAGTCTCGTGAGTGCGGCACGCACCAGCCTCGGTGACACACTTCGAAGCGTCGTGTATTTCACACCGTCGGCGTTTGACGTCCTCTACCTTCGCCAAGACCTCTACGATTCGTCGGACGCCGCTCGAACGGTCAAAGAGCAACTGGTCGAACTCGAGCGAGTCGGATTCGCGGAGGCACCTGTCAGAACGACAATCACTCATCAGGATGATGGGACGGGAATCGGACCGTACGAGTTCACCATCCGGTTCCACGAGGATGGATTCGTCATCAGGGTGCTGGAAGGCGACGTCGGAACGATCCTGACAACCGACAGTATGGACCTGAACGCGTTCGAAGACGCTGCCACTGCCGTCCGTCGCCTGCTCGCGGACGAATCGTCGGATGGGGAGTGATAGTCACCGATTCACCGATCGGAATTCCGCTTCCAGAGCGAGAGCGCTTCTATGACGCCGGTTACGACTTATGACCGTCCCCTTCACGTCTCCTCGAGTTCGGCCACGGTGAGCAACGTCTCGACAGCGACGTCCGGCGACACCGAGATCGAATCGATCTCCGAATCGAGCAGGAACTCGACGTACTCCGGAATCGTCGACGGCGCGTCGCCACAGATCCCGACGGGCCGATCGTGGCGGTGAGCGTCTTCGATCAGCGACGAGATCGAGCGCATCACCGACTCGTCGGTCTCGTCGAACAGTGGCGCGAGCTGCTCCGAGTTGCGGTCGACGCCAAGCGTCAACTGCGTGAGGTCGTTCGATCCGATGGAAAAGCCATCGAACAGCTCGGCAAACCGATCCGCGAGGACGATGTTCGAGGGTAGTTCAGCCATCACGTACACGTCCATCTCGTCCGGCGGGAGACCGTACTCGGCCATCAGCTCGAGGACGCGTTCGCCCTCCGCGGGCGTCCGACAGAACGGCACCATCACGGTGACGTTGTCCAGCCCAACGTCCTCGCGAACCTGGCACAGCGCCTCACACTCCAGCCGGAACGCCTCGCGGAACTGCTCGTCGTAGTATCGGGAGGCGCCGCGCCAGCCGATCATTGGGTTGTCCTCCTCCGGTTCGTACTTCCAGCCGCCCTCGAGGTTGCGGTACTCGTCGGTCTTGAAGTCGCTGAGCCGAAAGAGTACGTCGTCGGGATAGAACGCAGCGCCGATCTTCGCGATGCCGGTCCGTAACGCATCGACGAAGCGCTCCTCTGCGCCGCGCTCGAGCAGTTCCAGCGGGTGGGAGCCGACGTGGGAGGTTACGATGAACTCCTCGCGTGCTAGCCCGACCCCGTCGACGGGGAGGTTCGCGAGCGCGAACGCCCGACCCGGGTCGCCGAGGATCAGCTTGACCGCGGTGTCGGTCTCAGGGAGGTCGTCGACCACCTCCTCGCTGACGTCGTACTCGAGTTCGCCCGCGTAGACCCGGCCGACGTCGGTCGAGCAGTCGACCGTGACGGGATCGCCGTTCGAGAGGGCTTCTGTCGCGTTACCGGTGCGGACGATCGCCGGAACGCCGAGTTCCCGCGAGACGATCGCCGCGTGGGACGTCTTCCCGCCCCGATCGGTTACGATGGCGCTGGCCCGCTTCATCACGGGAACCCAGTCCGGATCGGTCATCTCCGTCACGAGAACGTCGCCTGCCTCGACGCGGTCCATCTCGCGGTGATCCTCGAGGACGCGGACGGGACCGCTGGCGACGGCGTTGCCGATCGCGATTCCCTCGAGCAGCTCGTCGCCGGTTTCCTCGAGACTGTACGTGCGAAGGACGTTCCCCTCGGCCGCCCCGTGGACCGTCTCTGGTCGGGCCTGCACGACGAACAGCTCATCGAGTTGGCCGTCGACGAGCCACTCGATATCCTGGGGCCGGTCGAAGTGCTCCTCGATGCGGGCCGCGTACGTCGCGAGTTCTCGGATTCGGTCGTCCGAGAGGGCGAACTCGCCCTGTTCGTCCTCGGGGACTGACTCGAGTTTCGTGCCGCCGTTGCGCCGCACCATGCGCTGAGTCTTGCCCCCGAGTTCCTTCTCGACGATCCCGTTCGTCGGCTTGAAGACGACGTACCTGTCGGGATCGACCACGCCCTGGACGACGGGCTCGCCGAACCCGTAGGCCGCCTCGATGACGACGACCTCCTCGAAGCCGGTGTCGGGATCGAGGGTGAACAGCACTCCCGAAGACGCCAGGTCGGCCCGCCCCATCTTCTGGACGGTGCAAGCGAGTTTCACCTCGAGGTGGTCGAAGTCGTTGTTCTCGCGGTAGACGATCGCCCGGTCGGTAAACAGCGAGGCGAAGCAGTGTTTGATCGACTCGAGCAGTTCCGTCCGCCCCGAGACGTTCAGGAACGTCTCCTGTTGGCCCGCAAAGGAGGCGTCCGGCAGGTCCTCGGCGGTCGCGGAACTCCTGACGGCGACCTCGGGGTCGCTGAGTTCCAACTGCGCTGCCAGTTTCTCGTACTGCTCGACGATCGCAGACTCGAGTTCCGCGGGCATTGTCGCATCCGAAATCAGGGTTCGAACTCGCTCGCCGCGCTGTTGCAGATCGGCGACGTCGTCGGCGTCGACTCCGGCGAGCTCCGACTCGATTTCCTCGCCGATACCAGTCCGTTCGACGTAGTAGTCGTACGCGTCCGCCGTCGTCGTGAACCCCGGCAACACGGGTACGTCGAGGTCGGCGAGTTCACCGAGGTTCGCGCTCTTGCCGCCGACGGCTCCTCCGTCCTCGCTGCTAACGTCTGCTAACCGTCTGCTGAACGTATCTCCTCCCATCGATCTGTCGTGCTGACCACGCCTACGCTAATAAGTCCGAAGGGGGCCTGATCCACCCCTCCGAGCCGGCTTATCGATTCGGGTAGCACGCACAACATTAACTCGCTGGCGGTGGGAGCACCCCGCATCATGGTGGACGACCATACCCAGTTAGCGTCCGATATTCAGGCGCTCGAGGGGCTGCCGGTCTTTATCGCGTACAACGCGAACGTCGACGCGATCGTCCGGGTCGGCGAGGACCTCGAGTCGTTCCTCGAGCGGCCCGCAGAACCCGGCGAGCGCCACCCGCCGAGTCAGCTGGATTCGAAACGCGACCTCGCGACGGCGATCACGCACACGATGGCGGCCGGCCGGGGCGACGAAGTCGCGATGACCGACGAGTTTTCCGCGACCCTCGAGTCGGAACTGGAGCCCGACAGCCAGCAGATGGGCGGCCAGACGGGGATCATGACCAACCTCGTCACTTCGCTGGGCGCGTCGCCGGTAACCTACACGTACCTGATTTCGGACAGACAGCTCTCGATGTTCGATCACGCCGACGCGGTGGAGTACCCGACGGTCGAGGACGGCGAGGTGGCGTTCGTGTCGCTGCGTGAGGCGATCAACACGGACCGAACGAAGATCAACTGGGTATTCGAGTTCCGCGTCGACGACGAACTCTTCGATGTCCGAGCGATCGAAGACACCCGGTTCATCGCGGCCTCGAGGCCCCCAGAGTTCGATCTCACCGCGGGCGACCTCGACGCCCACGCCGATCAGGTCGGCGCGGTCGTCGACGGAGCACTGCTCGCTGGCTATCACAACCTCACGCCCGAGCACGTCGAGGAGGACTACGAGCAGGCCCACCGCCACGCTCGCGACGTCATTCGCCGGCTCAAATCCGGCAGCGAGGGCGAGTTGCCGGTTCACATCGAGTACGCCGTGACTCACGACGACGACTTGCGAGAGAGTATGTACGAGTGGATTCTCCCTGAGGCAGACGTCGTCGGCGCGGACACGCACGAACTCACGCTCCTCCACGACGACGCCGACCTCGCGGTCGTCGACGAGGAACCGACGGAGGAGACGCCGTTCGAGCGCGACGAAATCATCAGTCACTACCGCATGCTCGAGGCGATCCGGGACGACCTCGGCGTCGGCTGTGTCCAGCTCCACGCGATGGAGTACCACCTCGCCGTGATGGACGCCTACCCCCGTCCGGATGCCGTCGCACGCGGGCTGGAGTTTTCCGCCGTCAACGCCGCAACGAAGGCCGCGCTGGGCGACATCACGTCGCCCGAGGACCTCGAGGCGGGCCTGGAGTACGAGCCCTCCACGAAGGGACGCAAGGCGATCGAACTCCTCGCGGACCACCTCGAGGAGACATCCCAAGACGGCGTCCTCTCGACTCCGACAGTCGCTGCCTGCCCCAATCGGGTCGTCGAGGATCCCGCAGGGACGGTCGGCATTGGTGACATCGTCTCGTCCTCGAGTTTCGTCCTCGAGCTCGCGATCGCGAACGGGGGTGGGGATGGGGACGGGAATGGGAACGGGGACGGAAACGAGGATAGGGATGAATCCACGCCTTCGTAAGACAGCCTATCGACTCGCACGTCTCTCTGACCGTCCGATGGATTCGGGCCAAGAAATATACAGACAGCGGTGGCCCACCTCCGTATGAGCGCACACACTGACAGCACAGCAACGGAGCCGGTCCGAATCGGACTCAACGGCTTCGGCCGGATCGGTCGCAACGTCCTGCGAGCCGCCCGTTCAGACGACCGCGTCGAGGTCGTCGCCGTCAACGACGTGATGGACAACGACGACATGGCGTATCTGCTCGAGTACGACTCCGTCCACGGCCACCTCGAGGATGTCTCCCGCGATGGCGACACGCTCGTCGTCGCGGGTCAGGAGATTCGGCTCTGTACCGAACGCGATCCCACGACCCTCCCGTGGGGCGACCACGACGTCGACGTCGCGTTCGAGGCGACCGGCCTCTTTCGGACCCACGACGAGGCGGCCCAGCATCTCGAGGCCGGCGCCGACAAGGTCATCATCTCGGCGCCGCCGAAAGGCGAGCAGCCGGTCCCGATGTTCGTCTACGGCGTCAATCACGACGAGTACGACGGCGCGGACGTCCTCTCGAATGCCTCCTGTACCACGAACTCGGTCGCGCCGGTCGTCCAGGTGTTAGACGAGAGCTTCGGCATCGAATCCGGCCTGCTGACGACCGTCCACGCCTACACCGGGAGCCAGAACCTGATCGACGGGCCCAGCGGCAAGCGCCGCCGCGGTCGTGCCGCTGCCGACAACATCGTCCCGACGACGACCGGTGCCGCGATCGCCACCACCGAAATCCTCCCCGAACTCGAGGGCAAACTCGACGGGATGGCGGTGCGCGTGCCCGTCCCGAACGGTTCGATTACCGATCTCACCGTCGACCTCGAGACGGATGTCACCAAGGAGGACCTCGCCGACGCCGTCCGCGAGGCGGCCGAAAACGAACTCGCCGGCATCCTCGGCTACACCGACGAGGAGATCGTCTCGCGGGACATCGTCGGCCTACCGTTCGCGTCCTACGTCGACCTGGAGGGCTCGATGGTACTCGAGGACGGTCTCGTGAAGGTACTGGCCTGGTACGACAACGAGTACGGGTTCTCCGCACAGATGCTCTCGCTCGCGAGCCACGTCGCCGCCGAATCGGGGTTGGTCGACGGCGAAACGACGGCGATGCGATAATCAGGACCGCGCCGTCTCGAACGAGTCGGACCAGTCAGGTCGGTCGAGTTGATCAGCCAGGTGGACGAGTCGGACCAGTCGGATCGTCGGTCAGACAGGGAGACGAGTCAGGCCAGTCGGACCGTCGGTCAGCCAAGTGGACGGGTCAGGCCGCTCGAGTCGATCAGGTTGACTCGTGTGGCCACGACTGAATCTCGTCGTAGTCGCCCGGTACGACGGGACCCTCGAGCAGCGGATCGTCGGTCTCGTCCATCCACTCGTAGAGCTCCTGCGAGAGTTCTCGTCGGACGTCCTGATATCTGGGTTCGTAGACGACGTTATCGTCTTCCTGCGGTGCATCGCGGAGGTCGTAGAGCTCCTCGTACTGTCGCGCTGGTATGCCGTCGGTTTCGCGGACCTCACGGCCCGATTCGCTGGCGAATACGTCCGCCGGAAGATACACCCTGGGGAGATGCCAGAAGTTCCGGATGTATTTGTATCGATCCGTCCGGATCGCCCGAACCGGATTGTACATGTCGTGCCAGGTCATCTCGCCGAAGATTCGCTCGCGCGCCTCGTAGTCGCCCTCGTCGCCATCGGTGATCCGGTCGGCGAAGCTTTGACCACCGATCGCGTCAGGACCGTCGATATCGAGCAGTTCGAGCAGCGTCGGCAACACGTCGACGTTGCTGAGGAGGTCGTCGTAGCGCTCGCCGGCCTCGATAACACCTGGATACCGCATCACGAGCGCCGCCTCGAGGCCCGCATCGTAGCAGGTCCCCTTCGCTCGCGGAAAGGCGATGCCGTGTTCGGTCGTGAAAAGTACGAGCGTCTCTTCCTCGAGACCGGAGTCGGCCAGCGCCTCGAGGATCGTCCCGACGCCGTCGTCGAGTGCGTACATCATCCCGTGCATTTCGCCGAGATCGTGGCGATGTCCGCGTCGATCCGGGAGGTACGGAAGCGGGCGCACGTCCTCGGGATCGTCGGCGCCGTAGTAGTCGGCGTCGAACCCGAAGCGGCCGTTCTCCTCTTCGGCGCGGTGGCACTCGAAGAAGCCGATGGAGGCGAAAAACGGATCGTCGTACGCGCCCCCCTCGAGAAACGACGAGACGACCGACGCGACGTTACGGGCTCGATTGACCTGATGCACGGCCGGCGAGACGCCCGGATAGAGGTTCCCCTCGGAGTGAACGTGGTCGTACTCGAGGCGGTCCGTGTCCTGGGAGATGTGCTGGAGGCCGAACAGGTGGGTCTCGTAGCCGGCGTCGCTCAGGTACTGGGGCAGGATGCGTTCGTCTTCGTGGATTTCCCAGTCGCCGTGGGCGAGGCCCATGAGGCCGTTGACGTGGGGGACGCGGCCGGTCATGAGGCTCCCGCGACTGGGCGAACACTGCGGTGCGGTCGCGAAGTGGCGTTCGAACAGCGCGCCGGCGTCGGCGAGCGCGTCGACGTGTGGCGTTTCGATGTCGACGCCGTAACAGCCGAGATACTGGCCGATGTCGTGGGCGTGGATCAGGAGGACGTTCGGCTGCGAGTCGTTCATGACCCTGGTCTACAGTAACCTCCGGGATAATTATTTGCCGCCTGATCGACGTGGCGCTCCGCCGTCGGGTGTGTTCGGACCCGGTCCGCCGGCTCGAGCGGATGGCGACGGCTCGACCACGACTGTGGCGGTGGTGTGCGAATTATGTGAGTCGACCACGTATCGCACAGTACGGATGACAGTCGACGACCTCACCGAATACGGGATGGAGCGAATGGACGACGACGAGATCGTAAGCTTCCTTTCGACGCGGAGCTTCGGCGTTCTCGGCCTCTCGGCCGAAGAGACGCCGTACCTGATTCCGATGTCCTACGGGTTCGACGGGGAATCGCGACTGTATTTCGGGTACGTTGTGGGGTCCCAGAGCCGGAAAGCGGAGCTCTCGGACCGGGCGGACGCGGCGTCGTTTCTCGTCTACAGCGTCGAGACGATGTTCCACTGGCAAAGCGTTCTCGCGACCGGGACGCTCCGGGCCCTTCCCCCGGACGAGACGTCGAACGCGACGGCGGTCGAGGGGCCGATGTGGCGTCCCGAACTTCTCGAGACGGCGAGTGAGGCGGACGAAAACCAGTATTACGAGTTACAGATCGAGGAGTGGACGGGGCTTCGACACGCGATCGAGCCACCGTCGTTTATGCAACGCTCGAGTCCCGACCGGCCGGAGTGACACGGAGAGGGCCGTCGGCTCGCGATCGCCCTCCCGACGGACGACCCGGCGACGGTCGTCACAGTGTATGAATCATCAGCGGTTGGATGGATTTGTACAGGTATTAAACGGGAAACCGTCGTAGCACTCGTCACATGATCGGTCGGATCGCTGGCGTGGCCAGCACGGTAGCTGACGAACGGGGCGGATCTTCGGCGTGCCATTACTCTACCGACGCTACACTCGAGGAACGTGGGGATACGTCGTCACCGCGGTATCTCGCCGAACCGTCCGCCGGCTCTGTCGTTGACGACGTCTCGACAAGTGCTTTGACAAGCCTGAACCACAGGGTCGAATTCGGTGGTGTGATTCGATTCGACCCTGCAGTCGACGCGTGGCGGAGTACCAGACCCACGTCGGGGCGGTGCTCGTCGGTCGCGTCCGTTGGGAGGGTGGTTCGTGTCCGTGGCCTTCCACGGTCTTTCACCTGAGGTATCGAGACTGAATACGAGGGAGAGGGTGCTGTCATCGACCTATCCGTGTCACGATCAGAATACCACGAACGGACGGAGTCAGACGCCGACACCGACTGGCACGCACAGCCGCTCGAGACGGTCTACGCGAACGTGAAGACGTCCGAGGAGGGGTTACCGCCTTCGGAGGCCCGCGAGCGACTCGAACGTGAGGGACCGAACGAGGTCGAAAGTGAGGAAGGGATTTCGCCGCTGCAGATCTTCATCGATCAGTACAAGCCGGCACTGATCTGGGTGTTGATCGTCGCTGCGGTGGTGATGGCGGCGGTCGGCCACGTGATCGACGCCGGGGTCATCGCGGGTGTGGTCGTGTTCATTACTGTCTTCGGCTTCCTGCAGGATTACCGGGCCGAACAGAGCATCCAGGCATTAAAGGAGATGTCGACGACGTACGCGCTGGTCAGACGCGGCGGCGAGAAGACCGAGATCGACGCCAGAAACGTCGTGCCCGGAGACGTGATCTTCGTCGAATCCGGCGACATCGTTCCGGCCGATGCCCGCCTCATCGAGGAGTCGAACCTCAGCGTCGACGAGGCGGCCCTGACCGGCGAGAGCGTCGGCGTTTCCAAGGACGTCGGGACGGTCGACGCGGACGTCGCGCTTGCAGATCGGGAGAACGTACTGTTCAAGGACACCGTGGTCCAACGTGGATCGGGAACGGCGGTCGTCGTCGAGACCGGCTCCGACTCGGAGATCGGGCAGATCGCGACGGCCCTCGAGGAGGCCGAAGAGCGAGACACGCCGTTCCAGGCGGAGATGGACCGCCTGGGAAAACTCATCGCGCTCGGTGTCGTCGGTATCGTCTCGATCATCGCGATCACCGAACTCGTGATCGGGGAGACGCCGCCGTTGCAGGTGTTCCTGACGGCGGTCGGCATCGCCGTCTCCGCGGTTCCCGAGGGGCTGCCCGCGGTGGTCACGCTCTCGCTCGCGCTCGGTGCTCGGCGGATGGCAGACCAGAACGCGCTCGTGCGTCGGCTACCGATCGTCGAGGCCCTGGGTTCGGTCGACGTCGTCTGTACGGACAAGACGGGCACGCTCACTGAAGAAGAGATGACCGTCCAGCGGATCGTCGCCAACCGTGAGACCTACCAGGTCACCGGCACCGGGTACGACACCGATGGGGAGTTCTTGCAGGACGGCGAGCCAGTCGGCGCGGAGCGGGTCGGCGAGGTGTTGCGCTGTGGCATGCTCTGTAACAACGTCGACGTCGGGACTCGAGAGCGCGAGGAGGGCGATGCGGAGACGGACAGCGAAGCAGCGGATGGCGAACGAACTTATCTCGGCGACCCCACCGAAATCGCGCTGTTCGTTGCCGCTCAAAAGGCCGGCTTTGATCACCGTGAACTCGCTGCGGAGCACCCGCGGATCGGCGAAGTCGACTTCACGTCCGCACGAAAGCGGATGACGACCGTCCACGAGACGCCCGACGGCGATGTCACAGCGTACATGAAAGGCGCACCGGAGACCGTCCTCGAGCGCTGTGACCGGGAACTCGTCGACGGCGAGGTTGTCGACCTCACCGACAAGCGACGCGCGGAGATCGAGGGCAGAACCGAGGCGTTCGCCGAGGACGCACTACGCGTGATGGGGTTTGCCTACCGGCCCGACGTGCCGGCCGATCAGGTCGAGGATCCGGACGAGGATCTCGAGCAGGAAATGATCTTACTCGGCCTCCAGGGGATGCTCGACCCGCCGAGACCCGAGGTGCCGGACGCGCTTGCGGGCTGTCTCGACGCGGGGATCAACGTCGTGATGATCACCGGCGACAACGCCATCACGGCCCGCGCGGTCGGCAAGGAGGTCGGGCTTCGCTCGACGACGGTGATCACGGGGCCGGAACTCGAGGAGATAGACGACGAGGAACTCGCCGAGGTCGTCGAGGACGTCGACGTCTTCGCGCGGACGTCCCCGGAGCACAAGACGCGCATCCTGCAGACGCTCCAGGCGAAGGGCCACACGGTCGCGATGACCGGCGACGGCGTCAACGACGCCCCCGCGGTGAAGAACGCTGACGTCGGCGTCGCGATGGGGATCCGCGGCACCGACGTCACCGAACAGGCCTCCGATATCGTCTTGCTCGACGACAACTTCGCGACGATCCGGGACGCGGTCAAAGGTGGTCGTCGCATCTTCGACAACGTCCGGAAGTTCGTCAACTACCTGCTGTCGGGCAACGGCGGCGAGGTGACGATGATCTTCACGGGGACGCTCGCCGGACTCGGACTCGTGATCACGCCGATTCAGGTTCTCTGGATCAACGTCGTCACCGACGGGATTCCCGCGCTGACGATGGGCGTCGACCCGGCTGCAGAGGACGTCATGGACCGGGACCCGCGACCGCCGGACGAGGGGGTTATTACCGACCGGATCATCACGTCGATCGTCGGTATCGCCGCCTTCATGACGATCTGTCTGTTGCCGTTGTTTACGCTCAACTTCTACGGCGAACTCGTACCGGGATACGACGTGACCGCCGCGCTCGTCGGCTGGAGCCCTGGCTACGAAGTCGGCCGCGAACTCGCCCAGACGATGGTGTTTACTGGGTTCGTCGTCTTCGAGATCGTCCGCATCCAGGCGATCCGATACCGATACGGGCTCGGGCTGTTTTCGAACAACTGGCTCGTACTCGCGGTCACAATTGCCGTCGCGCTGCAGTTGCTCGTCCTCTATACCCCGACCGGTCAGTTGCTGTTCGACGTCGAACCGCTCGCGCTCGTCCACTGGGCCCAGATCGCCGTTGCCGCGAGCGTTTTCGCGCTGCTCATGGCTGCGTTCGTCAAGGTCCAGGACCGATACTTCGAGCGATATTGACGTTCCTGGACCGGATCTTGGAACGGAATAGAGTCACCCTTCGGCCGCCACTCGAGTGTCCTCGCCGTGTTCGTATTTGTCTTCGAACTCCTGGATGAGTTGCCCCATCTTCGCGTACCAGTCGTTTAGCATCCGTTGCATCTCGCTTGCGATCTGGTCCGGATCGGTCGGATAGTAGACGTGGTAGTAGCCGCCTTGTTCGTAGTTGATCTGCTCTTTCTGGATGAATCCAGTCTGGAGGAGTCGCTGGATCGACCGGTAGGCGGTCGACCGTTCGCGGTCGACCTGCTCGGCGACGTCGTCGATCGTCAACGGCTCGTCGCTCTCGACCATCACCTGGAAACACTCCTTGTCGAGTTGTTTCAGGCCGTGGATACACTCGAGCAGCCCCTCACACTCCATATCCTGTTGCAGTAGTTCCGCCATCGATCGTGCCATTATTTCGTGTTACGATAGGAGCCGTACCGGTATAAGGGTTGTGCGAATATTGCGCAAGTATGCTGAGCACCTGTGCCAGCGGGTGACGGCCCGGCTCTTGGACACCAGGGCCGACTGCGCCAGACGACGCAGAGGTCCACCCGCCAGTACGTCCCACAGCGCGCTGACGGTGTGGCCGCTCCGCCGGCGCGAACGCCGATATACCGCGAACTCGAGTCGGCCACGGGAGAGCGTACACACACGTAGAGACGTCCGTCGGTGTCGATCACGTGAACCACACGTGGCCGTCGAACCAGCGCGAGCCGAAATCGCGTCGGATCGCTACGTGTAACCGACAGCCGAATCATTATAGTTTGTATTATTTGTACAATACCAATTACTTCCTCTGCTCATCCCTGGTATCATTGTACGTGTTTGATCGGTGACTCGATCCGAGGGAATTGGATATATTGCACAATACTTTAGTATACTGACCACGAAGCCAGTCTTGTATGTCAACCGAAACACCGGCCTCGATGGCGTTCGACTACGAGTGGAACTACTCACCACGAGTGACGTCATTGTTCGGCCTCTTCACTCTCGTCGCAGTGATTGGCTGGTTCGTGACGGTCGCGCTAACGGCGATCCATATATTTGCAATTCCTGCAATACCAGCCGATGCGCCTGTCCAGGGGAGTATCGAAGTTATTACCAGTCCGTGGGCTTACGTCGTCGGTATCCCACTCGCCACCCTCGGCGGGGTTTACTACCTGACGACGATCGGGCTCGCACTCTGGTGGTTCGATACCCGACACCCGTTGCTCATCAAGATTCTGACGCCCATTACGGCAAGCGGCGTCGCGTTCTCGGCGTACTTCGTCTACCTGCAACTCGGCGTCATCGGCGAGATCTGCCCGTTCTGCATGATGTCTGCAGCGGCGACGGTCGTCCTCTTCGGACTCGAGCTCGCCATCCTTCGCCAGAGTACGACGCCACCGCTCTCACGAATGGGCAGTGACCTCAGCCGCGTCCTGACCGAGACGAACGTCGCCGTCGTGTTCTTCCCGATTCTCATGGGACTGGTCACGATCGCGGGGCTGTTCCTCGTGCCGTTGCTCCCGCTTCCCGACGCGGTCCAGTTCGTCTGATCGGAGTCGTACTGCCGTTTGTCGTTTCACCCCTCGAGCCGACTGCCGATTCATCCACCCGCCGTCACGACGCTCTCGACGGCCCGTACCGACGACGATAGCGTCTGAGACGGATCACTGGAAGGCTGAACCGGTAGCTTTAGCGGCGTTGTCTCGCCAGAGTGGGTATGAGCGATACCGATCGGCTCGCCGCCGCGTTCGTCGAGTCGTCGCGGAATACGATGCTCTCGTGGCTTCTCGTCGCCGTCCTGGTCGTCGTAATTCTCGGTGGGGGCTACCTCGAGCGATACGAATCGGTTCTGTTCGGCATCGTCGCGATCGCCGTCATCGCCGCTCCAGCGATCGCGTTTCGTGATCCGACGGTGATGCCGCCGTGGTACTTCGTCGGGCTGATCTGTCTGCCCGTGCTGTGGGAAGCGTTCGCACCGCAACCGCTCGTGACGGCCGTCGTCCCGAGTCTCGCACTCGCCACGCTCGGACTGTTGCTCGCAGTCGAACTCCACCGGTTTACGCAACTTCGGCTGGTGCCGTGGTTCGCCGTCGTCCTCACCACTCTCTTCGCGATGGCGATGGGCGGGCTCCTGAACGTCCTCCGGTGGTCGGCGGACGTCCTCGTCGGGACGACGTTCCTGCTCGACGGCCGGAGCCAGGACGCGATCAACGCGGCGGTGATGATCGAACTCGGCTACGTCACGGTCGCCGGAGTCGTCGCCGGCGCGATCTTCTACTACTACTTCACTCGCGTCGCACCGGAACCCGACTCGCGCATGACCGTCCCCGCGAGATCTACGGGGGAAGCCAGTGCCACGAGGTCGGTCGAGGAAGGCGGTGACGAACCCGTTGACGAGACGGTTCTCAGCGACCGACTCGGCATCTCGGTGCGGCGACAGACCCAACTGGTCCGCATCATGCAGCTCGCACTCGTTGGTTTGCTGGTGTACGGCCTGTGGACGCTTCAGTTACCTGTCGTAACCAACGCCGTACTCGCACTCCTCATCACGTTCATTCCGGCCGTCCTGGAACGGGACTATCATATCGCGGTCGAACCCGGCCTCGCGCTGTGGGTGACGACCGCCGTCTTCCTCCACGCGATCGGGACCGCAGGCCTGTACGACGCGATCGGCCCGTACGACCACCTGACGCATACGCTCTCGGCGACGGTCGTCGCCGCCGCGGGGTACGCCACACTCCGGGGAATCCATCTGCACGGCGAGTCGATTCACCTGCCCCGATGGGCGATGTTCGCGTTCACGGTCGTCTTCGTCCTCGCGATGGGCGTCGTCTGGGAACTCCTCGAGTTCGCCGTCGATCAGGGTGCACTCTTGCTCGGGATGGAGCCGATCCTCGCCCAGCACGGGATCGACGACACCATCGTCGACATGATATTCAACACGCTCGGAGCCATCATCGTCGCGGCGTGGGGAACGGTCTATCTCACCGAAGTCTCCGAGACGTTCGCGGATCTCCTCGAGGAGCGATTCGGCGGCCCGGACGATTCCGGCCCGAACGGTTGACGTCCTCCACACGACTGAAGTCGTGGGCTTTCTCCTGTTATCCCTGTAATCGTCGTGGAGAGTTCACCGTCACGTTCATACGTTTCTGTCCCAAACAGTAGGACACAATGATGCTCCCGACGCACGTCCTGGGTGGGATGGTCCTTGCGCTCCCCCTGCTGGTCGTGGCCCCCGAGTTCGCCACCGTCGGCCTGGTCGCGGGCTTTCTCGGCGGGCTCGTTCCCGATCTGGATATGTACGTCGGTCACCGGAAGACCCTTCACTACCCGGTGTACTACTCCGTGCTGGCCACCGGTGGGGTCCTCGTCGGGCTCGCGGTTCCGTCGGTGTTGACGGTCGCCGTGGCACTTTTCCTCCTGGGAGCGGCAGTCCACTGCGTCGCCGACGTCTTCGGCGGCGGCCTCGAGCTTCGCCCGTGGGAAGGCACCTCCGACCGCGCGGTTTACGACCACGTCCGCGGCCGGTGGATCGCCCCGCGTCGGACGATCCGGTATGACGGGTCCGGGGAGGATCTACTCCTGACGGGCGTGCTCGCGGTGCCGTTGCTTGCGACCCTCGAGGGATCGCTGCGACTCGTCGTCCTTGGAACCGTCCTCGTCGCCGCCGTCTACACGCTCTCCCGCCGACACCTCGCTGCACTCGCCCCCGTCGTGGTCCAGGTGTTGCCGTCGACAGTCCGCCCGTACGTGCCCAAACGCTACCGGACCGACGACCACGTCCAGTAACTCATCGAACTCCGCGTTAGCGATACTGTGAACTTCGAGGCCGTACACCGATGGTGAGGACTCGAGTAACGGCCGTTCAACCGATGCGCAGCGACGTCTCGAGTGCACCGCAACGAGAATCGTTATCCCGGGGAGGACCCAACGTCGGCTATGGACCTCTCTATCGTCGACGTCGCACCCGTTCGAGCGGGCGAGTCCGCGACCGACGCGTACGAGAACACGACCGAACTCGCAGGGCTGGCCGAACGCCTCGGCTACTCCCGGTACTGGGTCGCCGAACATCACGGGATGGGAGAGTCGATCGCGAGCACGACACCTGAAGTGCTCATCGGTCACCTCGCGGCCGAAACGACGTTGATCCGCGTCGGCTCCGGCACCGTCCTCCTCAATCACTACCTTTCAACAGCGAGAGAGTCCCGCCGTTCACGGCGGGCGTGAATCGCGTACGCTCTGGTGGGAAACCGCCATGTACAGCTGGCCCGCGAGTCTCAAACGTCCACCACCAGTTTCACTTTCACTCTGGCTGACTGGCATTTACGTTCCCACAACTCCTACCGGCAGCTGGCAGATGAAGCGCACCAACACGTTTGCCGTGCGACCGCTCTCCAACGAAGGAGAGCAGCTGCTACGGGACCTGTTGGACGCTTCCGCCGCTCTCTGGAACGAAGTCAACTACGAACGCCTCATGCGGTACAACGACGAGGACGGCTTTGAGGACGAAGACGTGTGGGACGCCGATACGGGCCGACTCGAAGGCCGATACAAAGGCGTTCTCGGTGCGTCCACTGCCCAACAAGTGATACGAAAGAACAGCGAAGCGTGGCGCGGGTTCTTCGAGAACAAGAAAGCGTATCACGACGAGTCGAACACGTCGGTTACGGAACACCCGGAACCGCCGGGATTCCGTGGCAACGAGGACGATGGGCGGCAACTCAAGACCGTCATTCGTAACACGTCGTACACCGTCGAATGGGGCGACCGCTCCCGGATCGAGGTACTGGTCGGAAGTGAGTTGAAAGACCGATACGACCACACCGGGCGTCTCCGGCTGGAAATCGCTGGCGACCCGAATTGGCCCGACTACGAGAAACAGGGCCGGTTGGACCTGTGGTACGACGAGACTGACAGCACGTTCAGGGCTTCGCAACCCGTGACTGTTTCTTCAGACGAACAGGCAACTCCACTGGCCGACGAGAAGGCCGCCCTGGACATCGGTGCGAACAATCTTGTCGCCTGTACCACGACGACCGGCGAACAATACCTGTACGAAGGCCGCGAGTTGTTCCACAGGTTCCGCGACACGACGCGAGAGATCGCCCGGTTGCAGTCCAAGCTACGGGAAGGACGATACAGTAGCGAGCGTATCCGGCGGCTGTACCGGAAACGGACTCGCCGCCGCGACCACGCTCAGGAAGCGTTGTGTCGTGACTTGCTCGAACGGCTGTACGCCGAAGGAGTGGACACGGTGTATATCGGTGGGTTGACCGACGTGCTCGAAACGCACTGGTCGGTCGAAACCAACGCGAAGACGCACAACTTCTGGGCGTTCAAGCAATTCACCGAGCGACTGGTCTGTACCGCCGAGGAATACGGAATCTCGGTCGAAGTTCGGTCGGAAGCGTGGACCAGCCAAGAGTGTCCGCAGTGCGGCGGTACAGACCGAACAACACGGCATCAGGACACACTCACATGCCCGTGTGGGTTCGAGGGACACGCCGACCTCACGGCGTCAGAAACGTTCCTGAGACAGCAGACAGAACAGGTAGTCAGGCCGATGGCACGGCCCGTGCGGTTCGAGTGGGACGACCATGAATGGTCGGAGTCACCACACTCTCACGAAAGTCCCAAAGAACAGCGCACAGACCCGAGTACCGTCCACCGTGACGGGAATGTTGCTTCCGGGGAATCTTAGACCGATTGAGACTCCCACGGAGGAAACCCCGTCGTCGTCGGGCTACGCCCGACTGCTTGAGGGAGCTTAGTGATTAACGCAACTTCTGGATGAATCCGTCGAGGTGATTTTCGATCCAGGAGCCTGCGAAACTCAGCTGATCGGTCAACTTCGTGAAAAT
>NZ_WUBV01000065.1:0-82259 GCF_009807105.1 Natrialba sp. INN-245 | reverse complement strand
CGATCCGACTTCTAGTCTAGTTAAAGTGACTATTTAGACGCTAGTGACTACACCGCGATAGGTCGGAGCTAATTTCGAAATCGTGCAACGGGCTATCGGTGAAAAAACTCTCCCGGCTCATCAACGTCCTCACTCGGGGAATCTGACGCTGCTGGGGCGCCATCTCCCTCATCGAGAGAAGAAAGATCCATCTGATCGTGGACATCTGGAAACAGATGATCGAAGAATGGATCCTGTGTCCGGCCAAAGTCAACGCTGGCTCGAGCGCGTCGGTGATCACCATCTGGAACAGAGACGTGACCCAATCGAGAACGTCTGTTATCGATGGTCTCAAGAGGTTATCCAAATAGCTCTTTGAGAAGGAGCGATACTGATGGAGATTCCCGACAACCTGCGATGTCTGTTCAGTGCTCGTGTGATCGAAGAGCGCGATTCTTACATTCTCGAAATTCCCGACCGCGAAATTGAAACTGGAAACCTCCAAGAGGGCGAAAAGTACCGCGTCGCACTACTTGGAACAGCACCCACATCGACAGAGGACAGTACTCAGAGACGAGCGGTGGAGGGTCCAGAGCCACCTGTTGAGGAAGGCGAAAACCGCACTGTGGATATCGAAGGTATCGGGGAGCAAGGAGATGGTATTGCTCGCGTCGAACGAGGGTATGTGATCATCGTCCCCGAGACAGAGAAAGGAGAACGGGTGACCATCGAAATCACTGATGTGAAAGAAACCGTCGGCTTCGGTGAAGTTGTCGAACGAGAGGACTACTACCTGTGAACCAGATCGCAATCGCCTAAGTTAGCTGAAGTAGAGGGTGCTAAGCCCCCGTCCTCAAGGAGCGAACGGAGCAACGCTCGCTCTCTCGCAAACAGTACGAGTCGAACAACTGGGAGAAACAGCGCCGTCGCCTTGCCGAGGTTCACGCTCGGATGTCGAACAAGAACCACGATTACAAGCACAAGCTCACGCACTTCTACGCGACGGAGTACGATGCCGTGTTTGTCGAGAACCTCGATGTGAAGTCGATGCTGGAATTAGATGATAACGCGCGGAACAAGGCCGAAGTGGGTTGAAGTGAGTTCAGAGCGATTCTCGAACACCACTGTGACAAGCACGGCACGCACTACGTTGAGGTCAATCCGAGAGGTACAACGAAAGAGTGCGCGTCGTGTGGGGCGGAAACCGACAAACCGTTATGGATTCGGGAACACTCGTGTCCTTCCTGCGGGTTCGAGACTGATCGGGATTGGAACGCAGCGTTGAACGTGAAGTCACGTGGATTGTCGAAACTAGGAGTGGTTCACTCCGAAGCAACGTCCTTAGAATCGAAAGATTCTGATGGGCTGCGAAAATCGCTGAGCGATTTTCGAACGCCTGTAAAGACTGCGACCGTCCTCAGAACCGAAGGTTCTGATGGGCCGCACGAGAACTCCGTTCTCGTGGACGCTGTGGACTCTGTTTCAGTGTCTGCAAGTTGCGTTTGTCGAGGTTCCCTCGACAGGCTGTCAGACGCAGTCTGACAACGTCGTTGAAACAGGAAGCCCCTGCCTCAAGGAAGCCGCGTCAGCGGCTGAGTAGGCAGGGGTAGTTCACTCGTGAATACCCATCGCGGCGATTTGCTCTTGATACCGATTTCGAATCGTGACTTCAGTTACCTGCGCGACGTCAGCGACTTCACGCTGAGTCTTTTTCTTGTTACAAAGAAGTGCACCAGCATAGATGGCAGCTGCGGCATACCCTGTTGGCGATTTCCCCGATAACATCCCTTTCTCGGCAGTCGTATCGATGATTTCGTTGGCCTTCGATTGTACTTCGTCGGGAAGTTCGAGTTCAGAGCAAAAGCGGGGGACGTATTTTTTTGGATCGACGGGCTGCATCTCGAGACCCAGTTCCTTCGAGATGTATCGATACGTGCGACCGATCTCCATTCGGTCAACCCGTGAGACGGCTGCAATCTCATCTAAGGATCGTGGGATTCCTTCCATCCGGCAGGCTGCGTACAACGTGCTCGTGGCCACACCTTCGATCGAGCGTCCCCGAATGAGATCCTCCTCGAGTGCACGTCGATAGAGGACGCTTGCAACCTCCCGGACAGAGCGGGGAACGCCCAGAGCAGAGGCCATCCGATCGGTCTCAGAGAGCGCAAACTGGAGGTTTCGCTCGCCAGCGTCCTTTGTTCGGATTCGCTCTTGCCATTTCCGCAGTCGGTTCATTTGACTGCGTTTCTCCGAGGAGAGAGACCGTCCGTAGGCGTCCTGATTCTTCCAGTCGATCGTCGTCGTCAGTCCCTTATCGTGCATCGTCTGCGTCGTCGGTGCACCAACGCGTGATTTAGAGTCACGTTCAGCCGCGTTGAACGCCCGCCATTCCGGTCCTCGATCGATCGTCTCCTCTTCTAAAATCAGTCCACAGTCCTCACAGCTAATTTCACTCCCATCTGCACTTCTCGTGAGCGTCGTTGACTCACATTCAGGACAGCTTCGAACGCCCTCCTGTCCAGTGGTTTCGTGCTCTGTTTCAGTATCGCGCTCTTTCTGGCGGGGAAGGCGTTCCATCAACTAAAGTAAATCGCCCTATCGGGTTAAGCGCTGGGTACGACAGTGAGACGAGAATTGTGCGAAAGGCCGACAGCGAAACGCTCGTCGGCCGTGAACAGCCCGGAACGTGGAAGGTGGGTGGAGCGGTGGGTAGTGGGCGATCAGGAACCAATCTCGGCTTTCCACGTTGGATATCCTATAATTTGAGTCGACAGATCGGTAGAAGAGTCGCTGCTGAACAGGTATGCCGATGCTGGTCTCGCACCCGACCACGTTGACGGTGCACCTATCGATGCGAAAATGCGAGCAGTTCCCTCGGGTAGTGATCAATTCAACATTCCGTGCATCGGGAAAATCAGTCAGCAGACACCCTCTCGTAGCTGTTTGAGCGATAGATACGTCATTCACACTACGTGCAAAGCTAAGTAATGATGTGACGAACTCGTCAATGGCGAAGCTATTGTGATGTCAAGAATAATAAAAAGTTGTTAGTTTTAACAGGTTTTAATATTGTGTGTATACTACAATTAGCCTCAACTCACAATTGTTTTTCGACGTCGTAATATTTGCATGGAGTGGCACTTTCTTGGAAGCTGAGTTTCCCGATTACCCCGAGTATCTGATTGCCATCTTTTGATTACGATCGAGCGTCAACTCGACTATTCGGACAGCACTGCTAGGAAAGTGATTTCATACACTAAAGGTGTGGGTCAACCGCTCCACAACTCATCGATGAGTAGGCGACAGATGACAGTGAATCTTGTATAATTACAACATTACTATAACACATCACGAACAGACACATAAATATACAAATAATTCTCAGTAGCGATGCTGAAGTCATTATTATATGTTCGATGACAAGCATTTGGGCATATCGGGGATATACACGGAAACCAACTGTTCACGACGGGGTGATACCGCATCGGCCTTCTCTTGACCTCCTCCCGCGCCTGAAGACGCGGGAATCCCACCATGTGATTTCAGGCCCAGCGTTGTGGCCTGTTGGTTTCAAGACGCATACGTTCCACACGTCTTCTGCTGGGCTTCAGCATCGGTGTGGCTGTCTTGTGGCCCGGTCAAAGAGGCCCCATCCGTAGCCGAGTCATCGTCACCGGCCTTCTGCCGGGAAACTCGGTCGCTTCGGCGGTGACTCTCTCCACTACGGTAGCGGTCTGCAATGTTTATCGCCCCGTTCACGTCGGCCTGATATTCTGTGACCCAACAGCCGCCGTTCGAGCATCTGAACGTCGCCTGTCGTGGCCGGTAGCCGTGTTCATCGCAAGCGTGGCACGCCTTCGACGTGTTCCGGGGATTCACCGTCTCGACGGGAATCCCCTTCTCGGCGGCTTTGTAGCGAATCTGTGCGTGGAGCTTGGCAAATCCCCACCCGTGCAACCGCCGATTCATGTACTCGCCGTAGTCCATGTTCTCGCGGATGTACGTCAGGTCTTCCAGTACCAACACTGGATTCTCGACAGACTCGGCGTACTCCACGACCTCGCGGGTTACACGGTGGAACACATCGTCAATCTGGTCCCACAGTGCGTCACCGTAGGACTCTACGATCCGCTCACTGCCGCGCTTCTGAAGGCGTCTCTTGGCGGTGAAGTAGGTTTTGCGGAGCCGACGAACGGTCTTACCGTCGTCGGTCCACAGTCGGGGGCGAACAGGAGAACCGCTCTCGTCGCGGTGACACACCGTGACGAGACTCGCTTCTCCGATGTCTACACCAATCGGCGTCTGTTCGTTGTCGGACGCCGCAGATTGGTCCTCTACGTCGCGGGTGGCGGTGATATGGAGATACCACGTTCCGTCCCGCTCGAACAGCCGACTCTCACCCATCTCGGCGGCGTCTGCGTACAACGCTTCGAGCCAATCCCGCTGTTCGGGATTGGCGCATGCCGGAATCCAGAGGTGGTAATCTTCGTGGTGCGGGACTTTGACGTACCACTCGATAGCGTTCTGTGGCTGATGGTCAAGTTGCAGTCCCTCGTTGGTGAACCGAACCGGATGGTCGTCGTGAAGCTCGTTGGCGTCGTAGCTGTTCCCACAGAGTTGTGGGACGTACTTCTTGAGGGCGTTTTTCGCGTAGCCGCTCAGGTCGTACTCGACAACCACGTCGTTGGCCGCTGACTGTGTGTCACAGCCAGCGGCGAAGGCGGCCTGAAGCGCCCGCTGGTACGCGTCGCGTGTCTCGCGAAGTTTCTGTCGCTTGTGAGCGTTGGGGGCTACAAGCTTCAGTTCGAGGGTTTTCGTGAGTTCGCCCATCGTCGCCGTATGAGCATTTCGGTTGTGCTCGATATATAGCTCAGCCATCCGGAGTGGAAGTGAACCCGTGGGAAATCCGGCACTGCAATAGAACGGTGCTTGCCACACTATGGTGTCCGCTCGACCCCCGCCTGTTCGCTCCTCGGTTCCGACAGAGCGTCGGAACACTCGTCACTCACGGGAAGGCGGGGGTATGCGCTCGTATCTCTATCAGGCGTGTATCGTCGAGCCGTTGACCCGTTTCGGACTGGTTGCTACGGTGCTCCATCTGAAGATTAACGTTTGTGGTCGATAATCAAATGGTAGTGAGCAAAGCGCCAGCAAAGCAACGAGCGGACGAGACGTTTACGAGCGGCCACTCCGGCCGAATCCTGCTCGTCGTTACTCTCGGAACGCTTTGTGGACAACTCGGCTTTCTCGTCCTCCCACCGTTGCTCCCCGAGATCATCACGACGCTCTCGATTTCCGAGGCGAGGGCGGGATTCGCACTGAGCGTACTCGCCTCCTGTACGGCGGGATTCCGGTATCCAGGGGGTCGGATCTCCGACGACCTCTCGAGAACGACCGCGATCGTCCTCGGTCTGGTCTCGCTGATCGTCGGCTACGGTCTTCTCGCCACTGCCACGAGATACCCGACATTTCTTCTCGGCGTGTCGTTCGTCGGAATCGGACTCGGGATCTACGTCCCCGCAGGGTTCGCCCAGCTCTCGGACGTCTTCGAGCGCAAACGGGGGCGCGCGTTCGGGTTGAACGATGCGGCCGTGAGCCTGGCCGGCGTGTTCGCATCCGGGTTCGCCGCCGTTGCGATCGCGGTCGCAACCTGGCGGTACGCGTTCGCGCCGATTCTGATCGGCCTCGCAGTCGTTACCGTACTGTACAGCGGTTGGAGCAGGGAACCGCACACGATCCAGAAACCAACGCTCGAGGTTCGTCCGACGCTGCGCCGAATTGCACTGACCCCGGGGCTTCGATCGGCGATTGTCGTCGCGGGCCTGTTCATGTTCGTCTGGAACGGCACGATCAGCTTCCTTCCGATCGTCCTCGAGGCCGACCGAGAGCTCTCTCGCAGTGCGAGCAACGTGGCCTACGCCGCGGTGTTCGCCGTCGGCGTTCTCGCCACGCCGCTTTCGGGTTACTGTGGCGACCGCATCGGGTCACTCCCCGCCGTCGTCACCGCAATCGGAAGCGGTCTCGTCGGTCTCGCGGTGCTTCTATTTTCTTCGTCGACCGTCGGCGTCGCTGTTGGAATACTGCTTCTCGCCGTTGGACTGACCGGATTCTGGCCCCCGATGTCGTCGTATCTCATCACGGCGTTTCCCGAGGAGCACAAGGGAGGGGACTACGGCGTCGTCGGAACGGTCTATATGGCGTTCGGAAGTCTCGGCCCCGCCTACGTCGGAATCGTGGGCGGTCACTTGGGATACACAGTGGCCTACGGTGGATTTCTCCTCGTACTCGTCGGCTGTCTGCTCGTCACCTCGTGGCTCACATTCGAGCGGTACCAACGGTTACGCCCAGCGTAGACGTGCCAAGACGCCACACTCAGCGTAGACGTACCGAAAACGCTGTGCCCTGCGAGCACGCCGAGAACGCACGGCATCCGGGCAGTCTGGGACTCACTCGAGGCGGTCGACGTCGTAGAGCGTTCGCTGGAAGGTTTGATCGAGTCCACAGGTCAATCCGCCGTCGACCGCGAGTTCGGTTCCGCTCACGAAGCGTGCAAGGTCGCTTGAGAGGTAAAGCACGGCGTTCGCGACGTCTTCCGGTGTCCCGAACTCCCCCATCGGGTACTGATCGAGGAGTTGCTCGCGGAACTCGTCGTCCCAGTCGGCGGCGCGTTGCTCGCGTCGGGAGTCGGTGACGATCGTCCCCGGACAGACGGCGTTCGATCGGATGCCGTACCGTCCGTACTGGGTCGCGACGAGGCGCGAAAAGGCGTGTAATCCGTTTTTCGCGGCCGAATACGCCGGGAGACCGATGCCGGTGAGTGCGTTCGCCGACGAGACGAAGACGATCGAGCCGCCACCCGACTCGACCATCGCCGGCAACACCTCGTGCGTACAGATGTACGGTCCGGTCAGGTTCAGATCGACGATCTGCTTCCAGCTTTCGGGATCTACCGCGTGGGCGACGTCGTCGTCGAGCGATCCGCCGGCGTTGTTCACGAGTACGTCGATCGATCCGAACACCGCGATCGTCTCGTCGACCATCGACCGGACGCACGCCGTCTCCGTGACGTCGGTCTCGACGAACAGCGCCGATCCGCCGCCTTCTTCGATCAGGGAGACGGTCTCCGATGCGTTCTCGACGTCTATATCCGCGGCGACGACGTCAGCACCCTCCGCCGCGAGCGTCGTCGCGATCTCCCGTCCGATCCCCTTTGCCGCGCCCGTGACGATAGCTGTCCGTCCCTCGAGTACCCGATCGTCCATGTGATATCAGTTGCCGTAGATCCATGAAGTAGGTTTCCCTGTCGGCTCGACACGTCGAATGTCTTATGGGGGTTGTCGGTGAGTTCGATGTATGTTCGGATTCGACGAGAGCTATCGGTCCGTATCGTGGGCAATGAGGCCAGCGAACGACATTCGTGCGATCGGCTCCCAGGATGGGTCCGTGTTGGTCGTTCCCGTCGGGAGCGTCGAACAACACGGCTATCACCTTCCGGTGGGGACGGACACGATCCTCGCGACGGCCGTCTCCTCGGCGAGCGCCGACGCCGTCGACGACGTTCCGATACTCGTGACGCCACCGATCTGGTGTGGGTACTCGCCCCATCACCGATCGCTCGGCGGGACGCTCACGGCCGCGTTCGATCAGCTTCTCGCCCACACGCAGAGCATCGTCGAAGCCGGTCTGGCGAACGGGTTCGACGCGGTCGTCCTCGTCAACGGCCACGGCGGGAACCGGGCGCTCGTCGGCGCGGTCGTCAGCGAAGTCGGCTACGCGAATCCGGACAGTCAGGTGCTCGGATTCACCTACTTCGACCTCGCGACCGATCTCGTCGAGGAGATTCGAGACAGCGACCTCGGCGGCATGGCCCACGGTGGTGAGTTCGAGACGTCGCTCGTGTTCCACCTGGATCCCTCGCTCGTCGGTCGAGACGCCATGGACGCCAAACCGTTCGACGAACCGTACGACCTCGGCGACGAGGACCTCGTCCAGCCGGGGCCACTCGGTGTCTACCGGCCGTTCGAGGAGTACTCCGAATCGGGTGCGATCGGTGCCCCGGAACGGGCCTCCGCAGAAAAAGGCGAGGTGCTCTTCGAGTATCTCACGGACGAGATCGCCGACCTCTTCGAAGCGATCCACGTCCAGAATCGGTAACTTCGACCTCGACCCGCCGACAACCCACTACCGACCGACAGCGGTAACGAACAGTCGCTCGACAAGGCGGAGATCCCTGGTATCGACCACCGCGTCGACCGTCTCGGAGACGCCGTCGTCGATCCGATCGTCCGGATCGAACAACACCGACGTGCCTGCGACTTCGAACGCCTCCTCGTCCGTATGCGAGTCGCCGACGTAGAAGACGTCCGTCGTGGTGATCCCGCGGTCGCGACAGATCCGCTCGAGGACGTCGTCTTTCTCGTTCGGGCCCACCCCGGCGTCGACCCCGGTGATCGCCCCCGCATCGTCGAAGCGAATCTCGTTGCCCCGAACGAACGCGGGCTCGAATTCCGCCAACACGTCCTGCAGGTTCGTCACACCGGCGCTGACCGTCCCGAACGGAACGTTCGCGTCCGTGATCGTCTCGAGTAACCCGCCCGCTCCACGGGTAAGCTTTACGGCGGACGCGGCACGATCGATGTGCGTTTTCTCGACGCCGCGGGCGTCCAGCAGGGCCGCGTTCTCGTCACACCACTCGGCGAACGTCAGTTCGTCCTCGCGGTATCGCTCCGTCAGAGCCTTCCCCTGTTCACGGGTGCCGAACAGCTCCTGTAAGAGGAGCCAGCCGCCGCGCTGGTCGACGAGCGTTCCGTCGAAGTCGAACACCGCGAGCTCCGGCCGCGGGTTCGTACCCCACGTCGACGCCTCGGGAAACGAGACGTCGGGGGAGTCGACGATCGGTCGGGTCGTCACGGGAGGCTCACCTTGCCCATCACGACCGGTTCGTCCGCTCCCGTCGCCCCGGGGACGTTGTTCGGTCGACCGTCGAGGCGGGCGACGCCCATGAGTGCGAACAGTGCGGCTTCTTTCGCGTCGGGATCGAACCCGAGCGTCGACAGCCGATGGACGTCACACACCACGCGCTCGGACAGCATGGCCATCAACGTGGGGTTGTACGCCCCGCCGCCCGAGACGAACATCTCGTCGGGGTAGGGCTCCGCGAAGCGCTCGTAGGCCTCGGCGATCGTTTCGGCCGTAAACGCCGTCGCCGTCGCGACGAGATCCGCATCCTCGAGTCCGCGGTCGCGTCCCGCGTCGATAAACCGGCGAGCGTATTCGTGGCCGAAGTCCTCCCGACCGGTCGTCTTCGGCGGTGACTCGTCGAAGTAGGGGTCTTCGATGAATCGATCGATCATCGACTCGTCGGGCGTTCCCTGCGCCGCGATCTCCCCGTCAACGTCGTAGGTCCGTTCGCCGTCCGTGAGGATCTCGACGACGGCGTCGATGACCATGTTTCCTGGCCCGGTGTCGAACGCGCGGACGTCGTCCCGTCCGGGCGACGGCGGGAGAAGCGTACAGTTTCCGATACCACCGACGTTCTGCAACGAACGGTGGTGTTCCCCGTCGCTGAACGCCGTCGCGTCCAGATACGGCGCCAGCGGCGCGCCGTGACCCCCCGCCGCAACGTCGGCCGTCCGGAAGTCGGATACGGTCGTCACGCCCGTCTCCCGCGCGATCACGCTTCCATCCGCGATCTGGAGGGTCGACCGCCGGGGAGTGGCGACGCCGGGGAGCGACTCCCGGGTCCCGATGTGCCAGATCGTCTGGCCGTGACTGCCGATGACCGCGACGTCATCGGGGTCGACTCCCGCCTCGTCCATCGCCCGCGTCGCGACGTCCGCGAGGAGGTATCCGAGTCCGACGTTCAGCCGGCAGGCCTCGTCGACGGTCCCCGTCTCCTCGTCACAGAGTTCGACGAGCCGCGCCCTGAGTTCGTCCGGATACTCCTCGGAGACGAACGACTCGACGGCGACTTCGTAGGGATACTCCTCGTTCGTTCCCGTCTCCGTCACCGAACAGCAGGCGGCGTCGATCCCGTCGAGAGAGGTCCCCGACATGAGCCCGACGGCGTATCGCGCGTCCCCGCCGTCCGTTCTGACGGGAGGCTGGCCGGTTCGTGGATCTCCATCCGAACTCTGGCTCCCACGGGAGTGTTCGTCCGATCGATGCGCTCGTGACGTCGTCTCGTCTGCGTTAGCTGTCATGGAGTGATTTTCTGAAAACGTATTCGTCGATCCCAGGCTGTACGTAGCCCTCGAGTTGGCCGACCCGGTCGTAGCCGCGGTGGCGGTAGAACGCCTGTGCCGCCTCGTTGAAGTCCGAGACGAGCAGGAACAGCTCGTCGCTCGTCGTCTCCGTCGAGACGAACCGTTCGGCGTGGTCCAGCAACGCGGAGCCAATGCCCTGGCCCTGTGCGTCCTCGGCGACGCCGATCAGTTTGAGATAGCCCGACCGATCGAACGCGCCGTTCGGAACGGTCCACGCGAAGCCCGCGACGGTGTCGTCGACGGTCGCAACGACGAGCAGGTCGTCGTCCGCGACGTCTGCCACCTCGAGTCGGTAGCGCTCCTCGTAGGCCGTCCACGGCGAGGTCGTCGCCAGAATCTCGTTGATCGCCTCGAGGTCGTCGTCCTCGTATCGTCGAACGTCCGCGCTCATGGGGAATCAGCGCTCGAGTCAGTCGCAGCGGCGACGTCGTGGACTCGCCGGCGAAACGAGGCCAGGGAGCCGTCCGGATCCATCGCCAGAACGTGGTTGGTGAGCACCACGGCGAATCGGTCGGCACGCGGATCCATCCACATCGAGGTGCCGGTGAATCCGGTGTGGCCGAAGGCCTCCGCCGACCACGCCGTTCCGGGCGTATCGGCGTCCCCGAGTTTCCAGCCGAGACCCTGTCGCGCCTCCATCGATTCGAGCGCATCGCTTCGAAGCCGTTCGACCATCCCTGGCGAGAGATACTGATCTCCCTCGAACTCGCCGCCACACAGCAGCATCCGAGCGACGGTCGCCAGATCGCGACCCGTCGAAAAGACGCCGGCGTTCCCCGATTCGCCCTCCATCGCACGGGCGAGATAATCGTGGGGCTCCCCCTCGAGAACCCGCCCCTCCCAGCGGCGGTCGCGCGTCGCCGCGACGTTCTCGGTCGAAACCGACCCGAGCGTGGTCTCCTCGAGTCCGAGCGGTTCCGTGACGTGGCGCTCGAAGAGCGTCGCGAGAGAGTCACCAGTCACGCGGCGGAGGACCTCCCCGAGGAAGACGAAGTTCAGATCGCTGTAGACGTGCCACTCGCCCGGATCGGCGAGTACCGAGAGCGGACTGTCGAACAGCGACTCGAGGACGGCGGATCTGGACTCCCAGCCGAACGGAAACGCCTTGTACGGCGGGAGGCCGGAGGTGTGCGTCAGCAGGGAACGAAGCGGGATCTCCCCCCGCGGCGTTCCCTGGAGTTCGTCGACGTGATCGCTCATCGTCGAGGAGAGCGTCAATGTTCCCGCCTCGACGAGGCGGGCCGCGATCGTCGTCGTCGCGACCACCTTCGTGAGCGACGCCACGTCGAACGCCGTCTCCGACGTGACCGGGTCGCCCGCGGTGTTTCGGTCCCCGACGGTGAGTTCTCCGTCCACGCCGGCGCTCGAGCCCACGAGGACGACCGCACCGTCGTACAGGCCGCGGTCGAGACCGCGCTCGAGGACCGGTCGGAGCGGATAGGAGTTGTGGGACGGTGCCGATTCAGTCATTCGACACCTCCGGGGCGGTGTCCTCGATCCGATCCGGGGCCGCGTCCGTCGGGTCGCCGATCGTGCCGGCCCGCGTATCGGGATCGGTGAAGTGACACAGGTACTGATGGTCGGGCGAGACGGAAGCAGGTTCGGGCTTGACCGCCGAACACGCCTCCTGGGCGAGCGGGCACCGGGTGTGGAATCGACAGCCGGACGGCGTATCGATCGGGTCCGGTGGCTGTCCCTCGAGTCGGATCTGTGCGGTTTCGCTCCTGCCGATCTCCGGAACTGCCGAGAGCAGCGACTGAGTGTAAGGATGAGCCGGCTCATCGAATATTGTCCCGGTCGGCGCTACCTCGACCAGTTCGCCGAGGTACATGACGCCCACGCGGTCGGTGATGTAGCGGATGGTCCGCAGGTCATGAGAGATAAAGACGAGCGTCAGGTCGTACTCCTCTTGAATCTCGGTGATGAGCTCGAGAATCTGGGCCTGGACGGTGACGTCCAGGGCACTCGTGGGCTCGTCCGCGACGATGAACGACGGGTTGACGCTGATCGCCCGTGCGATCTCGACGCGTTGTTTCTGCCCGCCGGAGAGTTCGTGGGGATACCGGTGGCGCATCCCGGGATCGAGGCCGACGCGGTCGAGAAGCGACCGGATCTCCGCCGCCCGCTCCGTCTCGTCGAGGTCGCGGTGAAGCTCGAGCGGTCGCCGAAGGATGTCCCCGATCCGTTTTCGCGGGTTCAGCGACGACGACGGATCCTGGTGGATGAACTGGATCTCCGAGCGGAAGGGGCGCAACTCGCGGTCCGACAGGGTGGTCAACTCGGTCCCACGGAAGGTGATCGATCCGCCCGTCGGCTCCTCCAGCCGGAGTAACGTTCGTGCGAGCGTCGACTTGCCACAGCCGCTCTCGCCGACGAGGCCGAACGTCTCCCCCTCGGCGAGCGTCAGCGAGACGCCGTCGACCGCTCTGACGTACTGTGTCCCGCCGACGAGCGAGGCGAGCACCCCCTCGTTCACTGGGAAGTACTTCTCGAGGTCGCGGACCTCGAGGATCGGTTCCGTACCGCCGCCGGATTCGGCCGTCGAATCCTGTGAATCGTTCGCGCTCATGGCTCACCCCCATCCGTCGTCGGACGGTCTCGGTTGGCGTTGGAGCGACCGCTCTCCGACGGCGACCGACGCGGTGCCAGGGCGTCGCCGTTCCCGTAAAGCACGCAGTGGACGGCGTGTCCCGTCGGATCGTTTCGCCGGGGAGACGGAACGTCGTCGTCTCCGCCCTCCCGGACGGGGAGTGGTTCGTCCGCCGTCGTGACCGGATACTCCGGCGGGAACCGGGCGTCACAGCAGGCCGTCGCCGACGGACACCGGGGACCGAACGGACAGCCGGGCGGTTTGTCGGTCGGGTCCGGAACCTGGCCCGCGAGCGGATCGAGCGTCTGGCCGCCCTCGAGGCTCGGGATGCTGTCGAGGAGCGCCTGCGTGTAGGGGTGTTTCGGGTGTGCGAACAGTTCGTCGGTCGGCGCCCGCTCGACGACTCGACCGGCGTACATCACGGCGACACGGTCACAAATTTCGTTGACGACGCCCATGTCGTGGGTGATGAACAACACCGCCGTATCGAACTCGGCTTGCACTTCGTCGATCAGGTCCAGAATCTGTGCCTCGATGGTCACGTCGAGTGCCGTCGTCGGCTCGTCCGCGATCAGCAGGTCGGGCCGACAGCTGATCGCCATCGCGATCATCGCACGCTGTTTCATGCCGCCCGAGTACTCGTGGGGGTACTCGAGTGCGCGCTGTTCCGGGGCGGGAATACCTACTCGCTCGAACAACTCGACGGTCTGCTCCCAGGACCGCTCGTAGTTCGTCGGGTGGGACTTCGACCGAAGCAGATTTCCGAGTACGGACGTCTCGAGTCGGCTGATTCCCTCGTTTGGGATCGACCGATGGGTCCGGATCGTCTCGGAGATCTGGTCGCCGACCGTAAGGACGGGGTTGAGCGACGACCCGGTCTCCTGGAAGATCATCGAGATTCGATCGCCGCGGATTTCGCGGAGTTCGTCGTCGGTTTTCGTGAGCAGCTGTTGGTCGTCGAATTCGACCGAGCCGTCGATTCTGGCCGATTCCTCGAGCAATCCGAGAATCGTCGCGGCGGTGACCGACTTGCCGCTGCCGCTTTCGCCGACGAGACCGACCGTCTCTCCGGGTTCGATCGACAGCGAGACATCCGTGACCGCTTCGACTGGCCCCTCCTGGGACGGAAAGGTCACCGAGAGGTCGCTGATGTCGAGTAACTGCTGTGGTGGGTTCGACTGATCTCGCTCCGTCTCGGTTCTCGCCGTCTCGACGTTTCGATCGTGGCTCATCGGGTAGCCTCCATTTCGTCTCCTTGGTGTGGGTCGAGGGCGTCGCGAAGCGCGTCGCCCACGAAGTTGAGATTCAACACGGTGAACATGATCGCGAGACCTGGGGCTATCGTCCACCACGGTGCGTGCGTCATGAACTGGCGACTATCCGCCAGCATACGTCCCCAGGACGGGTCCGGTGGGGGAACGCCGAGTCCGAGAAACGAAAGGGCACTCTCGAGTAAGATGGCGACGGCCATACTGATCGTCCCCTGGACGATGATCGGGGCCGTAATATTCGGGAGGATCTCCGATCCAATGATCCGGAAATCTGACTCCCCGATCGATCGGGCGGCCTGAACGAACTCCTCATCTTTGACCGACAGGACGCTCCCGCGGGTAATCCGGGCGAAGATCGGCCAGTAGACCACCCCGACAGCGATGATCACGTTGTACCAGTTTTGGCCCATGATCGCGACCATCGCGAGTGCGAGCAACAGTGCCGGGAACGAGAAGATCGTATCGGCAAAGCGCATGATCCCCTCGCCCAGCAGGCCCTCGTAGTAGCCGGCGATCGCACCGAGCGTGACGCCGACCCCGGCCGCGACGGCGACCCCGACGAACGCGACGATAAGCGAGGTGCGAGCGCCGAGTGCCACCCGCGCGAGGATATCTCGGCCGTACCGATCGGTGCCGAACGGATGGACGAACGACGGCGCCTGATTCATCTGGTCCAGATTGGTCGCCGTCGGGTCGTGGGGAAGGACGAACGGACCGAACACCGCAACGAAGATGGTGATTCCGAGCCCGATCGTTCCGACGAGTGCGAGTCGGTCGTTGCGGACGGTTCGTGCGAACACCGACAGAAACGACTGCTGGTCCGATGTCTCGGCCGGTTCGCTGTCGACGTCGGCGGTTGTCTGTGTCTCACTCATAGCGAATCCTCGGATCGAGATAGGTGTACAGGATGTCGACGACGAAGTTGACCGTCGTAAATAGGAACGCCGTAACCAACAAGACACCCTGTAAGATCAGGAAGTCCCGGTTCAGGACGCCGTTTAATGCGAGCCGTCCGAATCCCGGGAGCGCGAAGATCTCCTCGATGACGATCGAGCCGCCGAGCAGGTAGCCCAGGTTGATGCCGATGATCGTCACCGTAGGGATGAGCGCGTTCATGATCGAGTGTTTGTTCTGTATCAACGCGGGGACGAGCCCCTTCGATCGTGCGACTTCGACGTATTGCTGGTCCATCACCTCGAGCAGGCTCGAGCGCATGTACCGCATCACGATCGCCGCCTGTGCCGTCCCCAGCGCGATCCACGGGAGGATCAGGTGTCGGATTCCCTGGATCGGGTCCGCAAGCGGCGAAACGAATCCGGACGCCGGAAGCACCCGGAGATACTCGGCAAACACCAGGATCAGGAGGATCCCGAGGAAGAAGTTCGGAATCGCGATTCCGGAGTAGGCGGCGATGGTCGCGCCGGAGTCGAACTTCGTGTTCCGCCGAGTTGCGGAGACGATTCCGGCCGGAATGCCGATGAAGATCGAGACGAGGAGAGCCCCACCGGCCAGCCAGAACGTCACCGGGAGCGTCTGGACGATGAGGTCGCTCACCGGCTGTCCGTACATGATCGACGTGCCCAGATCCCCGGTCAGGACATCGCCCAGCCAATCGACGTATCTCACGTACAACGGCTGGTCGAGCCCGAGATCTTCACGGATCATCTGGACCTGTTCCTCGGACGCTTCCGTCCCGAGCATCGTCCGGACCGGATCGCCCCCAGCCACGTTGATCAGCAAAAAGGCGATCAACGTCACGCCAAACATGACGGGAACGTACTGGGCGATTCGCTTGACGACGTAGCGTTTCATTTGGGAGATGTCAGTTATCGATAGTAACGTTGTGGAAGCTGGTGAGGTTTGCGATCTCGAGTTCGTATCCCTCGACTTCGCTTCGGTAGCCGACGGACTCGTCGTCGAAGTAGAGGTACGTCATGGGCACCTCCTCCTGGACGATCGATTCGATCTCGCCGTAAATATCCGCACGAGCGTCGGGATCAGTTTCCGACCGTCCCTCCTCGAGCAGTTCGTCGACCCGGTCGTTTTCGTACGCCCAGTGATTCCAGGCACCCTCCGAGTGGTACTGTCTGTAGTACCAGCCGTCGGGATCGACGCGACCGCTCCAGGAACCGATCGCCATCTCGTAGTCGTTGTCGACCCAGACCTCGTCGAGCCAGGTCGAGAAGTCGAGTTCGACGACCTCGACGTCGAATCCGAGTTCGGAGAGATGTCCCTGGATCAGCGTCGCCGCGTCCGCACCGGGTCCGGGAGTACGGGAGACCTTGATCGACGTTTCGACCGACTCCGGATCGACACCCGCGTCGTCGAGTAACTCGAGTGCGTGGTCGATATCCTGGGACGGGGCAGGACCCGGATCGATCGTGTTCACCCACTCGCTGGCGGGTGGGATCGGATAATGAACCGGTTCACCGTGGCCAAAGAGTACCCCTTGAATGATCGCGTCTCGATCGATCGCGTGGCTCACGGCGCGCCGGACGCGTGCGTCGTCGAACGGCGCTTCGTCGCCGTTGAACCAGTAGCCCTGGTTGAAGAGACCAGTCTGGGTCGCGACCTCCGTTTCGCTGCTCTCGGAGACGCCCTCGATGTCCTGGAACGGAACGCTCTCGAGAAGGTGGGTATCACCGACCTCAAGCGCCGTCAGTCGGGCCGCTGGCTCGGGGACGATATCGAACTCCACGCTCTCGAGGGTGGGAACGCCGTCGACGTGATAGTCGTCGAAGGCCTCGATCTCGACGCCCTGATTGACCGTCCAGTCGACGAACGAGAACGGGCCCGTGCCGACCGGATGTTCCTGGAGGTCGACCTCGTCGGCGGCCCCCTCTGGGATGATCTCGACGGACTCCGCGAACGCCGTGAGCATCGGTGCGAACGGTTCCTCGAGGTCGAATCGCACCGTGTACTCGTCGACCGCCTCGACGGAGTCGACTCGCGTGAAATTCTCCGCACGCGGCGAGCCGACGTCCGGATCCATCACCCGTTCGAACGTATAGACGACGTCGGCGGCGGTCATCTCGCCGCCGATCGGTTCGTGAAACTGGACGCCCTCTTTCAGCGAGATGGTGTACTCGGTCTCGTCGTCGCTGATCTCGTAGTCAGTCGCGAGCAACGGCTCCGGCTCGAGGTCGGCGTTGAGCCGGAACAATCCTTCGACGACGTTCTCGAGGACCCGCTGAGCCATGTTGATCGTCGTCAGGTGCGGATCGAAGTTCTCGGGATCGTCGGGAAACGTCACGTTGAGAACCTGACCGGCCCCTACGCCGTTTCCATTTCCGTTGCCGTTCCCACCGATTCCTTCCTGTGGCTCCGTGTCGCCATCACTACACCCTGCGAGTGCGGTTCCGACCGCGACTCCGGAGACGGCACGCAGAGCGTTACGTCTAGAGATGCCGACGTCATTGCTATCGCGTTGCATACTTCGAGTAGCGAACTGTCTTGGATCAATATAAAACTACCGAGGAGCGCGATCGAGACGAGGGCGTCAACGAACCGCTCGAGGCGAGACGCTAGTCGTAGAGCAGATACTCGGCGTTCTCCTCGAGAAACGGGGCGGCCTCGCGTTCCCACCCTTCGACGATGTGATCGATCGTCATCCGGAGATTGGCCCCGTTTCGAACGTCCGACGTCGCGGTCCGCAGTTCGGACCCGCCCGTGAGACCGTCGATCGGATAGCCACCGTTGGTTCGGACCCAGGCGCACTCGGCGTACTCGTAAAATGCGGTAAGCACCATCGTAACTCCGACCCTGATCGGATCGAACGCCGCTCGATCGAGAACGTGCACCTGCACTCCCTCGACGTCCGATCGCTCGTGTTTCGAGAACATGGGGGTGAAATACGCGGGTCTGAACTTCACCCCGGGGGGATCGATGTCGTTCAACATCGCCGCGAACGCCGTCGCGTCGACCCAGGGTGCGCCGATCAGTTCGAACGGGTTCGTGGTCCCGCGACCTTCTGACAGCGTCGTCGCCTCGAAGAGACACGTCCCCGGATAGACGAGCGCGGTATCCAACGACGGCATGTTCGGAGACGGCGGAACCCACGTCAACTCGAGGTCGTCGAACCACCGGTCGCGGGACCATCCCTCCATCTCGACGATGGTGAGATCCACGTCCAGGGCGATCTCGTTTGCGAAGTAGCGTCCGAGTTCCCCGACCGTCATCCCGTGGACGATCGGAAGCGCGGCCCCGCCGGGTTGTCCTGCGAGTGTCCCGGCAGGACCGAACGGTGCGATAGGGTTTGGCCGATCCAGCACCGTCACGGGCGTGCCCGCCTTCGCCGCCTCGGCGAGGACGCGTCCGAGGACGCGGGCGAACGTCGAAAAGCGCGTCCCGACCTCCTGGATGTCGTAGATCAGTCGATCGAGGTTCGCGATCTGCTCGACCGTCGTTCCGTTCGGGCCGCCGTTTCGACCGGTGCCCTGGGACGTCAGATCGTACACCGGAAGCCCCGTCTTCTCGTCGATATGCTCGGTGATCTCGTCCTGGGAGTGTTCGTTGCCACGGATGCCGTGTGTCGGACCGAACAGCGCCTCGAGGTCGACGGCGTCACTGCCGTTCAAGAGATCGATCGTCGACTCGAGATCGGCCGTGACTCCCGACGGGTTCGTGACGAGCCCGACCGTCGGAGACACTCGTCCCCGATCCGCATCGAGGAACGCTTCGATCCCTAGTGTAACCATTCTACTAAATCAGTCTACGACCATCGTAAATAAACGCTTCTACTATCGCCGTTCGGTCGCCGACCACGGGTCGACCCGCTAAAGATTCGGTCGCCGATCACGGGTCGACCCGCCGAAGCCAGTCGACGTGGTGGTCGGTCATCAACGAGTGGTTGTAGACGTGGACGGCCGCCGGCTCCTCCTCGAGTACCGCGTCGACCGCCTCCATCCACTCCGACTCGTCGGCCCAGAGGGACGGATCGACCGTGATCCCCGCCTCGGTTCGGATCCCCGTCCGGTCCCGAAGTCGGCGAACGCGCCCGTCTGTCATCGCCGTATCGTCCGAGTAATACAGCGCCGTCACCGAATCCAGGTGCGGTGCGAGTCGTTCGAGATCGACGCCCGCCCACCGGCCGTCGTCGACACCCCTCCCCAATCCGTCCGCGACGTAGTAGTTCAACGGGACGTCGCCGCTACTCCCAGCGAGACTCGAGACGAGCTGGGTGATCGTCTCCTGTCTAAACGCCAGTAGATCTGCGAGACGTAGGTGTTCGTCCACGAGGTCGGTTATCGACGTCTCCTGGGGCTCGGTGACACCGTTTAACGACCGCGAGAGGAGATCCCGGACCAACTGTGCAGTCGCCTCGAGGTCGACGTCGGCTCGCTCCCGACAGGCCTCACAGAAACACTGCGAGAGCAAGACCCGGCTCACGTCGTCGGTCGCGGCGAAGTTCTTCAGATGGCCGTAGGTCTCGCCGTGGGGATGAAACGCCGTCGGGTAGCCGATCGACTCGAGGTCGATCCGACTCACTCCGCGATCCGCGAGCGCGCTGACGAGCGCCGACAGGTAGCTCTGGACCGCCGGGTCACTGGGACAGAGCCCGTGTTCGTGTTCGGTGCCGAAGGGACCGACGGGACGGTACTCGGGGTGTTCACTCGCCAGCCGAGAGCTGTGGAGACAGACGGTCCAGGCGGATACCTCTAGATCCGCGTCGGCTGCAGCCGCGATCACGTCGTCGAGGGGATCGGACGACCCCGGGAGGTCACAGACGGGTGGCTCGATCGGGGAGTCACGAAACTGCTCTCCCGTCGGACGGAAGAAGCATCCACCGGGTGAATCGGTAAAGGGGTTCGATTCGGCGCGCGGATTGAGCGTCCTGATCGAATGATAGTGAGCCGCGACGTTGATTCGATCGACGCCCGCAGCGGCGAGCTCCCGGCAGGTTCGGTCCAATCCCGTCTCCCGGAGTGCCCACGGATACGCCCAGACGGCCGTCATTCGGAATCCCCGTTGCCAGTCGTTCGCATCCCGGCCGCGTTCTTCCCGCCGATCATACGTCGAGACGGTAGCGTTCGACCGCTGACTCGTCGACCGTAATCCCGAGGCCGGGGCCGGTGGGGACCGGATACGCCCCATCCTCGACGTCGAATGGATTCTCGATCACGTAATCGTCCCACCCGTAATAGACCGAATCCGGCGCGAGATCGATGGCAGGAGTCGAGCCGACGAGATGAAGCATCGCCGCGGTTTTGATCCCGAGATCGAACCCGCAGTGATGGGAGACCGAGACGCCGGCCGCCTGGGCCTCCGCGGCCTGCCCTCGAGCCGCCGAGAGACCGCCGGCCGGAACGAGATCGACGACGGCGGCGTCGATCGCGTCAGCTTTGAGCAGTTGCCGGAGATTGCCGTTGAAGTACGTATCCTCGTTGACACCGATCGGCGTCCGCGTCCGGGAACGCAGCGACGCGTAACTTCCGAACGTCTCCGTCCGAAGCGGCTGTTCGATGTACTCGAGGAGGATTCCCTGTTCTTCCAGCCTGGTGAGCGCACGAACGGCCTCGGTCATCGTCCACCCCTGATTCGGATCCAGACGGAAGTCGAGGTCGCCGTCGACGGCGTCGTACATCGCGGCCAACCGCTCGACGTCGACGTTCCAGTCCGGCCCCGCCTTCGTCTTCAGCGCCGTAAATCCCGCGTCAGCGGCCTCTCGAGCGTGGGTTGCGGACTCTTCGGGCGAGAGAATACCCAGACAGAACGCGACGTCGACGGCGTCGGTCACGCGTCCGCCGAGCAGTTCCGAGATGGGCGCGTCGTTTTTCTTTCCGAGCGCGTCCCAGACGGCGGTATCGACCGCACCCAGGAACGGATCGATCCGAACGTAGGGGTAGTAAAACTCCTCGAGGACCGCGTGTGCGTTCTCGATCGGTTCGCCGATCAGTTCCGGTGCGACCACGTCCTCGATGACTGTTTTCGTGACGATAGCCGATTTGAGGGCGACCAACATCTCCCCCCAGCCGACGATTCCATCGTCGGTCTCCAGTCGGACGAGCACGCGATCGACCGATTCGACCCGATCGTGGTTGCTGACGTACGGAGCCAACCCGAGGTCCTCCTCGAGCGGGGCGACACCCATCCGTACGGGGATCGCCTCCAACCCAGTGATTGCCATGTACCCCATGCTCGTGGCGTCCTATATCAATCCTTGTGATGGGAATCCGAGGTTCGAGCCAGAACGAGAGTAGACTCGTTTCAGCAGTGTCGAAACCGAGTTCCCAACAGTTCTGGAGCGATGTTACGAGTGAGCGATACGGAGGTCGATGACGTTCGCGGTGTGTTTGACGTGGTCGATTGCGCCGTCGACGTCGTCGAAACTCCCCCCAGCGCCGGCGATTCCGATCGCCGCCACGATCGTTCCGCTCTCGTCTTTGATCGCCGTGCCGATACTCGTCACGCCGGGAAGGCGACCACCAACCTCGACCGCGATACCGCGTTCTCGGACCTCAGCGAGGGTGTCGTGGAGTTCAGTCGGTTCGGATATCGTCGACTCGGTTCGTTCGGGTAGCCCGAATCGGTCGACGATCTCGTCGATCTTCCCGTCGGACAGATACGCCATGTACGCCTGGCCGACCCCGGAAGTGTGCAACGGCAGTCGGTTTCCGGGGCGGAGGTCGACCGGAACCGCCCCATCGGCTCGAGAGACGTAGAGTACGACGCCGACGCCGTTTTCCTCGGTAAGGAGGAAGGCGGTCTGGCCGGTTTCGGCGGCGAGTTGATCCAACTCGTCTTGGGCCGGCAGGTACGCTTCCCGAGTTCGACGGGCGTATTCGCCGAAGTCGAGGAACCGCAGTCCGACGTGGTACTGGTGTCCCTGCTTGACGACGTAACCGCGTTCCAGAAGCGTCGAAAGGTGGTTGTGAACCGTACTGTTGGGCAATCCGACGGCATCGGCGATTTCGGTAAGTCGAGCCCCGTTCAGTTCCCGGAGCATTTCGATGATGTCCAGCGACCGAGCCGTCGTTTTGACGGCGTTTTCGTCGTTTTGGGGCATGATTCTGATCATCGCTATTTTATTCTGAATTGTATTAACTGTTCTCATGGAACAACCCGTTCGAGGGACACTGATTTCAGCATGGCTGAAACCGTCGCCGTGGATTTACAGTCATACATTCGTAATATCCCCGGTGAGAGAAGCGCAAGCGACCGCTCCGCCGAACCGGCGTTCGAACATGGGTAACTCCCCGGCGTTCGATCGAGAATCGGTTTCCGTCGAACGGTCCCGTCTCGAGGAGTGAGTCGACACGACCACCGCGACGACCGATTCTGAACGGAGCGGTCGATGGACAGTCAGTTCCGATCTGCGCGTGACGAACCCACGAGATCGAAGCCATTATTACCCCGCGGTGATCGATCTCGTACCGTCGAATGAACGAAATCGAAACAGAGCACGCACCAGCGAGTATCGGCCCCTTCTCACAGGCGATCGTCGACGACGGACGAATTTTCGTGTCAGGACAGGGGCCTGTCGATCCGGAAACCGGCGAGATCGTTTCGACGGACATCCGAGAACAGACCCATCGGACGCTGAAAAACGTCGAAGCGATCCTCGAGGCGGCGGGAAGCTCCCTCGAGAACACCGTAAAAGCCACCGTGTTCGTCACGGACATGGACGACTACGATGCGATAAACGAGGTCTACCAGGAGTATTTCAGCGATCCGTATCCCGCTCGTAGTGCCGTACAGGTCGTCGAGTTACCGATCGATATCGGAGTGGAAATAGAAGTAATCGCGACGGAGTGACTGGCACACGCACGTGAAGAGAGGCGTCGACGCCGACATGATCCAACGTCCGTACGCGCCGTTACAGAACTGCGAGGAGAAAGTCCACGACGTCAGTCGTGGTCACTGACAGTGACGCCCCGAATCTTCCCTCGTACTCGAATCGGCTCACGAGTTCCGGGACCGCGACTCGGACGGGAATCGTCGAAACCCGACCGTGGATCGGCGCTGGATGAGAGTGACGAACACGTGGTATAAAATATTCGTAACTGACCGATACTGTATCATCATTCTATTCTGACTCGACACCGAAGACACCGAACTCGAGCTTCGAAAGTCGGCACACCCGAGGGTCGTCGTCGGCAGGCATCGCAGTCCCGATCGCGAACCAACAGCCGACGACAGCCCTGCTGACCGCTCGAGTGTAAGCGATGAGTGAATCGCGTCGCCGAACGACATCGGTTACAAGCGAAAAATGGATATTAATCTTACAGAAACGTTGATGTGTATCGGGGAGAGAACTAGAGGTATGCGGTATTATCAACGATCCGTCGACGGAAATACGCACCTCGTCGGAGAGCGAGACGGGACGTATTCCGACCTCTCGACGGCGAACCCGCGCCTGCAGACGTTCGCCGATCTCCTGTACGCGTCGAACGTCGCGGAGACGGAGATCGATACGATCGGCCGTCGACTGATCGACGAGGCGGAGCCGATTCCGTCCGAGGACGTCGGCGGCGAGTCGTTGATCGAGCCCGTAACCCCCCAGGAAGTGTGGGCTGCAGGCGTTACCTATCGGATCAGCGAGGAGGCGCGAGAGGCCGAGAGTTCGAAGCCGGAGTTCTATCTCGAGGTGTACGACAGCGATCGCCCGGAGCTGTTCTTCAAGGCCACGCCCGAACGGATCGTCGGACCGAACGACCGGGTCGGAATCCGGGGCGACTCGGACTGGAACGTGCCCGAACCCGAACTCGGCGTCGTCCTCTCGGGCAGAGAGATCGTCGGCTACACGATCGGCAACGACATGAGTAGCCGGGCGATCGAGGGAGAGAACCCGCTGTATCTGCCGCAATCGAAGGTGTACGACCGAAGCTGTGCTATCGGTCCGGCGGTTCGATCGGCCGCGTCGATCGACGATCCCGCCGACCTCGAAATCTGGATGCGAATCGAACGAGACGGCGACGTGTTGTACGACGAGTCGACGAACACGAATCGGATGGTTCGGTCCATCGACGAGCTGGTCGACTGGTATCTCAGGCACAACGCGGTCCCCGACGTCTCCGTCTTGCTGACCGGCACGTCACTCGTCCCCGACGACGAATTCACCCTCGAGCCGGCCGATCGGATCGAGATCGGCATCGAGGGAATCGGAACGCTCTCGAATACGGTCACCGAGGTGTGATCCGACGGCCGTGACGACAAGTTCTATCGCGAGCGAGATTGCAACGAGCGCAGGGGGACCGGTCCGTGCGACCCCACACCAGATGGGATCGGATCAGCCGGATTTCGCTCGAGTACAGACCGAACGCGTTCTCGGCGGCGTCGGAGAATCCGAACGTCGGCGCGGCCCTCGTCGTCGAACTCGGAACCGAGTCGGGTATCGACGTCGACGCGACGCGGGCGGACGTCGGCGACCTCGAAGACACGTCGAAAGACGGCGTTAGCGCAACTCGAGAACGGCCTCCATCGCCTCGTCCGGGTCGCCGGTCGGCGAGAACTCACAGCCGACGTAGCCATCGTACCCGGTGTCGTCGATGGCCTCGAAGATGGTCTCGTAGTCGAGTTCTCCCGTTCCGGGTTCGTGTCGACCCGGAACGTCGGCGACGTGGAAGTGGCCGATTCGGTCGACGTGTTCCGTGATCGTCTGGATCACGTTCCCCTCGGTGATCTGCTGGTGATAGACGTCGTACAGCAGCTTCACGTTCGGCGAACCGACGTCGTCGACGATCGCGAACCCCTCCGCGGAACGGGAGAGATAGTGTCCCGAATGGTCGACCGCCGTGTTCAACGGCTCGAGAACGATCGTAACGCCCGCCCGTTCGGCCTCGGGAGCGACTCGAGAGAGTGCGTCGACGACCGCCTCGCGCTGGATGTCCCGGTCGAGGTCGTCCTGCTCCGGGCCGGTCGTCGCGATGAGCGTCGAGACGCCGAGCGTCGCCGCCGTCTCGATCGACTCACGGATCGTCGCGACAGCCCCGTCGATCTCGTCTGGATCGGTAAGCGTTCCCCCCGCCAGACAGCCGATTATCGGAACACCCGCATCGGCGGCAGCCGACTCGAGGGCGTCGAGGTCCTTCTCGCGCCAGCCCCAGAACTCGACGGCGTCGGCACCGACGGCACCGGCCCGGCGCACGCGCTGCGCGAACGATTCGTCCTCGTAGACCATCTCGAGGCAGACGGAGATTCGCGGCATCTACTCGCCCTCCGCCTCCCTCGGCTCCGGCCGAACGTCGCCGTCGTCGATCATCGACTCGAGTGGGTTGTCGTCGATCTCGAGCGGGAGGTCGACCCGCCCGCGGCGGCGAGCAGACTCCCAGGTCGCGAAGATGAGTTCGGTTGCGTTGAGCGCGTTCCGCGCGCCGAGTTCCGGTTCCTCCCCGGTCTCCAGACAGCGAACGACATCGGCGATCGCGCGGTAGACGAGTTCCCAGTCGTGGAGGCCGTCGTCGGTCTCGACTGTCTCCCAGCCCTCGCGTCCGTCCCCTCGGATGCGCAAGGTCGGGAGATTCCCGTCGCCTGCGAGGCCGAGCTCGATCGTCCCGTCGGTACCGACGAGTCGGTTGTGACAGTCGATCGCACTCGTCGGGCTGTTCTCCCCGAGGCTGTCGCTGGTTCCGAGCCCGTGGACGCCGTTTTCGTACTCCCAGAGCACGAGCGCCTGGTTTTCGTTGTGCGTTCCGAACAGGACGTTCCGCTCGGAGTACTCGATCTGGCCGAGCGCCCAGCTCGCCGGCAGTTCGTCGTTGAAGTAGTTACAGAGGTCGAACGAGTGACTCCCGTAATCGAAGATGCCGACCGGCGCGGCGAACTCGATCCGCTCGAGGTCGCCGATCTCGCCGTCGTCGAGCAACCGCTTTGCCGTCCGAACCGCGTCGCTGAACCGGCGCTGGTGGTTGAACGTCAACTGGACGTCGTGTCTGTTCGCCTCCTGGGCCATCGTGCGAGCGCCGCCGTAGCTGTCGGCCATCGGCTTCTCACAGTGAACCGCGTCGACGACGCCCGAGCGGATACAGTCGATCGCGATCGTGTCGTGGATCGCCGGCGGAACGCACACCGAGACGATATCAGGGTCGGCCCTCTCGAGCATCACGTCGTACTCCTCGAAGACGCCGTCGTCGTCGATTCCAAACTCCGCGGCGAACGCCTCGGCGTTCTCGCGGACGATGTCGGCACAGGCGACCAGGGTACACTCCTCTAAGGCGTCGTACCCTGCGGCGTGGTGATAGGCCATCGCGTACCCGTCGTCGCCCGGCTCGTCCGGTTCCGTCCCAGTTCCGATGACTGCTACTCGGAGTGACATACGCTCGGATTCGCAGAGAACTGTCATAATAGTTGGTACTGATGTATGTTCGAAACGAAGCCGACAGATCGACCGGTGGAGACGAACGACACCGGGTCGAGGCCGGGACAACTCGAGTCTCACAACTATCGGCAGACGACACGGGCGTCCGCCAGACGAGAACGCCGTCCGTCCGTGAGCCCAGGGAGAAACGATCGGAACCGTCGACAACTGAGAGGAATGACCGTGCGATCTACCGGCACAACACCGGTTTATCGTCGGTATACCGGCAGAAACGGAGAACTATCCTAGTGATAGACCATTTCAGCGATAGTGTATAAATCGATACACACCGAGAACGTACCGTCGTTGCCGGAGAACGTCGGTTCGTCCGCACAGTCGTCGATCAGTACGCTCAAGGCGCAACGGTTCTGAAAGCTCTACGATGACCGAAAACCCACCGAAATCGGCTCGAGATACGGCGGCCCGCCCGGCACTCGCCGACGAGATGCCAGCGGTTCCGAAACTGACCGGGTGGCTGAGTCGACGACGAACGGTCCGAGAGTACGACGCGGACGCGACGATCCCCGACGAGGAGATTCGCGCAATCCTCGACGCCGGCCGGAAAGCGCCTACGAGCGGCACCATCCAGATGTACAGTTTCGTGTCGGTCCGAGATCCGGAGATGCGGGCGCGAATCCACGAGGCCGCAGGCGGCGGCCAGCCACGCATCGAGGAGGCCAGTCACTTCTTCCTTGTCTGTATCGACCTCCGTCGGGTCCGACTGCTCCACGACCACCGCGACCTCGAGTTCGAGATGGCGCCGATGACCGCGGTCCTCAAAGGGGCGGTCGACGCCGCCCTTGCCGCCCAGGGAACGATCACCGCGGCGGAGAGCTACGGCTACGGCGTCTGTCCGATCGGTGCGATCAGCGAGGGACTGTCGACGATCTCCGAAATCGTCGATCTCCCTGCTGAAGTCCTCCCGGCGTTCGGGCTCTGTATCGGCGTCCCCGTCGGCGAGACACACGACGAGCCGACGCCGCGGATCCCCCTGGACGCGGTGGTACACGAAGACACCTACGAAGATCCCTCGCCCGAACTTCTCGAGGCCTGTTACGAGGAGATGAACGAACTCTACGCCGGCACAGATCGCGTCTGGGAGGGCGCACTCGCTCACTACTGGACGCCGTCGCCCGACGGCTCGATGAATAACCGCGAAGGGGAGCTACTCGAGACGCTTCGACAGCAGGGCTTTTTCGCCTACCGCGGCGTCGACGAGCCCGTCTCGGAGCCGGATCGGGAGTAACAGCCGGCGACGACGAGTCCCTCTCGGAGCCGGATCGGGAGTAACAGCCGGCGACGACGAGTCCCTCTCGGAGCCGGATCGGGAGTAACAGCCGGCGACGACGAGTCCCTCTCGGAGCCAGACCGAGACGGGTAACAGCCGGCGACGACGAGTCCCTCTCGGAGCCAGACCGAGACGGGTAACAGCCGGCGACGACGGCCGGTTCGATACGATCGGAACACACTGGATCTGCGGGCTCGTCCCGCGGGAGGTGTAGAAGGTCGTCCCGATCAGCTGTACGCCGGAATGCCGGTCAGATCCTCGCCGAGGATCAGCGTGTGGATATCGTGGGTGCCCTCGTACGTGTAGACCGTCTCCATGTTCGCCATGTGGCGCATCGGGGAGTAGTCGGTCGTGATCCCGTTTCCGCCCAGTATCTCGCGGGCCACTCGAGCCTGGTCTCGAGCCGTTCGGACGTTGTTTCGTTTGGCCATCGAGACGTGTTGGGGCCGGAGGTCGCCACGTTCCTTGAGATCTGCGAGCCGATATGCGAGCAGTTGGGCGAGCGTAATCGCCGTCGCCATCTCGGCCAGTTTTTCCTGTTGAAGCTGGTAGCGAGCGATCGGTCCGCCGAACTGTTCGCGGTCGGTCGCGTACGCACGCGCCGTCTCGAAGCAGTCTCTGGCCGCGCCGACCGCACCCCACGCGATGCCGTAGCGGGCCTGGGTGAGACACGACAGCGGCCCCTTCATCCCGGAGACGTCGGGAAGCACGTTCTCCTCGGGGACGTAGACGTCGTTCAGTCCGATTTCACCCGTGATCGACGCCCGCAACGAGAGCTTCTCGGAGATCTCGTTCGTCGAGACGCCGTCACGGTCGGTTTCGACGAGAAAGCCCCGAACCGGATCGTCCTCGTGCGAGCGGTCGCGCGCCCAGACGACCGCGACGTCGGCGATGGGTGCGTTCGTGATCCACGTCTTCGACCCGTCGAGGACGTAGCCGTCGCCGTCCCGCTCAGCTGCGGTCTCCATTCCCGCTGGATTCGAGCCGTGTTCGGGTTCGGTCAGGCCGAAACACCCCACGGCGTCGCCGTCGCCGAGAGCCGGAAGCCACCGCTCTTTCTGTGCTTCGCTGCCGAAGGCGTAGATCGGATACATTACGAGCGCCCCCTGGACCGACGCCATCGACCGCAGCCCCGAGTCACAGGCCTCAAGTTCCTGCATCAACACGCCGTAGGCCGTCTCCGAGACGTTCGGCAACCCGTACCCCTCGAGATTCGGCGCGTAAAATCCCATCTCACCCATCTCGGGGATCAACTCCGTCGGAAACGTTCCGGCTTCGTAGTGGGCCGCGATCTCCGGGCGAATCCGCTCGTCGACGAACTCACGGGTCGTGTCGCGAATCAATCGCTCTTCCGGCCCGAGGTCGGCCTCGAGATCGACGTAATCGAGCATCACGTTCGACCACGAAGCGCCGGGACAAGAATCTTTCTTCGAACGAACTCAACGAAGCCGATGGATCGACGCCCTCCAGACGAGTTCCAGTCGACGCGCGATCCGACGCCTATCGCGTGCAGTATTTACAGCCATACCACTGTAATCGAAAGTTCAGTATCGTGATCAGTGATCACAGTCGGCAAAAGCACGTGAGCGACGATTACGTTCGAGAGAGATCACGGAGTCGTTTCGATTGATCGATACTTCCTGGATCAACAATCGCACGCGGCGTGCGCTCGAATTCGCTCGAGCAGGTAGTCGATCTCGCCCGCCTCGAGACAGAGCGGGGAGATCATCACGACCTCCTCGTCGAGTCTGTCTGACCCGACGAAAATGCGTGGCGTTTCCGCTCTGAGGACACGGACGAGGTTCGTCGCCGACGACCGCGCGGCGTCCGAATCCACGCGCACGACGACTTCCGGCGCGACCGAGACGCCGTCGCCCGTGGTCACGGCCGTCTCGAGTCCGGCGACGTCGGAGAGATCGGCCGCGATACGGTCGGCGCGTTCTCGCCACACACGCCGGCGCTCGTCGTGGTCTTCCTCGAGGAACGACTCGAGGGCGACGATGAGGCCGACGAGTTCTTCCTTCCCGACTTTCATCGATCGGCCGATGCCCTGACGGGGGACGCCGTCGAGTTGGTCGACGTCGACGAGCCCCGACGGGGGAGTCCAGACGTCGGCCGCCGCGTGCATGTCGAGATGTTGGAGGGCGATCGATTCGATCAACTCCGCCCGCCCGGCCACGACTCCGGTCGTCTGCGGACCGCGAATCGCCTTGCCGCCGCTGAAGACGACGAGATCCGCTCCCTCGTCGACGAACCGTGAGAGATTCTCGGCCGGAGGGAGTTCGGCCGCCGCGTCGACGATCACTGGGACGTCGTAGTCGGCGGCGACGTCGGTGACGACCTCGAGTGGAGGCTGGGTGTACGGTTTCTGAACGTAACCGATCGCGGCCGTCTCCTCGGAGATCGCAGCCTCGATCTCCCAGGGTTCGACGTTCGACGCGCCGGTTCCGAGGTGCCTGTCGTTCGTTCCGACGTCGACGATCGTCGCGCCGACGGCGCGAAAGGCGTGATCGTAACCGGTCCGGTGGGTCCGGGCCATGACGACCTCGTCGGGAATGCCGGTCGTGTCGGGGAGCTGTGCCATCCGTTCGATGTCCCGCCCGGCGAGGGCTGCGGCGCACGCGAGTGCGAGCCCGGCGGACGCACCGCTGGTCACGTACCCGGCGTCGGCCCCGGTAGCGTCGGCGATCCGTGAACTCGCTTCGGCCTGCAGATCGGAGAGGCGGACGAACGAACGGGACGCTCGTTGCATCGCGGCAACCGCTTCGGGACGAATCCGACTCCCGCCGATTCGGGTTTTGGTGCCGGCCGCATTGATCACGGGGGGAACCCCCAGTTCGTCGTAGATCGTCTCGTCCTCGCCAGCATCGTTCATACACGCGCTCGTCGGATCACAAATATAAGCGTTCGGTTCTCGGCGACCGCTCCGAACGTACCCGAACGACCACTCGGCGTCACTCGAGAGATAATGACTTATCACTCACCCGGGAGATACTGACGTATGCGACCGACCATGGACGATCTGGTTGTTCTGTTCTACAACTACGCCGTGATCCTCTCGGCGGGATACGCGGTCATCCAGCTCGACGTCGACGACCGGGTGCTGTTGCTCGGCGTCGGTCTGGTACTCGCGCTGTTCTGGACCGGCTGCTTCAGGTTCAGCATCCGTCCGAGAGTCGTCCAGCGCGACGAAGACGAATCGGACGGGGTGGAGAACCGGAACGGCTGACGATCCGCCCACGCCAGTTCCGGTACGTCCGCGGCCGAGCCACGTCCGAATATGCGGGATTTTATGTGCGAGGAACGCGTCGTGGGCGTATGGAAGACGGGGTCAAATCGGTGGCAAAAACGACCGAAACGTCGATCGAGGTAGTGAACGCACTCGAGAAGCTCGGCGAGGCGACGCTCGAAGAGCTCGCCGACCAGCTGGATCTCTCGCCGAGTACCACCCACCGGCATCTGGCGACGCTGCGAAAACACAAGTTCGTCACGCAGACCGACAACCGGTATCGGCTCGGACTCCAGTTTCTGACCGTCGGTGGCGTCGCCCAGCGACGGGTTACCGCGTTTCCCACGATCAAGGAGAAAGTCGACGAACTGGCGAGGAAAACGGGAGAGCGAGCCCAGTTCATCGTCGAGGAACACGGCGAGCGAATCTATCTCTACACCGAGGTCGGACAGAGCGCCGTACAGACGGGAGCACACGTCGGAAAACGCGGCGAACTGTATACGAGCGCGGGCGGAAAGGCCATCCTCGCGCACCTCCCCGACGACCGACGGACCGAGATCGTCGACGACCTCGCGTTCGAGACGGAAACGAGCGCCAGTATCGGATCGGTCGAGGAGTTGTCCGACGAACTGGAAACCATTCGGGAACGGGGATACGCGTTCAACGTGGAGGAGACGACTCGAGGGGTCAACGCTGTCGGTGCCGTCGTGACGGACGCCGATCAACGCGTTCTCGGCGCGTTGAGTGTCTCGGGACCGGCAAATCGGCTGAAAGGCGACCGGTTGACCGAGGAGTTCCCGGAGTACGTGCTGGGCGCGATCAACGAACTCGAACTCGAGATCGCACACGCGGTTCGCGGCTAAGACCGAACGTCGAACGCGATCCGAATACTCGAAATCGGACCGCCACAGCACGCGGTCAACGGGCGTAATCTGCCGACGACGTCCCCGTCTTCCCGATCGGTCCGTCCGGCGTGAGAGGAGAGATCCCACATCGTGGGACGAATGGAATTTCGCAGGAAAAGACGACCACACGACGGGATCAGATGAGAGATGGCTCCGAATATACGAGACTCGAAAAGAGTGTATCCGCGAGACCGGACCACGGAGTCGTCCGGTCCACCGAAAACCGCCGTGGAGCCAGAAACACCTCACTCGAGAGGAGTCAATCGAGGCTTCGGTGTCTCGCTTCCGTGTCGGAGATGGTACGCACCCTCGAAGGCGACCTGGTCGCCGACCGACGCCTCGTCGTCTGTAAGCTGTGCGATCACCTGGACCTCGCCGAACCGGGCGAGACCGAGCCGGTTCGGTGACCGGATGTCCGCCGGCGTAACCCTGTTTTCGGTCCAGGCGATGAGTTCGCCGACGGCAAGTTCGTACGTCGAGACGTCCGTCCCGCCACAGTCGGGACACCGACGACGCGTGTAGTACCACCGGTGCCCGCAGTCCGCACAGACGAACGCATGGTCGACCGGGACGGGACCGAGTTCGGCTGTATCGTTCGAGTCAGTCATGATTCCAGGAGAGTACAGACGCTGTTGTTTCCGAATCCCGCGACGTTGATAGCGAATCCGACCTCCGCGTCGGGGACGCGCCGCTGGTCGGGAAGATCACCCCGCAACTGCCACACTAGTTCGATCAGTTGGGAGATCCCCGTCGCTCCGAGCGGATGGCCGCGAGCTTTCAACCCCCCACCGGGGTTGACCGGGAGCTCGCCGTCCAGCCGGGTTTTACCGTCCAGCGTCGCTTCCCACGCGGTTCCGGCATCGTAGAACCCGAGTTCCTCGAGTTCCAGTAACTCGAGGACGGTGAACGCGTCGTGGATGCAGGCGACGTCGACGTCGTCGCGTTCGAGATCCACCCCGTCGAACGTCCGCTCGCCCGCGAGCCGGACGCTCTCGATCGCCAGCGGGTCCGACCGGGCCGCGACAGCGTGTGTCCCCGTCGCGCTGGCGATACTCGCCACCCGAACCCCCTCCTCGCGCGAGAGGACGAGCGCGGCGGCGCCGTCGGTCATCGGACAGCAATCGTAGAGTCGAAGCGGATCGGCGATCACCGGCGACTCGAGAACGTCGTCGACGGAGATCCGTTTCTGGAACTGCGCCACCGGGTTGTCGACCGCGTTCCGGTGGTTCTTCTCGGCGACCGCAGCCAGCGCGTCGCGGGGTGCGTCGTACCGGTCGAGATAGACGTTCGCAGCCAATCCAGCGAACGACGGGAGGGTCAACCCCTGTTCGTACTCCCGCGGATGGACGAGTTGGCGTATCGAATCGGTGACGGCTGCGGTCTCGCCGACGGACATCTTCTCGACGCCGACGACGAGCGCGACGTCCGATTGGCCGCTCGCGACGGCTTCGACGCCCCGGTGGACGGCACTCGCCCCGGTCGCGCTCGTGTTCTCGATCCGGTCGGAACGGACTCCTTCGACGCCGAGTGCCGACGACAGGGCGTTCGCGAGACCAGCCTGGGTGCCGAGTCCCTCCGAGAGCGCGTTGCCGACGTGGACTGACGTGATTTCCGCTCTCGAGTAGTCACCGTCCTCAAGGGCACGTTCGGCCGCAATCCCAGCGAGATCGACGACGGACCGGTCGGAGGCGTTCTCGAACGGCGTCATTCCGACACCCCCGATTCGGACGTTACTCACGCACCGTCACCTCCGACGGTCGGTTCGTCGTGGTGCGTGCGTCTGCGTTCGACTCGCCTCCGTGATCGGGTGGACCGACGAAACGCTCCACCACTGGTATGAGATGTCGTAACATGCATGTGGCTCCTCGAGATCCCTTCCGGGCTCCCCTCTCAGGATAATTCACAGCGGGTTAAACAAGTTGCTAAAGCGAGTACGGCCACGCCACAGTTTACAGGTGGTGAAACCGATGGCGGTCGCCCGGTTTCAGACGGATTGCTGTACCGTGTTACCGCTGAAACCGCAGACTGGTCGCGGGTCCGGCGGTACCGACGGACAGTAAACCGTATCACTCATTGATCGACGTTTGGAATGGGACGACCCATCGGATATATAGTAATCACTAGTTATATACTATTTAATGAGGTAATAGCCATACAGAATACTGTTGCCGATCAAATTAGTTGGTTGGGGTTTTAGACAGTGATTTCGTAGGATTTATTTTGGTTTTTTGTATATTTCGAGAAGATATATGTTACGCCAACACTATTAGTGTTATATACATATAGTGGTATAGACAGAATATATTAAAGTGCATGAATTGGTTTGAAAATTGATCGAGTCGTACCGATCATCACTGCGACCGCGAACTCGATATCAGTGATGACGGACGGACCTCCCACTCATTCGACCCAGTTTCTCGAGCGCAGCGGGCGCAAATATTACAATAGTACTACTGTCAAATGGACAGTATTCCTCCGATCTCTTTGGGAGTCCAATCATCGCATTTTGACCGAGTGTTGGACGGTGGGAGAAGACGAGGCCACAGCGTGACGTTGGATCGAGGGGCGGAGTAACCCCTTGTTCAGAGATCCTCTAGACACGCTCCAACGGCGAAATTAACCAAATGTGCTCGGCCAGGAACCCATTCCACTATACGGAATGTGAGAGTACCATGGCACGGATCAGAGCGAATCGTTCGACGACGTCTTCGAAAACTGGATGTTCAGTTCGAGTTCGTTAGCCCGGCCGAGTAAGTACGTGGGAAGCTCGTTTTCGAGACGATTGCCCTGCATTCGACGCGTTGGACCAGAAATACTCACCGCAGCGAAAATCCCATCTTTCCCCTTCCGAATCGGCACACCGACCGCACACAAGTTCTCGTGGTCTTCCTCTCGATTCAGGCTGTAGTTTTGGGTACGAACGGTCCGAATTTCCTCCCACAACCGTTCTTCGTCAGTGATCGTATTCTCCGTGAGAGCGGGGAGACCGTGTTGTTCGATGATCTCCTCTACGCGTGCGTCCGAGAGACGGGCAAGGATCGCTTTTCCCCCCGCGGTTGCATGTAGTGGGAGCTTTTTACCCAGTAACGGACTGCTCTCGACTGCCTGTTCACCAGCCTGTCCGTACAAATACACCGCCTGTCCGTGTTCTTCAACGAAGAGCTGAACGTGTTCCCCGGTCTCGGCTGCAAGTTGGTCGACCAGTTCCGTCGCAAGGTCGTATCCAGGTTTCCGTTTCGACGCGTACGAGCCGAACTCGAGGAACTTGAGGCTCACAACGAACTCACCGCCTTCTTTTACGACGTAGTTCCGAGAGAGAAGCGTCGAAAGGTGTCTATGGGCGGTACTCTTCGCGATATCCAGTCGTGAAGCGACGGTCGAGAGATCGGCACCATCGGTCTCCTTGAGCAATTCCAAAATATCGAAGGCCGTGTGTGCGGTCTGTACTTCGTTTCGTCGATCGGTTCCATCCACCATGTTATGAAACCACACGAGTTAGAGAGACTTCAACCTTCCGCATATTCGAATGACGTGGTCGATCTGTTGGTTGGACCGACAACCTACCCGTTTGAAAACGATACGCAAGCATTGGTCGTTATTTTCTGAATTATTCACCCTATATTCCCGGCTATTTTAAGCAGTATGTATAAATTCAATACTAATAAATAGGTGGGCCGGAAAATATGGGGCTATGGAGTCTCGGAGACTTACCGACGGCTACACTATCGAGCCGATAATCACCGGTGCGTGGCAACTAGCCGAAGATCATAGCGATAACCGGACCAACACGCCGGTCGAAGACTTATTTACGTTCGTCGACGCCGGGTTCTCGACGTTCGACTGTGCTGACCACTACACCGGGGTCGAAGAACTACTCGGAACGTTCCGCGAACAGTACAGGGATGAGACGGGCAGCTATCCAGGCATCAACGTTCATACGAAGTTCGTCCCGGATAAAAGCAAACTCGACAGCATTACCCCCGAGTACGTAGAGCGGATCATCGACCGCTCTCGGCGTCGGCTCAACGTTGACTCTCTCGATCTCGTTCAGTTCCACTGGTGGGACTACGAGATCGACAACTACGTCAAAACGATGGAGATACTGCACGACTTGAAAAAAGATGGGAAAATCGACCACCTGGGCGTAACGAACTTCGACGTCCGGCATCTCGAGGAACTCATCGATGCAGGTATTCCGGTTATCAGCAATCAGGTTCAGTACTCCCTCCTCGACGACCGACCCGAGAGGGAACTCGTAGATTTCTGTGAAGAACACGATATCAAGTTGTTGTGTTACGGAACGCTCGCGGGCGGCTTTCTCACGGAGCGATACCTCGGCGAACCCGAACCGGAGCACCCGATGGAGAATCGGTCACTGACCAAGTACAAACTCATCATCGAAGAAAACGGCAGCTGGTCCGATTTCCAGATGCTACTCGAGGAACTCTCCACCATTGCGGACAAACACGAGGTATCGATCGCCAATGTTGCGAGTCGATACATCTTACAACGCCCACGCGTCTGTTCTGCAATCGTCGGTGCTCGCAATACCAACCACATCGACGATAACCTTCGAACGACCGAATTCAAACTCGACAGTCAGGATATGAAGCGAATCGAGCGAGCGTTAGACGAGTTCGACGGGGTGCCCGGCGGTGTGTATATCGCCGAGCGTGAGGACCCAAAACACGCGAATATTATGAAGTACAATTCGAATACGTAGACTGAATGAGAGGAACTACCGTGACGAGGTAGAGCGAATATAATGTATAAATCGTGTTCGTGAACGACCGCAACCTGCCTCCGACCAGGGTTGGTTCTCGATGACACGATTACGGTACTTACCAACGTAAGTATCCCCGAAGCGATACGCGTACCCCGGTTCCAGCCAAGAGAGAACAACTCTCATGCCATTAGTTAACTATATGTATGTTCCTCTCTAAGTGTGGTACGGAATGGTGAAAAACAATCACAGTGAGCTCAATAGACGGGGGCTCCTCACCGTCTTTGGTGTAAGCGCGGGTGCACTAGCTGGGTGTCTCGGTGAGAACGACGACAATGGGAACGGTAACGGAAATGGTAATGGTAACGGCGGGATCGATACCGACCAGCTGACGGTTGGGATAAACAGCGAGCCGACGACGCTCGATGCCCACGAATCGACGCGTATTCCGGAGCGATTAACGCTCTCGGCGATTCACGAACCGTTGTTCTATCTCAACCCGGACGCCGAGCCGGTACCGCATCTCGTTTCCGACTACGAAATTAACGAGGACGCGACCGAGTTCGTCTTCCAGCTCCAAGAAGGCGTAACGTTTCACAACGGCGAACCACTCGATGCCGAAGTCGTCGAGTGGAACTTCGATCGGATCATCGATATCGGAATCAACTCGGGTGATTTAGATCCCGTTACGTCTTTCGACGTAACTGGCGAACACGAACTAACGATCGAAACGGAGTCGCCGTTTCCGCTGTTGCTCCAGGAACTCGCGGAGTTCAGTAATTTCCACGGAATGGTCTCGCGGGAAGCCGTCGAAGAAGCAGGGGACGATTTCGGCCGCGAGGTGATCGTCGGAACTGGACCCTACGAATTCGTCGAGTGGGAAGCCGCAGACCGCATCCGTCTCGAGCGATACGACGACTACGATTGGGGGCCCGATTTCGCCACACAACAGCAATCGAGCGTCGAAGAGGTCGAGATCCGAATCATTCCGGAGGCATCGACACTGACGAACGAACTCATGGTGGGCGACGTCGACGCAGCATACGAACTCTCGTTAGCTCAGACCGGGGAGGTCGAGTCCAACGATGGGACCGACGTCGAGCGGAATCAGGGAACGTGGACGTTCCTTCCGATCAACGTCGACCGTTCACCAACCGACGAGGTCGAGGTTCGCCGTGCAATTTCACACGCGATCGATCGCGAACCGTTGTTACAGGTCGGTCTCGACGGCGAAGGTGAGCTCCTGTACGGGTACGTCCCCCCATTCTGGGGCGGCGGACTCTCCGAGTCCGAAAACCAAGAGCTGGCGTACGAATACGATCCCGATCGAGCCCGCGAACTGCTCGAGGAGGCGGGCTGGACCAACGACGAACAAGGAGCGGTGCGGTCGAGAGACGGCGAAGAACTCGAGTTGGATCTGCTGTCGTTCCCACTGGGTTTGCTCGAGAATATGGCCGAGGCGATCCAGAGTATGCTTACAGACGTCGGGATCGCGACCGATTATCGCGCACCCGAAGCCTCGACGTTCTACACCGACCTCGAAAACGACGAACACCACATTGCGACCAGTGGCGGGAGCTTCACGCCGTTTGCGTCGTCGGTTCTCTCCCGATACTACCACGGGAGTGAGCGGGTCTCCGAGGGAGGGCGTAACTACTCGAATTACGACAACCCCGAAGTGAACGACCTGATCGGCGAGATTCAGACGGACCCGGACCCGGACGCCCGTGACGACGCCGCAATGGAGGCCCAGCGGATACTCCACGACGATGCCGTCGCTGTGAACCTCAACCTCCTCAACAGAAACTACGGATACGACACCCAGTTACAAGGGATCGATACCTGGACCGAGAACCCGCTCTGGTGGGGACAGTACCATCTCCACTGGCGCGAAGTCGAATTCTAGAACCGGATTTCCGTTTTGAATGTCGTTTTCGAGCGTCGAACGCTGGACGGTCGAGTGAACTGTTAGTCGTGGTGGTGGCAGGCACACTCGTGGGAAGGTCCAACGGACTCGAGGGACGGACACTCCGTTTCGCAGATGTCGCCGATATACTCCTGACATCGCGTATGGAACTTACAGCCGGCCGGTGGGTTCTCCGGGCTCGGAACGGATCCCTCGAGCAGTATTCTGTCCTCCATGGATTCGGGTGTCGCCCGGGGAACCGACGAGAGGAGCGCCCTGGTGTAGGGGTGTTTTGGGTCCTCGAAGAGTGTTTCCGTGGGAGCGATTTCCGCGATCTCCCCGAGATACATGACCGCGATCCGATCTGCAATGTGGCGAACGACGCTGAGGTCGTGACTGATGAACAGATAGGTGAGATCGTATTCCGACTGGAGATCGTCCAGGAGGTTCAGAATGTTCGCCTGAACGCTTACGTCGAGGGCGCTCGTTGGTTCGTCGGCGACCACGAGTTTTGGTTCGATACTGAGTGCTCGAGCGATACCAACGCGCTGTTGTTGGCCGCCGCTGAGCTTATGAGGGGGCCGTGAGAGGTGGTCTTCAGTAAGGCCGACTTCCGTGATCAGCTCGGCGATCCGGTCTTTCCGTTCGTGTTTCGACCAGTCAGTCAGTGACTGCATCGGCTCTTCGATGCATTCTTCGACCGTCATTCTCGGGTTGAGACTCGAGCCAGGGTCCTGGAATATTATTTGCATGTCTGCGCGCAGTTCCTGCATGCGCGAAGACGACGCAGCCGTAATATCCTCACCGCGGTAGTGGATCGAACCGCCGGTCGGTTCGTGCAACCGGAGCAACGTTCTGGCGAGCGTCGACTTGCCACAGCCCGACTCACCGACGAGACCGAGCGTCTCTCCGTCGGCGATCTCGAGCGAAACGCCGTCGACCGCTTTGACGGAGCCGACTTGTCGGTTGAGTATCCCGCCGTTGACCGGGAAGTACTTACACACGTCGTTCGCTGCTAGTATCGAATCCGTCGCGTCCGTTCGATCTCGTTCAGTACGCTGAGTCATGAGTGTGTTCCTCGGTGGTCCATGGTGGTTTCTCGCTGCTCGCGTCAGTGTAGAGGTGACAGGCAACGGTGTGCTCTGCCTCGACGTCGTACGCTTCGCCTGGCGGTTGCGCCTGTGGAACGACCTCGTCACAGGCCGAGCCAATGTACTGTGGACAGCGAGACGCAAACGGGCAACCTGACGGTGGTTCGTTGAACGTTGGGACCGATCCCTCGATTGCCGGGAGACGCTCGTGGACAGTATCGAGTTTCGGGATACTCTCGATCAGTTTTCGCGTGTACGGATGCAACGGTCGTTCGAAGAGTTCGTTCATCGTGCATCGCTCTGCGACAGTTCCGGCGTACATCACCGTGATGCGATCTGCCACCTCACTTACCGTCGCGAGGTTGTGACTGATATACATGATCGACATGTCGAACTCGTCGCTGATGTCTTCCAGGAGGTCGAGGATTTTTGCCTGTGTCGTAACGTCGAGGGCCGTCGTCGGTTCGTCGGCGATCAGCAGGTCTGGTTTCGTTATCAACCCCATCGCGATCATGACACGCTGGCGCATTCCCCCGCTGAGCGAATGTGGATACTCGTCGACGAGTCGCTCTGCATCCGCTAACCCGCACGCCCGTAGCATCTCGATCGCCTCGTCGATGGCCTCGTCTTTGGTGACGTCCCGGTGAGCCAACAGCGGTTCCGTCACCTGTTGGCCGATCGTAAGCACCGGGTTGAGGGCCTTCATCGGATCCTGATAGATCATACTGATCTCGTTCCCTCTGATCTCGTCCATCTCCGAATCGGACCGCTCGAGGAGATTCTCCCCTTTGTACCTGATCTCGCCACCGATGATCTCTGCTGGTGGTGACTGCAGCAACTGTAACACCGAGAGGGCGGTCACACTTTTCCCGCAGCCACTTTCACCGATAATCCCCATCACTTCGTTATGTTCGATTGTTATGTCGACACCGTTTAACGCGTATACTGGTCCGTCTTCGGTCCGGAATCGAACGTTGAGGTCGTCTATTGCGAGGAGTGGTTCTGTCATGGTTAGAACGGTCTGGATTGTTTGGGATCGAGCGCATCGCGCAGGCTATCACCGAGAGCGTTGAACCCAATGACAACGATCATAATCGCAAACCCGGGGAAGGTCGAAATCCACCATTCGGTCGCGAGCTGACCACGTCCGGCTTCGATGATCGCCCCCCACTCGGGGGCAGGTGCCTGAATACCGAGACCGAGAAACGACAGCGCAGCCGTCTGAAGGATCACTGACGGCAACGTTAGCGTCGCGTAGACGATGATGCTTGCGCTGGCGTTTGGCAGAATGTGACGAAGCATGATTCTGACGTCGCTCACCGCGGCCGCGTTTGCAGCTTCGATGTACTCTTCTTCCATGACACTCTTTACGTCACCACGAACGAGGCGAGCGAAGCCACGCCACCCGACGCCTGCAAGGGCAACGATCAGCGGGACGAGTCCACCGCCGAGCATCCCGGCGATAGCGAGCGCCAGTACGATTCCGGGAATCGCCAGCGTAATATCGACGAGACGCATGATCGCTGCCTCGATGTGGCCCCCGTAGTAGCCCGCGATCAGTCCGAGCGGAACGCCGATCAGCACCTGGACCGCAACAATGCCGACGCCGAGACCGAGGGCGTACCGGGATCCGTATATTACCCTCGAGAAGATATCCCGACCGAATCGGTCCGTTCCGAACGGATGGGACAGGCTGGGGGCCTGGTTTACGCTGCCGTAGTTCTGTTCGATCGGATCGTACGGGGCAATCTCCGGTGCAAAGATGGCAACCATTACGAGTCCGATCGTTATCGACGCGCCGATCAACCCGGTTTTCGTCCGGAAAATGCGGCGCAACACCTTGTTCTCTCTGAGAGCCGTTGCTGAAGTACGGAGTCGACCGAGTATCGATTGGTTCGTTTTAGAGCTCATTGTGGTAAGTTAGTCGTACGTCACTCGTGGGTCGAACTGCGTGTACGCGATATCGACGATCAGGTTCGCAAACAACACGATAACGGCGTACACCAGAACGATCCCCTGAACCACCGGATAATCACGGCGGCTGACCGAATCGACCAGCAGCCGACCGATTCCCGGCCAGGAGAACACGTATTCGATGATCACCGACCCCGAGAGAACCATCGGTATCTGTAATCCGACGAGCGTCGCGATCGGTATCATCGCGTTTTTCATCGCATGCGTGTAGATGACCGCACGACCACCGATTCCTTTCCCCTTAGCTGTGCGAATGTATTCTTCGTTGATGATCTCGAGCATAGAAGAACGCGTCAACCGCGTCAACAAGCCCGCCCGACGAGCCCCGATCGCAAACGCCGGTAACGCGAGATAACTCAGCCACTCTACCGTGAAAATTGTCCCACTGCGGCCGGATATCGGCGTGATTCCCAGTTCGACGGAAAACAGTAAGATGAGGATCAGCCCGAGCCAGAACGAGGGCATCGAGAGCCAGAAAATCGCAAAGACCATCGATCCGGTATCCATCCACGTGTACTGACGGACGGCGCTGATCACGCCCAACGGCAGTGCGATAACGAACGTGATGGCGATTGCAACGATCGACAGTTCCAGCGTGGCGGGCAACCGTTCCATGATCATCTGGTTTACCGGCTCACCAGTCACGATCGACGTCCCGAGATCACCCTGAAGAACACCGGCGACCCACTCGATGTACCGAATGTACACCGGTTGGTCCAACCCGATTTCCTGGCGAAGGTTCGCGACCGCCTGTGCATCCGCCTGTGCACCGAGTGCCGCTCGAGCGGGATCTCCCGGTGAGAGATTGATGAGTAGTGTAATAAGAACAGTGACTCCAAGGAGGACTGGTATCATTACCAGTAACCGTCGGATGACGTACTTTAGCATGAGTCGACATCACATAGGAGATATTCTACAGTAATAGTATTACCGATTGGGCAGTCCTGGTGAGTGAGTTTCAGTCAGGGAGAAACGGTAGACAGGGGACCGAACAGTAGAGACCCGTGAATGTATCTCTGACATCTCGGATTGAGGGGGAGACACCGACAGCCAGTCTCGATTATCAGGTCTTCGAGGTGGAAAGGTTTAATTCCCCATAGTCGATATGGCAAACGATAGCTGATGACAGAGGACGATACGTTCACTCTATACGACCTGCGAGTCGAGTGCGTAGAAATAACTGGCGACGCCGTTTCAAGCTACGAAGTCGGGGACTACTTCGAGGTACACGGCGAAGAGATCGTTCTGCCCGAGGGCCAGACGTTTTCGCTCTATGCGCTTTCGTCCCTGCTCCCGCTCCTTCCTGCCAAGCAGCGCGAAACCGGGGAGAAAGACTGGATGACGACGGATACCAGAGTGGCAGGACCGGACCCGAACGTCGGCGGCGTGTTCGAGATAACCCGAATCGGAACGCGCGAGTTCAACCACGACGACGTCTCGGGAGAAGACCTCGAGATCACGGATTGAGACGGACAGTGGGAACGCAGCGGCGAAACAACCCGATCCATCCATGACATCCTCCGCGCCGTAAACGGCGCGGTTTCCTTCGTGGGAGTCTCGGCTATGCCGATTCCCCGGAGACAACATTCCCGTCACGGTGGACGGTACTCGGGTCTGTGCGCTGTTCGTTGGGACTTTCGTGAGAGCGTGGTGACTCCGACCAGTTGTGGTCGTCCCACTCGAACCGCACGGGCCGTGCCATCGGCCTGACTGCCTTCTCTGTGTGCCGTCTTAGAAACGTTTCTGAAGCCGTAAGGTCGGCGTGCCCCTCGAACCCACACGGGCAGGTGAGCGTGTCCTGATGCCGTGTCGTTCGGTCTGTCGAACCGCATTGCGGGCACTCTTGGCTGGTCCACGCTTCCGACCGGACCTCTACGGAGATACCGTATTCCTCGGCGGTACAGGCTAGACGCTCGGTAAACTTCTTGAACGACCAGAAGTTGTGCGTCTTGGCGTTCGTTTCGACCGACCAGTGTGTATCCAACACGTCGGTCAGGCCACCGATATACACCGTGTCCACACCCTCGGCGTACAGTCGTTCGAGCAGGTCACGACACAGTGCTTCTTGAGCGTGGTCGCGGCGGCGGGTCCGTTTCCGGTACAGCCGCCGGATACGCTCGCTACTGTATCGGCCTTCTTCGAGTCGTTCGGAAGACGAAGTCTTCCGTGATTCCGAGAGACTTCGTCTCTCGGGCAATTTCGACTGTAACCGGGCGATTTCTCGTGTCGTGTCACGGAACCGCTGGAACAACTCGCGGCCTTCGTACAGATATTGGTCGCCGGTCGTCGTGGTACAGGCGACGAGATTGTTTGCACCAATGTCCAGAGCGGCCTTGTGGTCGGCCAGTGGAGTGCCCCGTGAATCGTCAGAAACAGTCACGGGTTGCGAAGCTCGGAAGGTGCTATCAGTCTCGTCGTACCACAGGTCTAACCGGCTCTGGTCCTCGTAGTCGGGCCAGTTCGGGTCGCCGACGACTTCCAACCGGAGACGGCTTTTTGGGCTGTTGTGCCTGTCTCGGAGTTGTTCTCCGACAACGGTCTCAAGTCGGGAGCGAGCGCCCCATTCGACAGTGTACGCATCTTTGCGAATGACGCCTTTGAGAACACGTCCGTCGTCTTCGTTCCCACGGAATCCCGGCGGCTCCGGGTGTTCCGTGACCGACGTGTTTGACTCGTCGTGATACTGGTCTTTGAGCGTGAAAAACGACTTCCACGCTTCGGTGTTTTTTCCAATTACTTGTTGGGCAGTGGACGCACCGAGAACGCCTTTGTACTTCCCTTCGAGTCGGCCTGTATCAGCCTCGAACACGTCGCCCTCGAAGCCGTTTTCGTCGTTGTACCGCATGAGACGCTGAAAGTTGACTTCGTTCCAGAGAGCGGCGGAAGCGTCCAACAGGTCCCGTAGCACCTGCTCATCGTCGTCGGAGAGCGGTCGCACGGCGAACGTGTTGGTACGCTTCATCAGCCACTCCTGTATACGTCCGCTTCTGGTTTGAATGTCAGCCATCCGCAGTGGAAGTGAAACTCGTCCGTCTTGTTGGTGACTCAGGGCCAGCGAGCTTTCGGCAGAATCTCACTAAAGGTTACGCGCTTCACGCCCGCCCTGTTCGGTCCTCGGTTCCGACCGGATGTCGGAACACTCGTCCCTCACGGGAAGGGCGGGACTCTCGCGCTGTTACAGGTAGATCCCGGGTCTGTCGTTGCAACGATCCTTACGAAACGCCCGTTCTTCGAAAACTCGGAGGAAAGATCAGGAGGTCAACTGGTCACGCGTCCACGGGGCCACGCGAGTCGACCCGATCCCCGCCCTTGTAGACGGCGGCGACGTCGTCCCGAACCGCTTCGATATCCTCGAGGGGGTTCCGGTCCAGTACGACCATGTCGGCGTACTTCCCTGGCTCGAGTGAGCCAATCGAATCGTCTTCGAGCGCCTGGGCGGCGACGCTCGTTCCCGCTTTGAGCGCGTCCATTTCGCTCATCTCGACCTGTGAGACCAGCAGTTCGAATTCGATCCCGTTCTCGCCGTGGGGGTGAAGGTACGAACCGTTGCAGTCGGTCCCAAGTGCGATGGGAACGTCCGCCTCGTACGCTCGAACGATCGACTCGGCGTGGATGTCGACGTACTCTTTCCCCTTTCGAACGTGGTAGTCGGGGAGATCGTGCTCCGGTCCGTCGTGTGCGAGACGGTAGATTGCACTGAGAGTCGGGACGAGCGTCGCGCCGTGTTCGGTGGCAAGCTCGACTCCCTCGTCGTCGAACCCGATCGCGTGTTCGATGGTGTCGACTCCGTTCCGGATCGCGGCGTTGATACCTGCTGCACCCTGTGCGTGTGTCGCAACCGGAACGTCGAGTCGGTGCGCCTCTTCGGTGAACGTCCGAATCTCTTCGTCCGTGTAGTGAACGTGATCCGGCGTATCTTTCTCCGACGCCATCCCCCCGGTCGTCATGATCTTGACGACGTCGACTCCGCGTCGAAGCTCTTGCCTGACTTTCTTTCGACACTCGGGGACGCCATCCGCCAGGACGCCCAGCGTTCGATCCTCGTCGACCCACTCGTGGGGCAGCGAGTGCATGTCGACGTGGCCAGCGGTCTGTGAGAATGCACGCCCAGCCGCGTGTATCCGTGGGCCAGGAATTTCGCCAGCGTCGATTGCATCTCTGAGTCCGAGGGCGGCCACACTGCCGACGTCCCGAACCGTAGTGAATCCCGCCTCGAGGAGCCGCTTTGCATCGGTCGTGGCGACCGCTGTTTTGTACGGAACGTCCTGAGAAATGCGTTCGTACGGGGAGAACGATCGCGTTCCGTTCAGGTGAACGTGCGCATCGATGAACCCCGGAGTGATCGTTTGCTCCGAATGATCGACGATCTCAGCGCCATCGGGGACAGCAACCGACTCCTTCGGTCCTGCGGCTTGAATCCGACCGTCGTCGACGACGAGACGTGCATCGTCGACCGGCGTGTCACTGATGCCATCTACTAGTGTATGGCACTCGATAACCTTTGTACACATCGTGTCGTTCCGAGAATCGGCGCGGGCCGACTAATACGTTGTGCAAAATGTAGATTTGGCTGACGTGTCCGGCCGTTCCCGCCAAACGCATCATACGGACCGTCATGAGTCTGTCCCGGTCGATCACCCGCCGGTCTGCGATCGACCGGCAATCAGCCATCGAAGACCGTATCAGTACCGTAGTCTCGAGCGCCTTGATACGGTCTACTGTCAGTCAGTTCCAGTGCGACCGCAAGCAGTCCTGCGATCGTGCCGGTACATCGGTACAACATTCGGTACGAGAGGACGGCGACGCGCGTCAGGATGTTCGTCGTCCGAAACCACACGACAGGACGTCGCTCCGGGAGCCAAACGACTCTTCGTTGATCAGCGTGAGTCGTTCTCAGACGATAATCAGACAGCAAATTTGTTTATTTTCTACAACGTATCAATTCCGTCGACGGCGAATCCGTCGCGGGTCGCGGTTGCTGATAGGGATTATCGTAGCCAACCACCGGTTTCGAATCCTCTCTTTCGGCACTGTCTCTCGGTTCTTCACTGGGAAACGATGAACTCCTACGATAATCCCTATGAGACTGCGATCACGATCACCAGCGATTAGTCTTGTACACATTCTACAAGTAACTTCGATCCGGGATCGTGTTTGACGTCGCAGTGATCGGACGACAAGGAACCGATCTAGCCGCGACAGTCCTGTATCGGTTAGCCGAGATAGATGGGTTCTCAGAGCCAGCGTTTTTTCTCGATTGCTACGGCCACCAGACTACCGTTACTCGGCTTTCGTCGAGCTATTAACTTGATTACGTCGAGCGAAACCCGATCGTAAATAGGTTTGATACGCTATAGATGTGAGTTGGCTGTCCCCACAACTCGTGGCTGAGAAATCGGACGGTCGGCAGGCGAGTGTTGTTTGTTTTATACAACTATATAACGCGCAGTGACCACATCAATCACTCAACAGGCAAACGCAATCGAAGATGGAAACGAGACAATTATATTATTAGTATCGTCACAGGATAAGACCGGCTTCGAAGCACAGTTCACGTGATGCGGGCTACGGTGCCGATCGACCGGCGAAACCGCAGCCAGTACGGCGGGTACACCGGAACTAACTGACGGGAAACCGTATGAGAATTGGTTCTCGATCTGAGTCAACGAAACCCGAGAGTAGCGATAATCGTTCGAACATCGAACTGTTTCATGCGGACGGTTATGAGTCAGTACCGGTCGACCGCAGACCGACGAGCGATCGACCGGCAATCAGTCATCACAGATCGTACCAAAGACTGAGCGTCAATGTCAGTTATTGCCCAATGGGATACAGAAGGGAGCAAAAATATATTTCATGAATCTTGCCGTAATATAGTTTCGTATCATGAGTACACTTCGGCAACCTTCCGATCGAGTTCAGTTCATCGACACGGACGGAATGCCATTAGAGGACGTCGACCATCCATCGATGACGGATGACACGATGCTCGAGTTGTATCGTGACATGTATCTCGCTCGTCGGTTCGACCGACGAACGGTCAAGCTCAACCGGACCGGCGAGATTGGTTCCTTTCCGCCGCTGTACGGCCACGAGGCCGCGCAAGTTGCAAGCGCTCACGCCCTCGAGCCGGAAGACTGGGTGATTCCAAGCTATCGGGATCACGCTGCCTTACACGTACACGGGCTCGACTTGGGGAACATCTTGCTCTACTACAAGGGAATCGAGCAAGGAAACGCCATTCCCGACGACGTCAACGTGTTCCCGATCAACGGCTCGGTCGGCTCACAACCACCACACGCTGTCGGCCTCGCGTGGGCTGATTCACTGGTAAACGACAGCGAAAGTGTGTACGCGTGTTACTTCGGAGACGGCGCGACCAGTCAGGGAGACGTTCACGAAGCGATGAACTTCGCCGGCGTGTTCGACACGCCGAACGTCTTCTTCTGTCAGAACAACCAGTGGGCGATTTCGGTCCCGTTCGAAAAGCAGACGGCGGCCGATTCCCTCGCGAGCCGTGCTCAGGGGTACGGGTTCGAGGGCATCCAGGTCGACGGGATGGATCCACTGGCCGTCTACGACGTGATGCGGACCGCCGTCGAAAAGGCCAAATCGCCAGCCGACGACGAACTCAGACCGACGTTCATCGAGGCGATGCTGTACCGACTGGGAGCCCACAGCACCGCCGACGACCCCACCAAGTACCGCGGGGACGAACCACCCGAAGAGTGGCAGGAGAAGGATCCGATCCCCCGGTTCCGAACGTATCTCATCGAGACCGGACGTCTCGACGAAGAGGAAGACGATGCGATCCGCTCGAGCGTCGAAGACGAACTCGCGGACGTAATCGAGACGGTCAAATCGACCGAACCGCCGGATCCCGAACAGATGTTCGACCACGTCTACGAAGAGGCGACCCCGCTGCTCGAAGACCAGCGCGAACAGCTCGAGTACCTCCGCGAAACGTACGGCGACGACGAACTTACCGACCACGAGTAACATGGCTACGACAGACTCAGACCAAGACACGCAGTCGCTTACGATCGTTGAATCGGTTCAAGACGGACTCCGATCCGAAATGGCTCGAGACGACGACGTCATCGTTCTCGGCGAGGACGTCGGACAGAACGGTGGCGTCTTCCGGGCAACCGACGGTCTCTACGAGGAGTACGGTGAGGATCGCGTCGTCGATACCCCGCTTGCAGAGAGCTGTATCGCCGGTGCCGCCGTCGGCCTCGCAGCCCACGGGATGAAACCCGTCCCCGAGATGCAGTTCCTCGGCTTTAGTTACCCGGCGTTCGAGCAGATCATCAACCACGCCGCGCGGCTGCGGGCGAGAAGCTGTGGCCAGTACAGCTGTCAGATGGTCATCCGAACGCCCTACGGCGGAGGGATTAGCGCACCCGAACACCACTCGGAGTCCACCGAGACCTTCTTCGCACACTACCCGGGTCTGAAGGTCGTCGTCCCGAGTACACCCTACGACACAAAGGGGCTGTTGACCAGCGCAATTCGCGATCCGGACCCAGTCGTCTTCCTCGAGCCCGCGCGGCTGTATCGCGGCTTCAAAGACGAGGTTCCAGAGGAGTCCTACACCGTCCCAATCGGCGACGCAGCAGTCCGTCGCGAGGGATCGGACGTCTCGGTGTTTACCTGGGGCTCGATGACCCCGCCGACGCTCGAGGCCGCCGAGAACGTCGAGGACGAGATATCGGTCGAGGTCGTCGAACTTCGATCGCTGTCCCCGCTCGATACGGAGACGATCGTCGAATCGGTCAAAAAGACCGGACGGAGCGCCGTCGTTCACGAAGCCCCGAAGTCGGTCGGACTCGGGGCCGAGGTCACCGCACGGATTCAGGAGGAAGCGTTGCTCTACCTCGAGGCACCGATCGAACGAGTTACCGGGTTCGACGTTCCGTTCCCGCTGTACTCACTCGAGGAGTTCTATCTCCCCGAGGCGACGCGCATCGAGGACGGCATCCGAACAGTCACGGAGTTCTGACATGGTCAGGGAATTCGAACTACCGGACGTCGGCGAGGGTGTTGCAGAGGGCGAACTGGTTAGCTGGCTCGTCGAAGAAGGCGACGCGGTTTCGGAAGACCAGCCGATCGCCGAGGTCGAGACGGACAAGGCGCTGGTTGACGTTCCGTCCCCCGTCGACGGGACGATTCGGGAGCTTCGGTACGAGGAAGGCGACGTGATTCCCGTCGGAGACGTCTTCGTAACCTTCGACGTCGAGGGCGAGGAGCCAGTCGAATCGACAGATGACGCCGCCGACACGGCCGGGGACGACCCCGAATCAGCAGAGCACGGTGCCGGGAGCCCCGACGCAACCGGCGCGGAGGCCGACGAGGTTGCCACGCCCCAGGACCGCGTCTTCGCGCCACCGCGAGTTCGGCGGCTGGCTCGCGAGGAGGGGATCGATCTGACGTCGATCCAGGGAAGTGGCCCGGGCGGCCGGATCACCGCCGCCGACGTTCGTAGTGCCGTTGCCGGCGACTCGCAGGCGATCACTGGCGGCGGGGTTACGAGCGCAGACGCACCTGCCGATTCCGACGCGAAGACGGGCTCAGACGTCACAGCGGCTTCCGACGCGGAGACAACCGCCGACACGAGGACAGGCCCCGAGACCGACTCGAGAGCGACGAGCCCCCCACCATCGTCGCTCGAGTCGGCAGACAGGGATCGGACACTCGCCGCCCCCGCGACCAGACGGATCGCCCGTGAGAAGGGGATCGACCTCGATTCGGTTCCGGCGGTCGAGGAGCGCGAGGGAGAGGCGTTCGTCACCGCCGAAGCCGTCGAGAACTACGCGGCGGCCCAGAAACGAGCGCAGGACGCCGATCGAGCGGCGGTCGAGGCCGGCAAACCAGTCGGCGGGGCCGGGACGGAGGCGTTCGCTCCCGGCGAGTCCGAACGCCGCGAGCCGTTCCAGGGCGTTCGAAAGCGAATCGCGGAGGCGATGGTCGAATCGAAGTACAGTGCCCCGCACGTCACCCACCACGACGAAGCCGACGTGACGGCGCTCGTCGAGGCACGCGAACGGCTCAAACCGCACGCCGAGGAGCGCGGGATCAACCTCACGTACATGCCGTTTATCACGAAAGCGGTCATCGCCGCCCTCAAAGAGTATCCCGAGATGAACGCCGTCCTCGACGAGGAAAACGAGGAGATCGTCTATCGCGACTACTACAACATCGGAATCGCCGCAGCAACGGACAACGGGTTGATGGTCCCCGTCGTCGAGAACGCCGATCGGAAGGGGCTGCTGTCGCTGTCCTCGGAGACAAACGAGTTGGCCAAAAAGGCACGCGAACGCTCGATCAGCCCGAGCGAACTCCGCGGGTCGACGTTTACGATCACGAACGTCGGCGGGATCGGCGGCGAGTACGCAACGCCGATCCTGAACTATCCGGAGTCGGGTATCCTCGGGGTTGGCGAGATCAAACGGAAACCGCGCGTCGTCACCGACGAACACGGCGAAGAGTCGATCGAACCGCGTTCGGTACTGACGCTCTCGTTATCGTTCGATCACCGCCTGATCGACGGCGCAGTCGGCGCAAGGTTTACCAACACGGTAATCGAGCACCTGGAAAACCCCGAACTGCTGTTGCTCGAATGAACGATCCGAACCACCATTCAAACGAGAGAGATTTCATGATACTACGACACACTCCCACGAACGAGGTCGAGACCGATGGTCGTCGGTGACGTCACGACCGGAACTGACGTTCTGGTCATCGGCGCTGGCCCAGCCGGCTACGTGGCCGCCATCCGCGCCGGCCAGCTCGGACTAGACGTGACGCTCGTCGAAAAGGACGCCTACGGCGGTACCTGTCTCAATCACGGCTGTATCCCGTCGAAGGCGTTGATTAGCGCAACGGACGTCGCTCACGAGGCACGCTACGCCGAGGAGATGGGGATCCACGCCGACCCCGACGTCGACTTCGCCGAGATGGTCGACTGGAAAGACGACATCGTCGAGCAACTGACCGGTGGCGTCGAGAAGCTCTGTAAAGCCAACGGCGTCGACCTGCTCGAAGGAACCGCGACGTTCGTCGACGAGAACACCGTTCGCGTCTCACACGACGGCGACGGGCAGGGCTCGGAAACGGTGTCGTTCGAACACGCCATCGTCGCCACTGGCTCGCGCCCGATCGAAATCCCGAACTTCTCCTACGCGGACGAACCCATTCTGAACTCACGGCAGGCACTCGCCCTCGAGTCCGTTCCCGACTCGCTCGTCATCGTCGGTGCCGGTTACATCGGAATGGAACTGGCAAGCGTCTTCGCCAAGCTCGGAACCGACGTGACGGTGATCGAGATGCGTGACTCGATCCTGCCGGGGTACGACGACGATCTGACACGGCCAGTGAGACAGCGAGCAGCCGATCTCGGCATCGAGTTCGAGTTCGGGTACACGGCCTCGGAGTGGCACGAGCACGGCGACGACGGCGGGATTCGGGTCCTCGCCGAACGGGCCGCGACCGACGGCGGTGTCGCAGCCGGCGAAACGACAGACACCGGCGACGCTCTCAGTCTCGAAGCCGACGGCGTCCTGGTCGCCGTCGGTCGCGAACCCGTCTCGGACACGCTCGACCTCGCGGCCGCCGGTGTAGAAACCGACGAGCGCGGCTTCGTCGAGACCGATTCGCAAGCACGCACATCCACTGAGCACATCTTCGCCGTCGGCGACGTCGCCGGAGAACCGATGCTCGCCCACAAAAGCAGTGCGGAGGGTGCAGTCGCCGCCGCAGTCATCGCAGGCGAGCCCGCGGCGATCGATCATCAGGCGATACCCGCCGTCGTCTTTACCGATCCAGAGATCGCAACGATCGGGCTGAGCGAGGCGGAGGCCATCGACTCCGGCTTCGAGACGGTCACCGGGCAGTTCCCGTTCCAGGCCAGCGGTCGCGCGCTGACGACCGGCGAGTCGGACGGGTTCGTCACGGTCGTCGCCGACGCCGAGGCGGGCTACGTACTCGGCGCGAGCATCGTCGGGCCCGAGGCCTCCGAACTGATCGCCGAACTCGGCCTCGCGATCGAACTCGGCGCGACACTCGAGGACGTCGCCTCGACGGTTCACGCCCACCCGACGCTGTCGGAGTCGGTGATGGAAGCGGCCGAGAACGCACTCGGGGAAGCGATTCACACGCTGAATCGCTGACGGTGCCTGCTGGTCGACTCTTCGTCGCTGATCCCTCGGATTCAATGATAGTTCTGGATGTATAGAGTTTTGACACCGACGATCGCAAAACACTGTTGACGTGTGGTGCATACGTTCGATCCGAAGCCTGCTGGCGGTAGTGGTTCGAAACGCATCACACTCGACGAAACGGGGCGTCGATCGAACGATCAACGGTACTGGCGGTACGTGGTCGGTACTCCCGAACCGAACAGATAAACATCATACGCGGGTGTTCTCGACTCCAAACCTGTTTCTGGCAGGGCTATTCCTGCAGAACTTACCGGAAATTACGACGTCTCTGATACCGTCGTTCTCGTCGATGTAACACCCACCACCAGACAGTACTCCAGCGACTCGAGTTCCGATCTCGGGAGTGAGTTGAGCTCTATTATACATGTATAGAATGTGGTAGAAAAGAAGACTTCCCTGTTTCCACAGTTTTCCGTATCGAGTGCGGCTGGGTCGGAGAGTACGCCCCACCGTTCGGAAGGTCATCTGCGTCAGACCAAACATGAGAGTACCACTCCCACCAACGAGTTGTTACTATAGGATAGGGTTCGATCGTGTGCCGACTACGGCAATTCGGCCGTTTTACAGCGGTTTCCACGTCAGAATCGTCCGAGACCGTAGCGCTCTCGTGGATCCAATTCTCGAATACACCGGCGACATGCACAATAGTTGCAATAGCTAACTATTTAGAATAGGTAGCTGAGGTATCCATCCTATGCCGACGTGTGGAAGTTCATGACACAGCACACGAAATGCGGGTCAAACTCATCCGATAGAGATCGAAGCAACCGCACAACGCCACGAGGAGGACCTCGAGGTCGAGAGACCACGGACAGTCATACGGATGCTGTAACGGTGTACCGGTGAAACCACAGATGGCTCGGGGTTTCGCCGGTAACGATTTACAGCAGACCGTATCAGGGAAAACGAACACACTGGGAGAGAGCACGATCGACGGAAACGAATGCGCAGGGTCGAATTCGGTGGTGTGATCAGATTTGACCCTGGAATCGAGCTTGGAAAAGTACTAATCCGGTCGCGTCGCGTGGAACGGCAGCCCTTCGACGCCGTCACGCTGGAAGGCGTCGATGGTCGAGTTGACCTCGTGGTACTCGAGGATGTTCTCCTGGATCATGCGTTCGATGATGTCGGCGCGGAACTGCAGGTCGTCGTAGATGTCCCGGGTGTCCGCGTAGCCGAGGAGGGTCGCGATCTGTTCTTCGAGCACGTAGGAGTTGTTCATCCCCTGGAAGACGATTTCGTCCTCGACAGGGTCCCAGTAGAAGACCTGTCGAGTGACGACGCCATCCATCTGCTCGGAGTAGCCCTCGATCTCCTGGACGCTCGTCACCCGGCGGAGCACGTCGTCGCCTTGCTTGACGCGGTTCTGGAACAGCGCGACGTCGGCGTTGTCCATGAACGTCTCGGGGACGTTGATCGGGTCCCCGGTAAACCGCTGGATCATCGAGACGATGTCGCTGGCGTGGAACGTCAGCATGACCGGGTGGCCGGTCTGTGCCGCCTGGAACGCCATGCGACCCTCCTCACCACGAACCTCGCCCACGACGATGTACTCGGGGCGAGAACGGAGTGCGGCCTCGACGAGATTGAACATGTCGACGTCGACGCTGTCCTCGCTTTGGCTCTCTCGAGTCAACAGTTGCTGCCAGGTGTCGTGGGGTGGCAACACCTCAGCCGTGTCCTCCGCGGTGTAGATCTTCGAATCCCGCGGGATAAAGGACATAATGGAGTTCAGCGTCGTCGTCTTGCCGGAGGCCGTCTCGCCGACGACGAACACCGTCCGCTCGTTTTCGAGACAGAGCCACAGATACGCCGCCAGTTCCGGCGAAAGCGTCCCCCAGTTCGTAATCTGGGTGACGGTAAGCGGAACCTCGTCGCCCTGACGGATCGTGAGGCTCGGTCCTTTGACGCTTACGTCGTCGCTGTAAATGACGTTCAGACGCGATCCGTCCGGCAACGTCGAGTCGATGATCGGCTCCGCATCCGTCATCGGATTCCCGATGCGCTCACCCATGTTCGACAGCCAGCGATCGAACTCCTCCCTGGTGCCGAAGTCGACGGTCGTCTCGACCATGCCGTAGACGCCGTGGTCGACGTAACACTCGCTGGGTCCGATCACGTGGATGTCCTCGTTCGCCGGATCTCGCATGACCGGCTCGAGTGGACCAAGTCCGACGATGTCGCGATTCAACCGATAGCGGATGTTCTCGTAGGTCTCCCGAGAGACCTCCTGAATCCCCGGGTGGAACCTGACTTTGAGCTGCTCGATGATGTTGTCGACCTCCTCGCCTTTGATGTGGGTCGACTCCTCGAGCAGTTCCTCGATCCGGTCGTCGTACTCCGCTTCCTTCTCCGGAGCCTGCTTGCTCGCGCTTCGGCGAAGCAACGAGTCTTTGACGTGAGAGAAAACGACCTGTTCGTCCTCGGAGAGCGTCGGTTCGACGGCGAAGTACTGCATCTTCGTTCCGACGTCGCCGTAGACGTGACTGTAGATCGGACCACCGACGGGATACAACACGTTCGGATGTTCAGCCTCGTACTCCGAAGTCGGCTCGTTGATCAGTATCGGGAACTCGCCGGTGATCTGGCGAAACTTCTTCAGGTGCTCGCGAAGATGCGGCCGACGAGCCGCCAGCTCCTGGAGTTCGTCCGACGGCTTCGGCGTTCCCATTTCAGTCATTGACTGGAAATCAGGCGACACTCCTGTTCTCGATGACGATTCCGACACCGGACCGAACCGAGTAACCGACGCGGTCACCGACCTGTTCGCCCATCCCGGCAAAGCGCTTGATAAACAGCTGTCGCCGGATATCGTTGCCGACCTCGATCATCTCGAGTTCGATAAAGACGTCCGCAATCGACCGGAACGGACCGATCGCCTCCTCGCCGACGGTGGAAGGGTCGACCGTGAGGATGACGACTTTCCCCTGGGATATCACGTTCCGGAAAAAGGAAATGATCTCGAGAGCGGCCTGACGTTCCTCGTTTTCCCGGACCAGCGCCTCGAACTTCGGATCGTTGCGCAGTATCGCGTCGAACGTATCGATAATGATCACGTCCGCCGACCAGATCGTCTCCTCGTCCATGAGGTCGGTAAGGAGATCCTGCCGGTTCTGCTCGTCGGGATCGGAAGAGAGGACGCCACCGCTGTCTAAATCGCCGTGGAGGAACAACAGGTTCTCGAACAGCAGGTGTTCCTCGACGTTGTAGTTCAGCGAGTTCATCTGATCGACGAACCCCTTGACCTCGAGTTCCGTCGAGAGAAACGTCACTGACTTGCCCGTCTCGCACAGCCCGTAGGTGAACCGCTGTGAGATCGCACTCTTTCCCGCTCCGTAATCGCCCTCCATCAGGACGATACTTCCGGTCGGAATGCCGCCACCGAGTTCCTTGTTGAGGCGATCGCGATCGTCGAGACCGATAGAGAAGATGTTATTTCGATGACTCATACCTATCGTCGTGGCCCCTCGTCAGCCCCAGAGAACAGCGACGTGATTAGTTCGACTTGCCACCGCTCGAGTTCGGAATCCCCGCCGCGTTCGACGACCGGTTTGACGGATTCACGGTCGCCCCGCTCGACCTCACGGACCTCCGACTGTGCACCCGGTTCAAGGACCGATCGAGCGGTGTCCTCGTCGTGGTCGGGACGTGGTTCTCGGAGTTCGATCCCCGACTCCGAGAGGATAACGTCCGAGTCGACCCAGATCATCCGCTGGTCGCGCTCCGGCGCGTCCCGGTCGGCGACGACCGGACGGTCGGGCTCGTCCGCCTCGACCACCGACCGGTCAGCGTCGCCAACCGAATCGCTCCGGCCGGTCGACTCGGATTCGTCGATGTGGATCTTGCAGGCGGATCCAGCACTCGCCCCCCGGTCTTCGTCGTCGACCGAATCGTCCGTTGACACCTCGAGCGAGGTGACATCCCGATCCGTCTTTGCATCGACAGCCGTCTCGCTCGAGTGTCCGTCGGCGTCGGGCGACGGCGGGTCGATCGCTTCCTCGGTGAACGAAACCTCCATCTCCGCGGGAGAGTCGGTCGGTGCGAACGAGTCGGACTCCTCGGTCACGGTCGAGTTGGCATCCTCGACGGTATCCCCGGTCGTGGACGGTTCGAGGTCGTCAGGCCGGTCGTCCGTAACGCCCTCTTCGACCAGCCACTGATCGAATGGGACACGTTTTTTCTCGGGCGTCGCGATCCGGTTGATCCACCAGAGACTTCGTTTGTGGTCGACACCGAGTGCAGAACTCGGTTCGGGATCGTCGACGTCGGGGCCGTCCTCGAACCCGTTTAACGTCGTTAGCAGGTAGGACTCGACGGATGGATCGATCCATCGAATCGAGCCGTAAAATCGAATCGTCCGCGCCGCCCCGTTCAACCCGACCTCGTCGACGAGGTAGTCGAGCCAGTCCATCACGACGAACTCGGTGTCGTACGCTGACGGGATCGACTCGAGATACGGCCGGCCGCCATCGTCCCACGGCGGGTCCGGAAGTGACGGTTCCTCGGATGCGTCGGCGTCGTCGACGGCCGCTCCGCCAGCGTCCGCTGGCAGGGGATCGTCCGCCTCGAAGCCGGCGTCGTCGGTCTCGAGGTCGTCACCGTCGGCATCGGGTTCCGCCAGGGAATCGTCCGCAGCCAGTGGGTCCTCCGACTCGTCGTCCGCCTGCACGTCGTCGAATGGGTCGTCCGGTTCGTCCAGTTCGGAATCGGACTCGGCGTCTAGTTCGGAACCAGAATCGGCTGAATCCGCACCGACATCTTCCTCGTCTTCCCAGTCGGCATCGCCGGAGTCGTACTGTGACTTTAACTCGTCAAACGAGAGGTCGCCGCCATCGTCGTCGGTTTCGTCGTCCGCTTCGAGGTCGTCATCCGTCTCGAAGTCGTCATCCGCCTCGAGATCGGCAAACTCGTCGTCTTCGTCGAGGTCGCTAAATTCGTCGCCCTCGTCGGGGTCGGCAAACTCCTCGTCGTCCTCGTCGTCAATCAAACTCTCGTCGAGGAACGCCTCCGCTTCGGCGTTCGCGATGTCCTCGTCGACGTCCTCCTGGTCGTCGCCGTCGTCCTGGCCGTCGAACAAACTCTGGCCGCCGAAGTTGCCCGAGCCTTGGGCACCGCCGTCGAACGTGTCGCTCAACGAATCGCCCTCGACGAACGGGTTGACACCCTGGGTAACCATCTCGTACACCTCGAGGAGTTTCCGGATGTTCTCTTCGATCTCCTCTAAGGATTCGCCGATCTGTTCGTTCTCGCTTTGGACCGTGTTGACCGTCGACGAGAGCGAACCGACTTCGTTTTCCATCTCCTCGACGCGAGCTTCGATCTCACTCGAGACGCCGCCGGTATCCTCGTCCATGCCGTCGAACGTCGCGTCACCGCCGTCGTCCATCTCGAATTCGGCCTCACCGCCCATTTCGTCGCCCCCGCCGAGGAGGTCGCCGTCGGAGCCGGAACCGTCGTCACCGAGGAGATTATCGTCGGACCCGGAGCCGTCGTCGAAGAGATCGGTGTCATCCATCCCGCCGCCCATACTCCCGCTGCCGCCGTCGGTGGCGCTCTCGCCGCCGCCCGTCGACGTTCCGGGCATGAGCGCCTCCTCGCTCATCCCTCCCGCGAGATTGCCGTCCGCGAGGGGGTCATCACCGTTCCCGGAGTCAGTACTCCCGTCGTCGTCCTCGTTTCCGAGTATATTACCGATTATGGACAGTAACATGGTGAACCCATCACGTTGACGGCGCCGCACTCGAGACCGGACCGACGGCCGACCAGACCCGTATCGTCCCGTTCAGTACGGTCTCGAAACATCATCTGTGAACACTATACGAACCTACGTATTAAGTGATTTCGGCCGATGTGACGACTGTCCGACGAAGGTCAGACGAGCGGCGACGGCACGCGTTTCGAACGTATACTGTCAGTATATCCAACAAATGATTCTTTTCGGTTCGGATAGAACTCTCCGTAGGGGCAGTGAATGACGGACAGCAACAACGAGAAAAACCCGAAAGAGAACGCCGACGTGCCGCCCGTACTTCCGGGTGAACAACCATCGGGATCGTCCGCCGGTGGGGGCGCGTTGTCGCCCGAGGACCTCGACTTTACGGAGAGTCCGTACGTGTCAGAGGTCTCCGACGGGCGATACGTCGTCTCGGCGGACCACAGCCCACCGAACGTCGCCGACGACACACGTTCCTCGCCGCCACAGTCACGAAACCGATCAAACCCACAGCCGACGCAGAAATCAGAGACGGACGAGAGGGGGACCGATCGAGCCGCCGATGCGCAGCGAGACCACCAGCCAATTCAGAGCCCGGAAGCGGCCCGATCGATACTCGCGGGCGAACTCGAGCGAGCCGACGCCAGGTTCGCAGTCGATATCGTCTCCCAGTTCGACGACAACGGCGTTCGCCACCGAACGACCTCGGACGATCCGATCGGTATTTTCGACAACCTCGTTCTCTGGTACGCACAGCACGTCGCACCGGAGACGCCGACCCAGCGGACCACGTCGCTGCTGATGGCCAAATCCGAATTCACGCCACCGCTGTCGCCAGCACAGATCCGTCGAACCGCACGAGCCCACGGTCTCAACAGATCCAGCACCCTCGGCGACCTCCTCGACGCACTCGAGGACTGATACGGTTTGCTGTAACGGTGTATAGCAGACCGGATGGCAGGAACTGTTGGCAGCCATTACCAATGATCGCTGACCTCACTCGAGCGATCACTGCCACCGACCGGCAGTCGGAAACAGCAGGCGGTCAGGAGCCGTTCAGGAAGATTACTGCTGCCATATACAGCGTCAGCAAAATCGCAAACCCGAACAGAACGAGTCCGCTCTGAGCCGACTGAATCGCGCGTGATTTCGCGTCGTCACTGATACCGTGTCCAATCATACGTGGTTACCTGCCACTCGTCGCTATCGACTCATTGATCTTGCGGCCGCAGGCGTCTCGAAGTCACCACCGGTCGATCGTCGAAGCGCGAAAGGCGGTTAGAGATCGACCGAGATGATCAGATCGACCAATCGCTCGGTCAGCGTGCCGGTGATCGCACCCACCCAGAGCAACGCAGTAAAGTGGAGATAGGAGTTGCCGAAGTGGCCGCCGTCAGCAACCCGAAGCACGAGCGACGAGATAAATGCGTTGAAGATCAACACGAAGACGATGAGAAACCGAAGGACGGGAACGTTGTACTGTTCGGTGTGGACGAGCGAGCCGCCGAGGACCTGTCCCTCGAGGTCGATCTCGAACGTCGAGAGCATCAACGCGAGCTCGAGGCCGATGAAAAACGAGAACGAGGACGCCGCCGTGATCCCGTAGATGACGCCGACGAGCGTCGTCGTTTGCTGGCGACGTTCCTCGCGCAGGTTGACGATCTCGCTCATGTTCTGGCTGATGAGTTCGCCGAGTCGTTTCGGTCCGCCACCCATGTCGCGACCGACGAGATACATCTCGCTGAACTTCTGGACCAGAAACGAGTGTGAATCGCCAGTGAAGAGTCGCCAGGATTTCTCCGTGTTCAGCCGCATGTTCAACCGGCGATAGAGGTCGTTGATATCGGGCGTCAGCGGCCCGAAGTCCTTCGTTCGAAGCGTGGCCAGTACCTCGGTCGTCGTGCTCTGTTTGACGCTCTCGCTGGTACCCAACGCACGGATGAAGTTCGGAAACTCCCGGTCCCGATCGAAGACGCGCCGTTCCTCGTAGAGAAAGATACCCCCCGGGATCAAAAGCGGAAGCGTCGCGATCGGCATATACAACAGCAACGGCACCGAACCAAACTGAATCGTCGCCGTTCCCGGGAGTACCTCGAAGAACGCGAGCGTCATCCCGATGATCACCAGCACGCTAAGGCCGACGCCGGCGATCGTCGACCCGAGCATCCGTTTTTTCGTCGCGGTTCGGTAGCCGTCCTCGAGGTACCAGATCGGGTCGTCCGGGACGATCGCACGAATAACGAAGAAGAAGCCGATCTGGACGAACACGAACAGAACGATGACGATGCTCGTCGTCAGCGTCGGGTTGTTACCCGTCAGCAGCGGCAACACGATCGCGAACACCAGCGCGAACGTCATCGAGATGATAAGCGAGAGATAGAGGTCTTTCAACACGTCGAGGTTCGACAACGACTGGCGGTAGACGGTGGAGTACTTGTCGATCAGGACGTCCTGTTCCTGAAAGAGGAACTCGTCGAGTTCCTGACCGGCACCGAGCGTGTACGCGAGGCGCTCGAGGAGGTCCTCGACGGATTCGCTCGGAACCTCCTTGGCGCGTCGCCGACAGGCGTCGTCGAGGCTCAGGTGCCAGACGTCGACGAGGTCGACGACCCGTTGCATCTCGTCGGCGAGTTCGCCGTACTCCTCTTCCTGGGCGAGTTTTCTCATGACCTCCATCCGGTCGATGTTCGTCGTCGAGAGGATCGTCATGTGGATGACAAAGAGGTGGAACCGATTTTCCATCTCGATTCGGCGCTGGTCGACCGCGAGCCGTGGGTAGCCGATCGCCGATACGAGGATGAGCAAGCCCAAAACGGGAACGAGGAGACGGACGACGAGAAACGTCTCGAGGAACATGGCGACGGCAACAGTGCCAACGAAAAACGCAAACGCCGGCAGCAAGATCAAGAGGACGTAGATCCTCGCCGGGAGCTCCATCTCGTCGTAGGCCTGAATAATGGACCTGCTCAGGTCGTTGATGGATGCTCCGTCACTGGCTAGTACCATATCTCCACCCGCGTCTCACAAATTACGTCGGTCTGCACCCCATACAAAACTTCTGGCTACCGGATCGACCCGCTCACGGATCAGTGTGAGCGCCGTCGACGCCGTCCTCGAGGACGTCTTCGGAGTCGGAGTCGAGGACGTCTTCGGAGTCGGAATCGAGGACGTCTTCGGAGTCGGAATCGAGGATGTCCCCGGGTTCGGAGTCGAGGACGGCCGCATCGATCGGTTCATCGGCCCCGGTATCGCCAGTGCTCGACGGAGTTGGATCGTCTTCCGGTATGTCGAGGGCGTCCGCACTCCTGTCCGATCCGGACTCGAGATCGGGTTCGTCGGATCCGACGGCAGCGTCGAGAGGGTCGTCGGGTGCAGTGGTCGGCTCCGCGGGTTCCTCGGCTGAGGAAGTGGATTCGAGGGGGGCGTCTGAGACAGCAGTCGGTTCGACGGGGGTATCGGAGACGGCAGTCGGTTCGACGAAATCGGTGGATCCAGCGGTGGGTTCGAACGCGTCCTCGTCGTCCGCGAGGTCGCTCTGGTCGTCGCTGCGTTCGCCCGTGGCGGGGCGGTCCGAACGGCCGTCCGAAGCGGCGTCGGTCCCGACCGACGACTTCTTCTCCGGGGTTGCGATCGCACCGATGTACTCGAGGCTCCGTTTGTGCTCGGCGGTCGTCAACGACGAGCGGGGTTCGGGGTCGTCGATCGGCGCGGGCCGGTCGGTGAAGCCGTTTAGCAGCCGGTGGAAATAGGACTCGACAGGCTCGGAGATCCAGCCCAGCGAGCGGTAGTAGGCGATCGTCCGGGCAGTGCCGTCGATTCCCGCCTCCTCGATGAGGTACTGGAGCAACTCGAGGGTCAGGATTTCGGCGTCCGGCCGCGAGGGATGAGAGACGAGATACGGCGGGTCGCCGATCTCACCGTTTTCGCCGCCCTCGAGGTCGGGATCTGCGCTCGCGTCGTCGAACTCGTCGGCCACGTCGTCTCCCTCGGGGAGTTCCGTCTCCGAGTCCGCAAACGGCTCGTCCGCCTCGAGCGGGTCGTCGGCGTCGGCCATCGCGTCCTCGTCCGGGGCCAGAAACTCGTCGATCTGCTCGTCCGGGGACTTCCCGTCCGCCGAATCGGCGTCGGCGAACTCGTCCGCGGACGCGTCGTCGTCCCCCTCCTCGAGCGGGAACTCGTCGTCTAAGTCGGATTCATCCGTCGGCTCCGCGTCGAACGGATCCGCGGCGGACGGATCGTCGTCGACGAACTCGTCGTCGTCCTCGAGCGTATCGTCGGTCAGTTCGTCGCCAAGGTCGTCGTCGGTCATGTCGTCGTCTACCTCCTCCTCGAGTGCGCTCTCGTCTGCGAACTCGGCGTTGAACGCCTCGTCGTCTTCGTCATCGAAATCGTCGTCGAGAAACTCATCGGCGCTGGCTTCGGAGATTTCCTCGTCGATCTCCTCGCCGGGGTCGTCGGTCGCGCCGAAGCCGCCGTCGGTTGCGTTCTCGAATGCGTTGCCGATCTCCTGGTCGCCGACGAACGGGTTGATCCCCTGGGTGACGATCTCGTAGAGGTCGACGAGTTTGTCGACGTTCTTCTCGACGGATTGGATCGAGTCGCTGATCTTCTCGTTTTCGCCGCGGACGGTTTCGACCTGTCCCTGCAGGGAGTCGATCTCCTTTTCGACCTCGTTGAGACGGTAGGCGAGTTCGTCGTCGTCGTTTTCGTCGTCGTCGCCGAACTCCATCTCGCCGTCGATCAGCGAATCGTCGTCGGTCAGCAGGTCGTCACCGCCATCGTCCTCCGGTTCGTCAGCGTCGTCGAGTATGCTACTCATTTGTGTTCACTCTAGTCGGCGTTGTTCGCCACGTGGAAGTCGATGCTGTCCTCGTTGCCGTGTACGATCGTCGTCACGCGCGTATCGCCGTCGACCGCGAGGTCCTCGATCTCGCCGACGTCGATCGTCACCTCGACGATCCCGCCGGGTCGCCAGGAGTTCGCGTCGACGTCGAGGCGGTCGACGGCGAGGTGGTCGTTCGAGACGTACCTGCCGTCGACCAGGACGTCGATCGCGGAGCGATGGACCTGCAGCGTCTCAGAGCCGACGTTTTTGACCAGTACGGACACCGTCTCGGTTTCCCGGTCGTAAATCGACTCCGGGTAGCCGGGATCGCTCGTGATCGCGATATCAGTCTCGACTTCGGTCGCGACGTTCGAACCTTGCATCTCGATCGCGGTGCTCATCTGGTTGACCTCGAGGATGACCGTCCCGGCGACGCTGGCCGCGACGATGACGCTCGCGATGAACATGATGAGGTGGGAGGTAGAGACGCTGGCCATGGGTTACCCCTCCGTCTCCGTGAGAGTGATCGATTCGGCGGCCGATATCCCGGTTTCGGTCGTGAGCTGTATCCGGTCGACCTCGTACTCTTCCTCCCCGAAGATCGTTTCGATGGTTTCGATCGGGACGACGACCTCGAGAGTCGAGCCGGGGTACCAGAGGTCGGTCTCCGAGATCTCGTCGTCGCCGTCGATGACCGTCGTCTGGTAGTCGTCCGGATGGACGTACTTGCCCTCGAGCAACACGTCGGTACTGGAGATCGCCAGCCCGGTCGTCCCCGTGTTTTCGATACGAACGACGACGTCATCGACGTGTGTCTCGTTGTACGTATCACCGTTGCTATCTTCGTATTCGACGACGTGGAGCTCCTGGATCGCCGTGGTCACGTTGAGGTCGGTGTTCAGTCGGTCGCGGGTCTGGTCGCTCTGGGTCGCGAGTGCGCTCCCGGTGTCGGTGCTCACCGAGAACATGGTGGGGACGAAGACGCTCGCCGCTACGAGACAGCCGATAAGCAAAATCGCAGCGGAAGCGCTCGTGCTAAATCCCATTCGTTCGGTATCACGAATGCCACGGTCAAAAGCGCACCGGCCATCGGCTCTCGAGGCGCGAATCGCCGACCACGAGACGGGCGTGTCCCGATCGAGCGAGCGCGGTCGTCGACTCGAGTTTACAGCGAAACCGTTTCGCCGGCCTCGAGATCGTAGGGGACGACCAGTTCGGTGCTGGTCTCGAGACCCTCCGACGTCATCAGCGTGACGTGTGCGTCGTCGCCGGCCTCGAGTTCGACGTCGTCGAGGACGATCGTCGCCCGGTCGGAGCCGGAGCGAAGCACCGTCCCCTCGATATCGTGGATGTCGTCGGCGTCCACCTCCTCGTAGCCGCCCGAACCCGCACCGGTGTAGTCGACGACGAGCGACTCTAAGTCGATCGCGCCCGAACCGGGCGTCGGTCCGACGGTGATCTCGACGGTCTCGATCTCGCCGTCGTCGGAGACCTCCCCGACGGAGGAGAACACGACGAGCCCGCTCGAGACCTGCTGGGCGCTTTCCTCACCGGTGGCTTGCGCCTGGGACTCGAGGGTCCCGGCGGTGTGGATCAACGCGCCCGCAGCGATGGTCGCCACGAGGATCATCGCGATAAAAATGATCAGCGTTCCGATTCCGACCTGACCGCGTCGGTCGTTCGATACACCTGTTGTCACCATCGATAATCAGTCTCTGTCGACTGCTTAGAGACTGATCGAGTCTTCGGTGAGCGTGGACGGTGCCATCAGGACCTCGGTGGTCTGGGAACTATCTGCGGTGACAATCGTGAACTCGGCAGATCCTCCGGCTGGGATCGGCGTGAAGTCTTCATCATTGTCACTCATCAGATCAAGTTCGATCTGGTAGCGATCGTCCGACGTTAAGACTGCATCATCAAGTTCACCAGCAGAAAGACTGTCTCCCTCTAGACTTTCAATATCTAGACTTTCTAAGTCACCGGCCTGACCACGTTCAGTTTCTTCACCGACGTATTCAAACGTCGCAGCTTCAAGGTCAACAGCGTCAGCACCAGGACCGAGAGAGACCATCATTGAGACGCTATCGATCTGGTCACCAGAAGTGCTGGTGTGGCCTTCTCCCTGAGTTTCAATGGTAAAGTCTTCGCCAGCTTCGGTAATGGTGATTTCAACGTATGAGTTAGCTGCATCGTAGTCACTCATATCAACTTCGACAGTGTCTTCACCAGGGTTATCAGCATCTCGAATGGTTACTTCATTTTCTTCATGAAGGGTGTAACTAGCCGTTGTGGTCTCCGGAAGCGGATCGCCAACGGTTTCAGGGTTTTCACTACCTACAATAACATCGACTTCATTAACGCTACCACCAGTTTCTTCGACAATATTGAAAGTCAGGTCACCTTCGTCAAATGGATGCGATAGGTCAACGTCGTCTGCATCATCATCCATTTCTATGACAATATTACCATTTTCATCAAGATAGCTTTCGTATATGTCAATATTGTCATTATCGGTAGTGCCGTAGGCAGTACCGTCATTGTCAGTGACAGTAACGGCCACTGTATCCCCATTTTCGGCGTCCACGTCATATACCGTCAATTCACCATCAATTGGTTCAGTAGTAGCTATCTCTTCACCATTAATTTCGACAGTGGCTTCTTCTGCCCCCCCGTCAAGATCATCAATAACAAGATCGAACCCTTCAAGTGGTTCACTACCACTTGCAACCTGTCCGGTGGCTGACTCGATCTGGACGACGTTCGAAACCTGTGCCGTACTCTCTTCACCCGTTGCCTCTGCCTGCGATTGAAGAAGACCGGCGGTGTTGATCAGCACACCCGCCGCGATCGCCGCGACGAGTACCATCGCGATGAACACGATGAGGGTACCGATACCCACCTGACCGCGCTCTTCTTCGTCTGTGATTCGTTCGAACATGGTTTTGGTTTGCAATCGTCTTCGGCAACCACTCGAGCCGACGTCGATCGCTCGGCATCGCGGGCGATTGGTCGACTCGAGTTCAGTGGCTCCCGAAGCGTGCATACGGCTTGTGACTGTCCTGTAATAAACGTATCCGCCGTTCTGACACTATTTAACTCTACTTGCCGACCGTAGAGGTACTTAACTGTGTTTGCCGACGGCGAGAGCAACGGTTATATCTTGTTGCCGCCGGAACCCCGCTTAAACCCCCTCGAACGTTGATTTCACAGTAGTCGTCGGATACACTATCGCACCTCGAGCGTGGAGTCTATCGCGACTCGAGCGAGGAGCAGTTCGGCGAGACGTGTACCCTATCGTACCTGTTTTCGCCCGCGGCCGAGAGACTTATTTCCCACCTCCGGCGATATCCACCACATGAATATCGTCGACGGCGAAAAGATCGAGTGCAGTCGGTGTGGGGACCTCATCGACCTCGACGACGCCAACATCCTCGGAAAGAGTAACAACCAAACGTACGCGAAACCGCTGTGTGACGACTGCCTCCAGAACGTCGGCGTTCCGAAGGGGTACGAACTCGAGCGCGACGTCAGCTACCTCAAAACCGAATAACGACCGAGACGACTCGAGGTCGTCGCCGTTTCTCCTTTCCGCCTCGAGCAGCTACTTGTGGTTCATCGCTTCGCTCGCGATGTTACGCCCGCGAGGTTTCAACGCGACCTCGCGACGAATCCGGACCTCCTCTAACACGTCGAGTTCGATCAACCGCTCGTAGATCTCCTCGACTCTGTCGATATCCATGTCGAGAAATTCCGGCACCTCGAACGGCGAGACACCCGAGTAGATCGCCATCAACACCTCCTCTTCTTTCCCCGAGAGATCGATCTGCGAGGCGTTTTTCTCCGCCCCGCGATCCAACACCGACTTCAAAATCGCACAGTTCTGGGCCGACCCCGAGAGATAGGTCTGGACGCTCGAGCCCTCCTCCGTGTGCTCGGCCTCGATCACCGGCCGCTCGCTCGAGTGGACCGTCCGCTCGTCGCTCTCGACGGTACCGACGTCGTCGACCTCGATCTGGACCAGTTTGCCGTCCTCGACCGCGAAGTTCGCGAGACCGGGGTTGATCTTGACGCGAGCCTTCTGCCACGAGGAGTCCTGGACGACGCCGCCTTTCACCGCCGGATGTTTGATCAACACGATCTCGCCGTCTAGAATCGCCTTCTGTAACTCGAGTTCGAACGTGTCGACCTCCTCCATCGAGATCAGATACACGTTCTGTCCGTAGTTGATACTGATGTAGTTCGAGACCTTCGCGATCGCCTGGTTGACGTCGTAGCGGCCCCGAATCGACTGAACTTTCGACAACGGAACCGTCTCTTTTCCCTCGTTGCCGACGATCACCATCCGCTTGTTCGAGAGGACGATCCGGCCGTTCGACCAGCTCGTATCCGACAGCTTGCGCCCGTCGCGGACGACCTGCGTGAACTGCCCCGTCACGTCCGCGAGTTTCTGTTCGGACTTGCTCATGAGAGATCACTACCCGCCATCTCGAAGCCACCCAGCTTCGACAGCGCGGAGAACCCACGCTTTCGCAGCCGATCGTTCTCGGTTTGCTCGACGAACTTCGACAGTCGCTCCCGGGATCGATCGCCGCCGATCTTCCCGAGGACGAACAACGCCTTTACGCACATCCCGTCGTCCCGGTCGCTCTCGACCAGTTCGAGCAACCGCTTCTCGAGGTCCTCGCCGTCGAGCAACGCGAGGCTCATCGCGGCGAACTTCGAGGTCATCTCGTCGTCGTCTGCCAGCGTCTCGATCAGCGCATCCTGGGCCTCGCGGACGTACTCCTCGTCGGCGATCCGCCCCAGCAGCCACGCCGCGTTTCGCCGCTGGGCGGTCTCCGAACTCCGGTCGAGAATCTCGATCAGCGGCTGGACCGCCTCGCGTTCGTTGGCCTCCTCGAGTTCGTCGACGATCTTCTCCCGAACCGTGTGACTCGCATCCGCGGGAGCCTCCGAGAGCAACTGGACGAGCGAGAACATCGCCGTCCGGCGGACGACCTCCGCGTCGTCGCTCAACGCCTCGGCGAGGATCTCGACCGCCTCGACGCTCCCGAGTCGCCCGAGCGCGTCCACCGCGATCCGACGGAGCGTCTCGTCGTCGTCATCGGCGATGTCGACCAGTTCGCGAAGCGCGTTTTGGGTCCCGATATCCGCGAGCGCGTACGCGATCTCGACCCGGACGTCGTACTGATCCTCGTGGAGTTTGCGAGCGAGCGCCGGGATGGCCCGTGGATCCTCGATTCGCGCGAGGGCGCGCGAGACGCGCATTCGCACGCGAGCGTTCGGGTCGTCGAGGCGTTCGACCAGCGCCTCGAGGACGTTGTCCTCGCCGATCCGGCCGAGGCCGGTCGCGGCCGCCATCCGAAGCTCCGGCTGGTCGGCGTCTAACCCCTTCGCGAGCAGTTCCGCTTTCTTCCACTGCGCGACGGAGTCGAGATCCTGCCCGGAGATCTCGCCGATGAACTGCTCGAGTGCGTCCTGGCCGTACTGATCGAGGGCGTCGATCGACGCCGCTTTCACCTTCTGCTCGTCGTCTTCCTGGGCCGCCGTAATGAGGGCGTCGACAGGGTCGTTGTTGGGCTCGATCGTCTCGTCGGCCTTCGGTGCCAGACTGCCGAGGATCTCGGCTGCACGACGGCGAATGTCGGGGTTCGAGCTTCGCTCGAGATACGTCGTGAGTTGTTCGAAATCCGCGTTTCGTTCGAGTTCAAACAGCGTCATATGTGCGTATACGCCAGTCCCGACCCCACCGTCGACGTTGGGCGGAGATACGACGTCCAGGAGTATTCAAAGTTCTGTTCGTGTCGGCTGTGCGGGCAGTTCGAACGGGTGGGTCGCCTGCTCGACGACGGCGGCCCCCGCCGTCGCTGCTGGATCGAGCGCCGTCGCGTGGACCGATCTTCCCCGACGGTCGAGGGGTGAAACGGTGGCGGCGTCTCGAGTCCGAACTGCCGGCCGAAATCGGACGGAACGTCTCGCGTTCGCACGGCAGACCACGCCCGGGAGGGTGGTACTGGCAGGGTAGACCCGATCATGTTAGAGCGTCTGACGGTCGGCGTTGGTGTTCGATCCGATGACGTACTCGCGTTCGTGGACACCGGTGGCGCTTAACTCCTCCCCGTGGCGGCCCGTTCCGTCCGGATAGACCATCGTATCGACGATCGCGTTCCAGACGGCCATTTCGCCGATCTCGCCGTCGAGGTCGCGCTTTGCCCACCGGGAGTTCGCCCCCCAGCCTTCGACCTGTCCCTCGAACCGATCGCCGACTTCGGTGTAGAGGTGGTCGAACGACCCCCCTTCGGCGACGATGCCATCCCGGAACACGACGTAGATGAGCCCGATCTCCTCGTCGGACTCCTCCCGGTTCGTCGCGTCGGACTCGTAGAAGAGGACGAGATCGTCGTCCTCGGTGTCGTGATACAGTTCGTCGACGGTGATGCCGTTGTCCTCGAGCAGGTGGTGAAACTCCCCGGCGGTCGCCTGTGGGTCGTCGCCGGGCGCTTCGGGTTCGGCGGCGACGCGTGTGTCGTCCGGAAGTACGCCCAGACAGCCGGCGGTGAGCGAAAGCGTGAGCGAACCGACCGCGCCGAGCGTCTGCCGGCGGGAGAGTCGCGGTTTCGCCACGGATTCCTCGGAGTCGTGGCGTCGTCCCGACTCGTCGGGTGCGTCAGCCGTGTCCACAGGAGGTTTTCGCATACGTTGTGTGAGAATTACGCCAGGAGGTCAAAAACGCGTCGGCCATTCCCACGGGATGCCTCGACCCGGCCGCCTCGAGTCGCGGGCGTGGCCGATAATACAATAAACGTCGGTTCCCTATCGCCGCTATCGTGATCCCTCCGAGGCGAGTCGATACCGGACAGGGGTGTGCCGGACCGCTGCACCCGGATGAAGAAGAGCCATCGCCGAGCCGGTCGCGGATCGGACGATCGACCGAGGTGGCCGTCCCGCCACGCCGACCGACTCGGTGGTCCCGTCGGCTCGTTCGCGTCGCGGTCGTCGTCTGTCTCGTCGGTTTTCTCGCGGCCATCGGATCGATCGGCGTCGCCGCGGCGTCGGCCGGTACGAGTTACGCCGATACGGCGGGTGCCGGCCCTGAGGTCCCGCTACAGGTCGACGAGCAGTGTGATCCCGCGGCGGACGATGTCGTCGTCCGGTTCGGTGACGACAACGTCGTCAGCGGCTCGCTCGCGGGCGACTGTCCCGCCGATCCGTACGTCCACGTCGAGGACTCGAGTGAGACGTTGACTATCGACGACGGCGTCGTCCGGACCGAAAGCGGCGAGAAAGCCACGGTCGACGGGAAGGAGATCCACCAGTTCGACGGCCAGGAACCCGATCTCCTCGTCTCGGACGGCGAGTTCGTCAACTCGTCGCTCGTCGTCGACGACGACGGGTTCGTCGTCCTCGAGGACGACGGGGACCAACACCTTCGGGTGGACGACGACCGCGTCCGCTTCGACGGTGATCCCCGGCTGTCACTCGAGATCGTCGAGGCGACCTCGGAAGTCGCCGAGGGTGAGTCCCTCGATGTGACGACCGAGGTCGAGTACCTCGGCTACCACGAGTTCGACGGGACGGTTACCGTGAATATGGCGAACGAGTCGGGCCCAGTCGAGGAGTTCGAGTCGGGCGTCAGCTTGCAACACAGGGAGTCGACGACCACGACGGAGAGCTACGAGACGAAAAACGGTGACGCCCCGGTGATCGATATCAGTTCCAGTATCGGGGGAGCGTCGGGAAGCGTCGGTGTCGCAGCACCGCCCGACAACGCGAGCGTCGACGTCGAGGAAGCGAAGATCGTTCTCGACGTCGCCGATCACAACCGGCCCGCCGAAGGCGACGATCTCGAGGTGACGGCGGAACTCGAGCGCATCGGAGACATTCCGCGTGACGACTACGACGATCAGTTTTTGATGGAGTTTTTCGTCGACGGGGATCGGGACGGCGACTGGAGCCGGGTCAGCAGTAGGGCGGTCGATCCGGTCGCAGGGAGTTCGTCGACGACGGAGACGTTCACCTACTCGACGAGTGAGGGTGACGGCCCGGACGTCGACGTCGGGCTCACGGTGTTCGACGGAGATATTTCGGACGATCCGGAGTGGCACAACAGAGTCGACCACCGAACCGTCCCGGTCGTCTCGGAGGACGCCTACAAACAAGAGGCCGCGGTGAATCTAACCAGCTGGAACGCACCGGAGGAAGGCAACGACCTCGAGCTGACGGCGGATATCGAACACGACGACCTCCCGGATGGATCCCACACCGTCCCGGTCGTCTTCTACGCGAACGGCGAGACGATCGAAGAGCGAAGCGTGGCGCTTTCCGGTCCGGGCTCCGATTCGGTCTCGGAGTCGTTCACCTACGAGACTACCCAGGGCGATGCGCCGGACGTGACTGCCGGCGTTCGGACGCCGGGCGATCGCCAGTCCGAATCGGTCCGTGTGTTCGGCAGCGGCTTCCAGGTCGAGATCCTCGAGACGAACGCGCCGGTAAACGAGTCAGAACGGATGCAGGCTACCGTCGCGATACAGAACATCGGTGACATCGCCGACGCCCAGGACGTGCGACTGATCGTCGATCGGGCGGGAGACGATCCGGACAACAGACTCGAACGACGACAGGACAACGCCAGTATCAACCTCGGTGTCGGCGAGACGACGACCGAGCAGTTTAGCTATCGGACGGGAAGCAACGAACCACCCGTCGTCGATCTGATCGCGAGAAGCGAGAACGACGAGGATCGAGTGACCGCGACCGTCCGACCGGACGCACCACGCTTCGAGGTCACGGAGATCGAGCTTCCGGAATCCGCCGAAGCGGGAGAGGAGATTCCGATCACCGCGGAGATTACGAACGAGGGTGCCGCTGGGGGAACGCAGTACATCGAAATCGAGACGGCCGACGAACTCGTCCACATCGATCGATCCACCCTTCCCCCAGTGGAGAACACGACGGTGACGTTCACCGATACGGTACCGGAGGGCGAGGAGACGGTCGAGTACGCGGTGTCGACCGAGAACCATACGGCGACGGAGTCGCTCTCGATCACTGGCAGTACCCAAGAGCCAACCGAGGCGCCGGCCGACCCTGACGAGACGGAATCCGACGACGAGCCTGCCGACGACGACGAACCTGCAGGAACGGCCGAGCCATCCGAACCGAGCGAAGCGGTCGAAGACCCGGAAAGTGGGATCTCTTGGCTTCGCGTCGCCGTGGGAGCCGTCGTCTTTTTCGTACTCGTGGTGATGGTCTTGCTCGTCACCGCCGCGACACTCCTGTATCGAAACGATCCGGAGAACTTCCCGCCGGACGGCGACACCATTCGGGCACACGCAGAGGCCGCCACATCGCGTGCGAAGACCACACTTGCTGCCGTCGTCACCGCCGCGAAAAACGGCGACGTCGGGACGCTCAAGTCGATTCTCGGGCTCGGCCCGGGAACGCTCGTCGTCCAGAACGAACTGCCTCGAGCGGCGACCGTCCGCGTCCGCTGTCAGACCGCCGACGACACGGTCGTTCTCGAGGACATGGAACTGGGTCCGGACGAACGCCGCGATCTCGGATCGTTGCCGAACGTCAGCCAGTTCAAAGTCGGTGCTGGCGTCGACGACATCACCGCTCACGAGGAGGTCTTTCAGGGAGTTTCCGGCGATATCGGCGTCGTTCTCCGGACCGACGGGATCCTCATCGCGAACCACACGTAACCGGCGGTAGCACGCGAGTCATACGGTTTCCTGTCGGTCAATTCCGGCGCAACCCCCGACCCGGGCGGCGGTTCCGCCGGAACGGTGTCGTCCGACGTTATTTCCCAGCTGTGAAACTCAATATAAATACAGAATTTATTTATTCGAGACAAACCTGTTCGTTGATAATGCGAATCACAACGGGCGTACCCGGCTTCGACGCGCTGGTCGACGGCGGCATCCCGAAAGACCGGTTGTACGTGATCAGCGGCCCCCCAGGAAGCGGGAAGACGACGTTCTGTGCACAGTTCGTGACGAAAGGGGCGATCGACGGCGAGACGACGCTGTTTCTGACGCTTCACGAAACCGAAGCGGAGCTGGTCTCGGATCTCGGTAACTACTCGTTCGGATTCGACCAGGCGGTCAACTCGGGCCACGTGAAGGTGATAAACGCCTTCGAGAGCGAGGCCAAACGTCTCCTCTCGTCGTCGTCACGGAACTCGAGCGAGTTTCCCAAAAGCGTCGACAACCTGGCGAACCAGCTCGTCGCGTTCGTCGAATCGAAAGGCGTGGATCGACTCGTCATCGACTCCGCGATGTTGCTCGAGTACTACTTCTCCGACGACCTCGACGCGCTAATCAAGTTCCTCACGAAACTGAAACGAGCCGACGCGACGGTGCTTTTGATCTCCGAGATGACGGACCCGACCTCCTACACCGACGGCCACTATCTCGCTCACGGCGTCATCTTCATGCACAACTACCTCGAGTCCGGCGGGATGACACGGGGCATCCAGATCATCAAGATGCGGGGGACGAAAATCGACTGTGATATCCGCAAGGTCGAGTTCACGGACCACGGACTGCGCGTCGACCCCAGCGAGAAGATCCAGAGCTGAGATGTACGAACGAGCCTTCGGCACCGACTGGGAGCGCATCGACGACCGCGAAGAGGTCGTCCGACGTGCGTTCGCACTCGGCGTGGCGGCACGGCTTGGCGAAACGCATCCGGGCGAACTCGAGCGCCTCGAGTCCCAGACGGAGACGAGTTACGCTCAGAGCTTCGTCGATCTGGCCTACCAGAAGGGCCGAAACGAGGCGAGAGAAGTGCATGAATCGGCCGACGACGACGAGGTCTGGGAGATGCTCGTCGAGAAAAAAACAGTCGTCGAAGCGCCCGACCGGGGTGAGGACGACGAATTCGACGACATCGACCCTGACGCAGATATCTTCGAGGAGACGACCGTCCCCGCTGCACTTCGCCGTATGGCGGTCGATTCCCGACCGGACGACAGCACCGATCGGGTCCGACAGCCCTCGTTTCTCGAGAGGGGCGGTGGAACCAGACCGCAGAGCGGGTCGGACGGGGACCGATCGGTGTTCGGTCGGTCTCTCGGGGATAGTCACCAGCGCACCGACCACGAGGAGTCGACCGACGAGCCAGAGAACGAGGCCGAAGGCGGCGATCGAACCGCAAACGAACGGGACACCACCGGAGCGAGCGGCGACGAAGGTGACGGGACGACACCACGAAAAGAGCCGACAGACGACTCGGACGGGACCGATTCGTCGAACCGAGGATCCGACGAGAACCGAACCGACGACCGCTGACTCGATACTGAGTGGCGTCCCAAGCCTGCACTGATGGGTGAAACCGTGTGTGGGTGACTGGTTTCACTCATCAGTCGACGCTTGGGACGGTACTGAGCAATTCTCTCGAGACGCCTCTGTGACCCATACGGATTGCTGTCGCTGTCTGCCGCACACGGGCCCCGTTTTCCGGGTGCGGCGGTACTGACGCACAGCAGTCTCACAGTACAGCAGAGCGTATCACAGGACTCGTTCGACGCCATCCGCCCGCTTGACGATGAGCGACGCCGTCTCCGGATCGAACTCGATCGACCGCCCGTACTGTCCGCCAAAGTCCGTCGCGGCCAACGTCACGCCGTTGTCCTCGAGTTCACGACAGAGCGCGTCGACGTTCCGTTCGCCGATCGTTCGATCGCCACCGTCGAAGTCGACCATCGTCGCCGCGCCGGCGCTTTTCGCCCACGCCCGGCTCGGCTCCCCACCAAGGTTACGAAACGCCGACAGCATCGACGACAACCCTGAATCGGCGAACTTCGCCATCGGGTGGTGACGACTGTTCGCGGCCGTCGCCGATGGGAGCATGAAGTGTAACAGTCCGCTGACGCCGGCGAACTCGTCGTGTATCGCAACGCCGATACACGAGCCGAGCCCGCTCGTCTTGAGCGACACCGTCTCGTCGGTCACCGCGAAGTCGGCAATGCCGACGAGGATGGCCCCCTCCGGCGGGTCGTGGCGATGTGGCCCATCTGCCGGATCAGTCATCGTCGCCACCACCGACTCGAGCCGACGCCCAGTCGGGCCCACCATCCCCGAACAGCGACTCCGGCCGACACCCAGTCGGGCCCACCATCCCCGAACAGCAACTCCGGCCGACACCCAGTCGGGTCCACATCCCCGACGACGGAGAGACCAGCAGCGCTCGAGTCAGACCCGGACACGTTCACCGTCACAGCGTGTCCACGTCCAGGATCATCACGACCTCCCCTTCCCCGAGCACCGATGCGCCGCTGATTCCCGGGGCACCGCTCAGAACCCCTTCGAACGGTTTGATCACGACCTCCTCCTGGCCGACGACGTCCGAACACCGGAGACAGACCTGGCGAACTGACTCGGTGATCCGAATGACCATATCGTCCGGCGAGGGTTCGTCGGTCGGAACGTCGAGTCGCTCGCCAAGAGAGAGCAACGGATAGACCTGCTCGTCGTGTGTCACCGTCTGGCGACCCTCGACCGATTCGATCGTGACGTCCTCGAGTTCGGAGATCTCGTCGATGTTCTTGATCGGTACCCCGTACGTTTCGTCCCCGACGGTAACGAAGAGGACGCGGACGATGGCGACGCTCACCGGCAACATTAGCGTCACGCTCGTTCCCGCTCCTGGTTCGCTTTCGACGCTGATCGAACCGTCGACGCCGCGGACAACCTGATTGACCACGTCCATGCCGACACCGCGCCCGCTGACCTCCGTGACCTCATCCGTCGTCGAGAATCCGGGGTGGAAGATCAGGTCGTACACCTCCGAGTCTTCGAGGACACGGGCTTCTTCCTCGGTGAGGACACCCTGATTGATCGCCTTCTCTCGGATCTCCTCGACCTCGAGTCCGCGACCATCGTCCTGGACCGTAACGGAGACGCGGTCGCGGTCGCGTTCGCCGATCAGCTTGATCGTCCCTTCTCTCGGTTTTCCCCTCCGTTCGCGTTCCTCCGGCGGCTCGATCCCGTGATCGACGGCGTTACGGATGAGATGCATCAGCGGATCCCCCAGTTCGTTCAGAATCGACCGATCCATCTCGATGTCGACGCCGTCCATCTGGAAGTCGATCTCCTTTTCTTGCTTGCGAGCGAGGTCGCGAACGACCCGCGGGAAGTTACCGACGATCTTCTTCAGCGGAACGAGTCGGATTTCGAGGACCGTATCCTGGAGGCTCGCGGTAATCTTGCCGTGTTCCTCGAGTTCGTCCTCCGCTTCGACCAGTTCGTTTTCCTCGACGATCTTCCGGAGTTTGATCCGGCTCGTCACCATCTCCTCGACCTGGTTGTACAGCTGATCGATCTGTTCGACGTCGACCCTGATCGACTCGACCTCCTGGCTGGCGTGGGCGAACCCGGAACCCGAGTCGGTTGTCGAGGCGTCGTCCTCGCCGTCCGAGTCGCCGTCCTCATCAGTCTCCGTCCGCTCGGCGGCGATCTCGTCGGTCACCTGGGAGACGGCAACCGCATCGACGTATCGGTTGTCCTCGTAAAACGCCGCCACCTCGTCGGTCGAGACGTCCGGATCGGTCAGCACGTAGGCGTCGAACGAGGCGTCGAACTCGCCGTCCTCGATCGTTGCGCTGTCCGGCTCGAGGCCGACGAGGTCGTACTCGTCTTTGATCGCATCGATGACGAACATGGCGTCGACGTGTTCCGAGCCGGTTTCCTCGAACTCGACGACCGCACGGTAGACGTCGGCATCCGCCGGCAACTCGGCGTCGATCTCCTCGGAGAGCGCCTCGAGTGGAACGTCCCGTCCCGACGAGACGTCGCCCAAGCTCTCGGCGTTGCCGGCGGATTCGTCGGCCCCAGCGTCGTCCTCGCCGTCGGTTCGTTCGTCGTCGATCGACGCCCGGATCTCCTCGATCGTCGCCTCCGGGTCGGTCTCGGTTTCTCCGTCCTCGGAGATCTCCTGGACCATCCGATCGAGCAGGTCGACGCCGCTGAAGATGAGGTCCATCCGCTCGCCCGTCACCGCGAGTTCGCCGCTTCGGATACAGTCGAGTAAGTCCTCGACCGCGTGGGCGATCTCGCTTGCGTCGGTGTACCCCATGACGCCGAAGTTACCCTTGAGATTGTGTGCGACCCGGAACACCGTCTCGATCGAATCGGAGTTCTCCGGGTCGTCGGCGTTCTCGAGATCCAACAGCGCGTTGTTGAGTTGCTGGATGTCCTCCTGGCTCTCCTGGACGAACGTACTCGTCGGATCGCTCACGAGGACCACCCCCTGAACGCGTTGGTGATCCCCTCGGCGATCCGATCCTCGGGGAGAACCATATCCACGTCGACTCGCTCGGCGGCGACCTTCGGCATCCCGTACACCCGCGAGCTCTCCTCGTCCTGGACGATCGTCTTGCCGCCGGCGTCGGCGATCGACTCGAGGCCCGCCGCGCCGTCGGCACCCATCCCGGTCATGACGACGCCGACGAGATTTCCGGTGACGTGCGTCGCTGCAGTCTCCATCGTCACGTCGATCGCCGGCCTGACGTTGTGACGTTTGGGGCCGTCGTCGTTCGCCACCGTGAGCCGACCGCCGGTCACGTCGGTCACCTCGAGGTGATACCCGCCTTTCGCGAGGATTCCCTCGCCGGGCCCGACCGTATCGCCGTCGGTTGCCTCACGGATCTCGTAGTCGGTTCGTTCGTCGAGACGCTTCGCGAATCGTTTCGTGTAATGATCAGCCATGTGTTGTACTACCAGGATTCGTAATCCTGCTCGGTGTGGAAGTTCGGACAGCACGCGCTCTACGACTCGCGGACCGCCGGTCGATGCGCCGATGACGAGCGTCGGATCGGACGGGAACTCGTCGGTAGCGTCGACCGTCGGCGTCGCGCTTCGGATCGTGCGCCCTCGATCGTCGTCTCTCGTGTCGACGGTCGCTCCCGCGACCGCACGAACGCGGTCGACGATCTTGTCCTGTTGGGTCCAGATGTCGACCGAGTTGTCCCCGGAGGGCTTCGCGATGAAGTCGACCGCGCCGGCCTCTAACGCCTCGAAGGTGGCGTCGGCGTTTCTGGTCGTCTGCGAGCTGATAACGAGCATCGGCGTCGGGTTCTCCGCCATCACGCGTTCGATCACCTCGTGGCCGGTCAATCCGGGCATCTGGATGTCGATCGTCGCGATATCCGGCTCGCAGTCGGCGATGAGTTCCACCGCTTCGATCCCGTCTTTTGCCCGCGCGACGACGTCGATTCCGCCGTCCGACAGGATCTTGCCGAGCGTTTCGCGCATGACCGCGGAGTCGTCCGCAATGACGGCTCGGACCATCAGGAGATGACGTCGTGGATCGCGTTCTGAATCGTACTGTTCTCGAACGGCTTCGTCACGTAGCCGTCCGCCCCGGCCTCGATTGCCGGTTCCATTCGTTCCTGTTGGGTCACGCTCGTACAGAAGATGATCTTCGCATCCGGATGGAGTTCCTTGATCGTGGCAGTTGCTTCGATTCCGTCGACACCCGGCATCACGATATCCATGACGACGACGTCAACCTCCGCCGTTTGGGCGATCTCGATCGCTTCCTCGCCGTCTCCAGCCTCCGCGACGACGTGAAACTCCTCGGAGATCGCCCCCCGAAGCACTGATCGGACCGCTTCGGAGTTGTCGACGATCAAGACGTTCACTGCCATGGGGCAGGATTGTGAGGTTCGGCGCATAAAGAATTCGGCCAATACCGCCGATCGAGACAGTCGAGTTGCCTCGTTGTCTGGAACCCTGGCTGATTTGGCCGTGTCAGTTATGTAGGCAGAGTTGAAACGACTCAAGCGAATGGCGGGACCCGCTCGGCTGTGTGTAACAAACCAGAAAGGTGGCGTCGGGAAGACGACCGTAGCCGTCAACCTGGCCGGTGCGTTGAACGAACTCGGACACGACGTCCTGTTCGTCGACCTCGATCCACAGGGGAACGCGACGGAAGGACTCGGCCTCCTCGAGGCCTACGACGCCGAACCGCCGTCGCTGCTCGATGCGTTGATCGATCCGACGGGCGTCTCCCCCGAGGAGATCGTCTACTCGCACGCGGAGATGGACGTCGTCGTCAGCAACATCGACATGAACGCCGCCGCGTCGGCGCTCGCACAGGAGTCCGGACCCGAGACGCGTCTGGCGACGCTGTTGGACGGGATCGACGGCGATTACGACTACGTCGTCGTCGACTGTCCGCCCCACCTCGGCGTGCTCACCGACAACGCCCTATACGCGACCGAGAACATCGTAATTCCCGCACTGACCGAACCCACGAGCAAGCGATCACTCGAGTTGCTGTTCGATTACGTCGGCTCACTCGAGATGGAACACGACCTCGAGATCGAGCCGATCGCACTCGTCGCGAACCGGATCGAAACGACGGGCGAAGACGAAGCGATGCTCGCGTGGTTCGAGGAGGCGCTTCCGGATGTCCCGATCTTCCGGGTGCGAAAACGCGTCGCACTCCAGCGGGCGTTTACCGCCGGAACGTCGGTGTTCGAAGCAGACGAGGAGATCGATATGGCCGAGGTATTCATAGATGTCGCCGAACAGGTCGAGGAATCGATGACCGACACGGAGGTACTCGCATGACCGACGACAGAGCGGAACGCCTTCGTAACCTCAGGAACCGAACCGGAAACGGCCGAGACGACACAGCCGAAAACGCCGACGCCGAATCCGAACGGACCGACGAGGCGGACGAACAGTCGATCGAGGGCGACGACGCCTCGAACAGCGACGACGGGAGCGGAGAATCCGTCTCGTACGACGAATCCGAACACGTCGAATCGGAGCCAGCTTCGTCAGCGAGCGGTGCGCCCGACACGGAGACTGCTGGTGCGCCCGATACGGAGGCGACCGCTCCGCCAACGGCGAATGTGTCAGCCCCATCCGAGACGGAATCGAGAGCGGAGTCGACCGATCCATCCGGGGCGGACGCACAGGGCGGCGTCGACGCCGCCCTCCAAGGGGCGATCGCCGACACCTCGAGCATGATGGCGGCGACCGAGACGATGGGGGCCGAACCAACCGTCGACGCGTCCGCCCTCGAGGCTGACGTCGACGAAGCGAGCAGGGCTTCGATCGGGGAAAACGAGGGGGTCTTCGATCGCGACGAGACGCTGATCCACTCCGCCCACGACGCCAAAAACACCGTTCAGATGCTCGAGTTCTACCTGAACGAGAACCGATACGCCATCGAGATCGACCGGATCAGCGCCATCGTCGAGATGAAAGATATCACCAGGTTCCCTCGTGGACCGGACGCGATCGACGGCGTCACCGATCTCCGCGGAGAGATCACCGGCGTGCTCGATCCAACGACCATGCTCGACGTGGAACGAAACGAGTGTTCGGACGACCAGTACATCGTCGTCCTCAAACGCGACGACGACAAACAGAAGCTCGGAATTCGCGTCACGGACGTCTCCCAGGCGGTGACCTACCGGGAATCCCAGATCGACGAGACCGGAACGGTCATGGACACCACGGCCGACCACCAACACGAGTTCATCGAAGGGATCATCAAGAAAAACACCGACAACCGAACCAGCCTCGTCACCTGGCTCGACGTCGACGCGATTATCGAAAATACGGGGTAACTCCCCGTCCGCGACGGGGACGGGAGATCCCGTGGTCCATACGAATTGTTGTCACGTGTTACCGGAGATCGCTCGAACGGGAGCATCGATCACCGGTACCGAGCGACGAGAGACCGTATCGGACGGTCAGCTGTACGGTATCGTTCTAATTGGACACCGTATCCAGCGGTGGGTTACGTACCCCTCGAGTGAATTACCACTGGCCGAACCACCGGCCACGATCATGACACTACTATCGACCACTGTCACGACTCTACTATCGACCACTGTCATGACTGCACCATCGACCACTGTCATGACTGCACCATCGACCACTGTCCAAAGTGCAAAAACACTTATTTAGCTGTCTCCCACTTTCTCGACTATGTCTAGATCCGACGGTGGAGCGACCGATACCGACGTCGATACCAGCCGACGCATTCAAACGTTCGACGTGGGATCCGCCGACGTGAACCGGGCGAGAGAACTTGCGTCACTTCGTCCGGACGACGAACGAACGCTCGAGTCGATCGCCCACGTGTTCGCGGCGGAACGCGACGACCTCGCCACGGGATTCGTCGAGGCCGTTTGCGAACACCCAGCGGCCGACGCCCTCGATCAAGACGAGCTGGACGGATCGCTCGAGCGAGAACAACGCGAATTACTCGAGGAGCTCCCCCACGGCGAGTGCGACGCGGCGTTTTTCGACCGTCGGCTTTCGGGGAACGAAACCGCCACACTCCTCGCGGCCGGTCCGGACGCCTACCTCGGATCTCGGGAAGTATACTACGAGGGGGTTCTCCGGGCGATCGCCGACGACGTCAAAGCCGAATACGCTCCCGAGACCGACCTCGAACCGGTCGAGGACGAGCGAACCGACGGTGGCGCCGTCACGACCAACGCCGACTCACCGAACGGGGTTTCGGACGCAGTCGACGCCGTCGTCGATCGAGCGCTCGCGTTCGTCCGAATCGCAAACGTCGACGAACAACTCGCGATGCGGGCGTACGCGAGTGCACGGGACGATGAAGTTGAGGCGTACGAGGCAAAACTCGAGCGCCAGCAATCGAAACTGGACGACTACGAGCGCCAGATCGAGGAGTACGAAGCGAAACTCGAACGAACCGAAGACAGCCGAGAAGCCCTCGAAACCGCGACGGAGCGCGTCAAATCGTCGGTCGACGAGGTTCGATCGGTGTCGGACGACGTCACACGGCGGACGGAGAGGATCGACGATCTGGCAGACGAACAGGAGGGGTCGATAAACGAGATCGCAGGCGAGATCTCCGGCCTCTCGGCGACCGTCGAGGAGATCGCTTCCAACGCCGAGGAGGTAAGCGCCACCAGCGAACGCGCCGAGGAACTCACTGACGACACCACCGACACCGCCCAGGAGGCGATCGAAAAGATGGAACGC